>CANQQU010000039.1 GCA_947626085.1 uncultured Oscillospiraceae bacterium
CTGAGCTGGTAAAAATTTCTGTATAGCCTCCGAAAAATTGGCAATACTTAACTTCGGAGGTGCTATTAACCAATGAACAACCAAAAATCTGGCGGTTTCAACGGGAAGGGCTACTACATAGCCCTGATCCTGTGCGCCGCCGCAATCGGGATCTCTGGCTATTTGTACTACCGGAACGCAACCCACACCAATCAGGAGCCGGACGCGTCTGTGTCCGCCACCAACCAGGCCCAGCAGGATGTGCCGGTCATCGCCACCAAGCCGCCGGTCACCCAGCCCACCAAGCCTACCCAGCCGTCCGCGCCGGCGAAGAAGACCCTGCGGACCGCCGCCCCCCTGGAGGGGGAGACCGTGGCGGAGTACGCCATGGACTGCCTGAGCTACAACCAGACCACCCGTGACTGGCGGGTCCACAACGGCGTGGACATTGCCGCCGGCGCCGGGTCCGCGGTGAAGGCCGCCGCCGACGGCACCGTTACCGAGGTCTACACCGACGATACCATGGGCGCCACCGTGGTCATCACCCACGCTGACGGCTATGTCACCCGGTATTCCAGCCTTTCGGAGAACGTGGCGGTGAAGGCTGGGGACGCGGTCACCATGGGCCAGACCATCGGCTATGTGGGCCAGTCCGCTCTGCTGGAATCGGCCCTGGGGGACCATGTCCATTTCAGTGTCACCCGCGACGGTACGCCGACGGATCCGGCAGACTTCTTCAGTCTGGGATGAACAACTGGGCCGCCCTCCGGCGGCCCTTTCCCTGTCCGCCGGAGGCATACATCCAATGAAAAAATGTATTTTTTTCAAAAATATGGCTTGACAAACGGCGCCGTGCGTGTTAACATATTCAGGCATGCGCGGGTGAACCCCCATGCAACTGCGATGATGCGGGAGATTGCGCCGGAAGGCGGTAACTTCCGCGGAGTATGTCCGGTCATCGGGCGGCTGAGCGTTCCTGTTCACGCTGGCGTATATCGCCGGAGGCAGGAAAGGCCGGCCTTGCGTCGGCCATTTTTCATGGTCCGGAGTGATACGCACGGCGGCGTGAACAAAAGATGCTCATCCGTACCCAGGGTCCAAAAAACTGAGTACGTTTTTCAAGGAGGAAAACAACCATGGCAAACCAGGAAAAGATCCGCATCCGGCTGAAGGCCTACGATCATCAGCTGATCGACTCCAGCGCGGTCAAGATCGTGGAGACCGCCAAGCGCAACGGCGCCGCCGTCTCCGGCCCCATCCCGCTGCCCACCAAGAAGGAGATCGTCACCATTCTCCGGTCCCCCCATGTGAATAAGGACAGCCGGGAGCAGTTCGAGCGCAGAACCCATAAACGTCTGATCGATATTCTCAACCCCAATCAGAAGACCGTTGAGGCCCTGATGAGCCTGGATCTTCCGGCTGGCGTTGAGATTGAGATAAAGCTGTGATCTTCCCCCGTCAGGGAGATCGCGAGCTGCCCGCACTGTCTTTCATCGGGCGGACGGGTCATGTTGGCAAGGGAGAGCCAATGCTCCCAAGTCAACCAATAACCTATTAAAAAGGAGTAGAAAACATGCAAAAAGCAATCATCGGCAAGAAAGTGGGCATGACCCAGATCTTCGATGAGAGCGGCAAGGTGATCCCGGTCACGGTTATCGAGGCCGGTCCCTGCGTCGTCACTCAGAAGAAGACCATGGAAACCGACGGCTATGTGGCCGTCCAGCTGGGCTTCGAGGATGTGAAGGAGTCCAAGCTGACCAAGCCGGAGGCCGGCCACCTGAAGAAGGCGGGCGTGTCCCCCAAGAAGCATCTGAAAGAATTTAAGCTGGAGAAGGCCGGCGAAATGAACGTGGGCGACGTGGTGAAGGCCGATACCTTCGCCGCTGGGGACAAGGTGGACGTCACCGGCGTCTCCAAGGGCCACGGCTACCAGGGCGTTGTGAAGCGCCACGGCGCCGGCCGGACCCCCATGACCCACGGCGGCGGCCCTGTCCACCGTCACGCCGGCTCCATGGGCGCTTCCTCCCATCAGTCCCGGATCTTCCCGGGCAAGATCGGCGCCGGCCAGATGGGCGTGGAGCAGGTCACCATCGAGAATCTGGATGTGGTGAAGGTGGACCCGGAGCTGAACATGATCGTCCTGCGGGGCGCCATTCCCGGACCCAAGGGCGGATTGGTCTACATCCGCAACACCGTCAAGCACAACAAGGTCAAGTCCGCCGAGACCGGCGTCAGCAAGAACCCGCAGAAGGCTTCCGGACGTAATCCCCAGAAGGCTTCCGCCAGAGGCTAAGGAAAGGAGATCGTAACACATGCTGAAGACGAATGTTTATGATATGTCCGGCAAGCAGGTGGGCGAGATCGAACTGTCCGAAGCCATTTTCGGCATCGAGCCCAACGAGTCCGTGGTCCACGACGTGGTGAAGAATCACCTGGCCAACTGCCGGCAGGGCACCCAGTCCGCGCTGACCCGGGCGGAGGTTTCCGGCGGCGGCCGGAAGCCCTGGAAGCAGAAGGGCACCGGCCGGGCCCGTCAGGGCAGCACCCGTGCCCCCCAGTGGACCCACGGCGGCATCGTATTTGCCCCCAAGCCCCGGGATTACAGCTACACCTTAAATAAGAAGGCCCGCCGCCTGGCGCTCAAGAGCGTGCTCAGCGCCAAGGCCAGCGAAGGCAACATCCTGGTCATCGACAGCATCCAGGTGGAGAGCCCCAAGACCAAGCCCTTCGCCCAGTTCCTTAGCGCCGTGGGCGCCGAGGGCAAGGTGCTGGTCGTCACCGCCGGTCCGGACACCAACGTGGTCCTCTCCGGGCGGAACATCCCCGGCTGCCAGGTCACCTTTGCCAACCTGATCAACGTCTACGACGTGCTGAACAGCGGCAAGCTGGTGGTGGATCAGGCGGCTCTGGCCAAGATCGAGGAGGTATTTGCATGAGCAATGCTTACGACATCATCAAGCGCCCGGTGATCACCGAGCAGTCCATGGAAAACGTGGCGGATAAGAAGTACGTCTTCATGGTGGATATCAACGCCGCCAAGCCCGAGATCAAGGCCGCTGTGGAGGAGATCTTCGGCGTGAAGGTGGAAAAGGTCACCACCCTGCGGATGCAGGGCAAGCAGAAGCGCACCGGCGCCTATCCCGTGGGCCGCCGCCCCGCCTACAAGAAGGCAATGGTCAAGCTGACGAAGGACTCCAAGACCATCGAGTTCTTTGAAGGCATGGTCTAACCGGAAAGGAGCATAAAAATGGCTATCAAATCCTATAAGCCCTATACTCCCGCCCGGAGAGGAATGACCGTGTCCGGCTTCGACGGCGTGGACAAGAAGGCCAAGCCTGAGCGCAGCCTGGTCGAGACCGTCAAGAAGCACGCCGGCCGCAACAGCTACGGCCACATCACCGTCCGCCACCGCGGCGGCGGCAACAAGCGGAAGTACCGCGTCATCGATTTCCACCGGGCCAAGCAGGATATGCCCGCCACCGTCCAGCGCCTGGAGTACGACCCCAACCGGAGCGCCTTCATCGCCCTGGTCAAGTACGAGGACGGCACCCTGAGCTACATTCTGGCCCCCTACGGCCTGAAGGCCGGGGACCAGGTGGTCTCCTCCCCCAGCGCCGACATCAAGCCCGGCAACTGCCTGCCCATCGCCAACATCCCCGTGGGTACCGTGATCCACAATGTGGAGCTCAACCCCGGCCGGGGCGCCCAGCTGGTGCGCAGCGCCGGCGCCGCCGCCCAGCTGATGGCCAAGGAAGGCGAGCTGGCCCAGGTCCGTCTGCCCAGCGGCGAGGTCCGCTACGTCCGGACCAACTGCACCGCCTGCATCGGTCAGGTGGGCAACCTGGACCATGAGAACGTCCACGTCGGCAAGGCCGGCCGGAAGCGCCACATGGGCATCCGTCCCACCGTCCGCGGCTCCGTGATGAACCCCAACGACCACCCCCATGGCGGCGGCGAAGGCCGCGCCCCGGTGGGCCGTCCCGGGCCTGTCACGCCTTGGGGCAAGCCGGCTCTGGGCTACAAGACCCGCAAGACGAAGAACCGCACCAATAAGTTCATCGTCAAGCGCAGAAACAGCAAGTAAGGAGGATATGAGAAATGAGCAGAAGCGTCAAGAAAGGCCCGTTTGTCGCTCCCGAGCTGTATAAGCGCGTCGAGGAGCTGAACAAGGCCGGAGAAAAGAAAGTCCTCAAGACTTGGTCCAGGGCTTCCACGATTTTCCCCTCCTTCGTCGGTCACACCATCGCTGTCCATGACGGCCGGAAGCACGTTCCCGTGTATATCACCGAGGACATGGTGGGTCACAAGCTGGGCGAGTTCGTGCCGACCAGAACCTTCCGGGGTCACTCTGGCAGCAAGACCGCCAACGCGAAGTAAGGAGGTAGGAGTATGGAAGCGTTTGCCCATGTCAAATACGTCCGGATGTCTCCCCGCAAGGTCCAGCTGGTCTGCGACATGATCCGGGGCAAGGACGTCAACACCGCCAAAGCCTACCTGAACCAGACCTCCAAGGCCGCCTGTGAGCCCATGCGGAAGCTGCTGAGCAGCGCCGTGGCCAATGCCGAGCACAATCACGGGATGAACCCGGAGAGCCTGTATGTCTCCACCGTGGTGGCCAATCCAGGCCCCACGCTGAAGCGCGGCCGCATCGCGTCCCGCCGGGGCTTCGTTCGTATTCTCAAGAGAACTACTCACATCACCATCGGTGTGAGCGAGAAGGCTTAATCAGGAGGTTGCTATGGGACAGAAAGTCAATCCCCATGGTCTGCGGGTCGGCGTGATCAAGGACTGGGACTCCCGCTGGTATGCCCGGGAGGAGCAGGTCGGCGACCTGATCGTTGAGGACTATAACATCCGGAAATATCTGAAAAAGCGCCTGTACAACGCGGGCGTCGCCAAGATCGAGATCGAGCGCTCCAGCGGCAAGATCAAGATCAACATCAACTGCTCCCGCCCCGGCGTGGTCATCGGCAAGGCCGGCGCGGACATCGAGAATCTCCGCAAGGAGATGGAAGCCAAGCTGGGCAAGAGCGTCGCTCTGAACATCGTTGAGATCCGCAGCCCGGACCTGAACGCCCAGCTGGTGGCCGAGAACATTGCCCAGCAGCTGGAGAAGCGGATCTCCTTCCGCCGGGCTATGAAGAAGGCCATGCAGACCGCCACCCGCCTTGGCGCCAAGGGCATCAAGGTCACCTGCGGCGGCCGTCTGGGCGGCGCTGAGATCGCCCGGAGCGAATCCTATCACGAAGGGACCATCCCCCTGCAGACCCTCCGGGCCGACATTGAGTACGGCTTCGCCGAGGCTGCCACCACCTACGGCCGCATCGGCGTCAAGGTGTGGATCTACAAGGGCGAGGTTCTGAACACCACCCTCCGCGCCGCCGCCCCGGAGCCCGCTCCTCGTGAGCGCCGGGATCGCCGGGACCGTCGGGACCGCCGTCCGGGCGGGGATCGCGGTGGTGACCGCCGGGGCCCCGGCTCTGACCGGCCCCGTACCCGCAGAGAAGGAGGAACCCGCTGATGCTGATGCCCAAAAGAGTAAAGTACCGCAAGGTGCAGCGCGGCCGTATGACCGGCGCGGCCTCCCGCGGCAATAAGGTTTCCTACGGCGACTACGGCATCCAGGCTCTGGAGCCCGGCTGGATCTCCGGCAATCAGATCGAGGCCGCCCGTATCGCCATGACCCGTTACACCAAGCGTGGCGGCAAGGTCTGGATCAAGATCTTCCCCGACAAGCCCTACTCCAAGAAGGGCCTGGGCACCCGTATGGGTTCCGGTAAAGGCGCTCCCGAGGGCTGGGTCGCTGTGGTGAAGAACCAGAAGGTGATGTTCGAGATCGGCGGCGTGGACGAGTCCACGGCGAAGGAAGCCCTGCGCCTGGCCCAGCACAAGCTGCCCATCAAGACCCGCATCATCCCCAAGGAAGCTCCCGATACTGAGATTGGCGGTGAAGAGTAATGAAGGCGAAGGAACTAGAGAAGACCAAGGCCCTGTCCGTGGAAGACCTTCAGAAGAAGCTCCAGGACCTGAAGAAGGACCTGTTCATGCTGCGGATGCAGCACGCCACCAACCAGCTGGATAACCCCATGCAGATCACGGCGGTCAAGAAGGACATCGCCCAGATCAAGACCATCATCCGGCAGAAGCAGACCAATGTCTGAGGAGGTAAGCCAGAATGAGTGAGAATACAAGAGCTTTCCGCAAAACCAGAATTGGTCAGGTCGTCTCCGACAAGATGGACAAGACCATCGTGGTTGCGATTGAGGACAGCGTCCAGCATCCTCTGTACAAGAAGACCCTGAAGCGGACTTACAAGCTGAAGGCCCACGACGAGGAAAACGCCTGCGGCATCGGCGACACCGTGGAGGTCATGGAGACCAGGCCCCTCTCCAAGGACAAGAGATGGCGGCTGGTCCGTATCATCGAAAAGGCGAAGTAAGGAGGTCGGTAGGCTATGATTCAACAGGAGAGTTACCTGAAAGTCGCCGACAACACCGGCGCTAAGGAAATTCACTGCATCCGGGTCCTGGGCGGCTCCAAGCGGAAGACCGGCAACATCGGCGATGTGATCGTGGCTTCCGTCCGGAAGGCCACCCCCGGCGGCACGGTGAAGAAGGGCGAGGTGGTCAAGGCCGTCATCGTCCGCACCAAGCGGGGCCTGCGCCGGGAAGACGGCACCTACGTCCGCTTCGACGAGAACGCGGCGGTGCTGATCCGGGACGACAAGAACCCCAGAGGCACCCGTATCTTTGGACCGGTGGCGCGGGAACTGCGGGAGCGGGACTACATGAAGATCCTTTCCCTGGCGCCCGAAGTCATCTAAGGGGGAACCGAAGATATGAACATTAAGAAAAACGACACCGTGATCGTCCTGTCCGGCAAGGACAAGGGCGTGAAGGGCAAGGTCCTCACCGCCATGCCCAAGAAGGAAATGGTCATTGTGGAGAAGGTCAACCTGGCCACCTGCCACACCAAGCCCCGCCGTCAGGGGGAGCCCGGTGGCATCATCAAGCGGGAGACCCCCATCCGGGCCTGCAAGGTCGCCCTGTACTGCCCCAAGTGCGACAAGGGCGTCCGGATCGGCTTTAAGGTCGAGGGCGAGAAGAAGACCCGCGTCTGCCGCAAGTGCGGCGCCGAAATCTGATGAAGGAGGAGATCGACAATGGCTAGCAGACTGCAAGAGAAGTACACCGCCGAGATCGCTCCCGCTCTGAATAAGAAATTCGGCTACAAGAGCGTCATGCAGATCCCCAAGCTGGACAAGGTCGTGGTCAACGTGGGCTGCGGCGACAGCAAGAACAACGCCAAGGAGATCGAGGCCATCTGCAAGGACATCGCCGCCATCACCGGCCAGAAGCCCATCACCACCAAGGCCCGGAAATCCGTGGCCAACTTCAAGGTCCGGGAAGGCGAGACCGTGGGCGTGAAGGTCACGCTGCGGGGCTCCAAGATGTACGAGTTCCTGGATAAGCTGTTCAGCGTGGCCCTTCCCCGGGTCCGCGACTTCCGGGGCATCAATCCCAACTCCTTTGACGGCCGCGGCAACTACGCCCTGGGCCTGAAGGAGCAGCTGATCTTCCCCGAGATCGAGTACGACAAGGTGGATAAGATCCGCGGCATGGACATCTGCGTATGCACCACCGCCACCACCGATGAGGAAGCCAAAGAGCTGCTGACCCAGCTGGGCGCTCCCTTCTACACCTAAGGAGGTACAGATCCATGGCGAAGAAAGCAATGATCTTAAAGCAGCAGGCCGCCCCCAAGTTCTCCAGCCGGCGCTACAACCGGTGCAAGATCTGCGGCCGGCCCCATGCCTACCTGCGCAACTACGGCATCTGCCGTATCTGCTTCCGCGAGCTGGCCTATAAGGGCCAGATCCCCGGCGTCCGCAAGGCCAGCTGGTAAGGGAAGGTCGTATTCCAATGTAAACCGGGTCCGGCTCGTCCCGGGAAGATGGGGCAGGCGTGCCTGCCCACATTCCCCGGATACCCCCGGGCCGACAACGGGTTTAGCCCGTAGCTTCTTAAAAGGAGGAAACCATATATGCAAATCACCGATCCCGTCGCCGATATGCTGACCCGCATCCGGAACGCCAACGCCGCCAAGCACGACACTGTGGACGTGCCTGCCTCCAATCTGAAGAACGCCATCGCCCAGATCCTGCTGGAGGAGGGCTATATCAAGGCCTTCACCCTGGTGGACAACGGGAATCAGGGCGTCATTCACATCACGCTGAAGTATCAGGCCAAGAAGCAGCAGGTCCTCTCCGGCCTGCGCCGGGTCTCCAAGCCCGGCCTCCGGGTCTATGCCGGTGCGGATGAGCTTCCCAGCGTGCTGAAGGGCCTGGGAATCGCCATCATCTCCACCTCCAAGGGCGTCATGACCGACAAGAAGGCCCGGGAGCTGCACATCGGCGGCGAAGTCCTGGCTTTCGTTTGGTAAGGAGGAGCGGAAAATGTCTAGAATCGGAAAGAAGCCGGTGACCATCCCGGCAAACTGCACCGTGACCATTGCCGAGGGCAACGTGGTGACTGTCAAGGGCCCCAAGGGCACCCTGACCAATACCTTCCACCCCGACATGATCCTGAAGATGGAGGGCAACGAGCTTACCGTCAGCCGTCCTGACGACGAGCATCTGCACAAGAGCCTCCACGGCCTGACCCGCACCCTGATCCACAACATGGTGGAGGGCGTGGAGAAGGGCTACTCCAAAGAACTGGAAATCAACGGCACCGGCTACCGGGCCGAGAAGAAGGGCAACCAGCTGGTCATGCGTCTGGGCTACTCCCACGAGGTCATCGTGGACGAGATCCCCGGCATCACCATCGACGTGCCCGCCCCCAACAAGGTCGTGATCAACGGCATCGACAAGCAGGCTGTGGGTCAGTTTGCCGCCGAGGTCCGGGGCAAGCGGCCTCCCGAACCCTACAAGGGCAAGGGCATCAAGTATACCACTGAGGTCATCCGCCGCAAGGCCGGTAAGGCCGGCGGCAAGAAGTAATGGAGGTGTGCCGAAATGGTCAGCAAAGTCAATAAGAACGCCATGCGCGTCAAGCGCCACGTCCGCGTCCGCGGAAAGATCTCCGGCACCCCCCAGCGTCCCCGCCTGAACGTCTTCCGCAGCAACGCCAACATCTACGCCCAGCTGGTTGACGACGTGAACGGCGTCACCCTGGCCAGCGCCAACACGCTGGAGAAGGCCTTTGAAGGCGCCACCGGCAACTGCGAGGCCGCCAAGAAGGTGGGCCAGCTCCTGGCGGAGCGGGCCAAGGAAAAGGGCATCGAGGAAGCCGTCTTTGACCGGAGCGGCTACCTGTACCACGGCCGCGTGGCTGCCCTCGCGGAAGGCGCCAGAGATGGCGGCCTCAAGTTCTAAGGTAGAGGAGGAAACAAAATGCCTTATAACAGAACTCCCAAGGACGAGCCCTCTGAATTTATTGAGAAGGTCGTCTATCTCAACCGGGTCAGCAAGACCGTCAAGGGCGGCCGTGTCATGAAGTTCTCCGCCCTGGTGGTGGTGGGCGACGGCAAGGGTACCGTGGGCTACGGCCTGGGCAAGGCCGCCGAGGTCTCCGAGGCCATCCTCAAGGGCATCGCCGACGCCAAGAAGAACATGGTCAAGGTCTCCCTGGCCGGCACTACCATTCCCCATGACATCATCGGTGTGTTCGGAGCCGGCTCCGTCCTCCTGAAGCCCGCCCCCGAAGGCACCGGCGTCATCGCCGGCGGCGCGGTCCGCGCGGTGATGGAGGCTGTGGGAATCAAGAACATCTGCGCCAAGTGCCTGCGCTCCAACAATCCCCAGAACGTGGTCAAGGCCACCATGCAGGGCCTGAAGGCCCTCCGCTCTCCCGAGCAGGTCGCGGCCATCCGGGGCAAGAGCGTGGAGCAGATCGTAGGGTAAGGAGGGCGAAGCACCATGGCAAATTTGAAGATCAAGCTGGTCAAGAGCCTGAACGGCCGCCTGGAGAAGCACATCGCCACCGCCGCCTCCCTGGGTCTGAAGAAAATCGGCCAGGTGACCATCCAGCCGGACAACGTCCAGACCCGGGGCAAGATTGCCAAGATCGGCTATCTGCTCCAGGTGACAGAAGTAGAATAAGGAGGAAATAGAAATGAAACTTTCTGAGCTTTCTCCTGTGGTGGGCTCTACCCAGGTAGCCAAACGCAAGGGCCGCGGGCCCGGCACCGGCAACGGCAAGACCGGCGGCCGGGGCCACAAGGGCCAGAAGGCCCGCTCCGGCGGCAAGGTCCGGGCCGGGTTTGAAGGCGGCCAGATGCCTCTGGCTCGCCGGGTCCCCAAGCGCGGCTTCCACAACATTTTCGCCAAGCCCATGGCTCAGGTCAATCTGGCGGCGCTGAACCGCTGCTTTGAGGACGGCGACACCGTGGACGCCCAGGCCCTGATGGACAAGGGCGTGATCCACAGCTGCGCCAACGGCGTGAAGGTCCTGGCCAACGGAAAACTGAACAAGCGCCTTACCGTGAAAGCGTCGGCTTTCTCCCAGTCTGCCAAGGATATCATCGAGCAGGCAGGCGGAAAGGCCGAGGTGGTATAAGTGATCCAAACACTGAAGAACGCCTGGGGGATCCCCGAGCTGCGCAAGAAGATGCTCTTCACCATTCTGGCGCTGCTGCTGTTCCGGATCGCCAGCGTCATTCCGGTGCCCTTTGTGGACGCTAACGCTCTGGCCAACTACTTTGAGGCCACCCTGTCCACCACCATTCTGGGCCTGTTTAACGCCATGTCCGGCCAGGGACTGTCCCAGGCCAAGGTCCTGGCCCTGGGCATCCAGCCCTATATCAACGCGTCCATTATCATCCAGCTGCTCACCGTGGCCATTCCCGCTCTGGAGCGGATGGCCAAGGACGAGGGCGAGGAAGGCAAGAAGAAGATCGAGAAAATCACCCGGTACACCACCGTGGGTCTGGCGCTGCTGCTGGGCTGGGGCTACTACAGCATCCTGTCCTCTCAGAGCGGCATGCTCACCAGAACCGGTTGGATGCCCGCCGTGGTGATCGTCCTGAGCTACACCGCCGGCGCCTCCGCCATCATGTGGCTGGGCGAGCAGATCACCGAGTTCGGCATTGGCAACGGCATCAGCCTGATCCTGTTTGCCAACATCATCTCCGGCATCCCCGGCATGATCGGCCGGATGGCCGCCATGGTCTGGTGGCAGATCCTGCTGGTGGTGGTGGCCATGGCGCTGCTGGTGGTGTTCATCGTCTTCATCAACGACGCCGAGCGCCGGATCCCCATTCAGTACGCCAAGCGGGTGGTGGGCCGGAAGATCTACGGCGGCCAGAATACCAACCTTCCCATCAAGGTCAGTATGTCCGGCGTCATGCCCGTGATCTTCGCCTCCTCCATCACCTCTCTGCCGGCGACCATCTACGCCTTCTTCTCCAACGACCAGACCAACTGGTGGTACGTCCATGTGATGAGTTCCCACAGCGCCTTCTACGCGGTGTGCTACTTCCTGCTGATCTTCTTCTTCAGCTGGTTCTACGCCACCATCCAGTACGACCCTGTGGAGATCTCCAACAACCTGAAGAAGAACGGCGGCTTTATCCCCGGCTTCCGCCCCGGCAAGCCCACCGCCGACTTTATCCAGCGGGTCATCAATAAGATCCTGGTCTTTGGCGCGGTGTATTTGGCCATCGTGGCGCTGCTGCCCATCATCGCCGGCGACCTGATGCCTGCCGTGGGCAACCTGGCCATCGGCGGCACCTCCGTCATCATCGTGGTAGGCGTGGCCCTGGAGACCGTGAAGGCGCTGGAGGCTCAGATGCTCATGCGGCATTACAAGGGCTTCCTGGACTAAGGAGCGGCTATGAATCTCATCCTGTTAGGCGCGCCCGGCGCCGGGAAGGGAACCCAGGCGGAGCTGCTGGTGAAAAAGCTTCAGATCCCCGCCATTTCCACCGGGAATATGCTCAGGGAGGCCATCCAGAATGGCACCGAACTGGGCGCCCAGGCGAAACAGTACATGGACAGCGGACTGCTGGTGCCCGATGAGCTGATCCTTGGGATCGTCAAGGAGCGGGTGGCCAAGCCGGACTGCGAGAAAGGCTTCATCCTGGACGGGGTGCCCCGCACCCAGGCCCAGGCCGAGGCTCTGGATCGGTTGGGCGTCCGCATCGACCATGTGATCTCCCTGGAGATCGATGATCAAGTGATCGAAAGCCGGATGACCGGCCGCAGGGTCTGCAAGAACTGCGGCGCCAGCTATCACATCGCCGCCAATCCTCCCAAAACCCAGGGCGTTTGCGACGAGTGCGGCGGCGAGCTGATCACCCGCGCCGACGATACGGCCGAGACCGTCCGCAAGCGGCTGCAGGTCTACCACGCCTCCACCGAGGTGCTGAAGACCTACTACCAGCGGCAGGGCAAGCTGGTGCTGATCCAGGGGGATCAGCCGATCGGCCAGGCCAACAAGGACATCCTCTCGGCCATAGGAGCAGAGGCATGATCGCGATCAAAAATGAACACGAGCTTCAGGTGATGCGCAAGGCCTGTAAAATTACCGCGGCTGCCCGTGCCTTGGCGGGGGAAATGGTAAGACCGGGCGTATCCACCAGAAGCATCGACCGGGCCGTTCACGATTTCATCGTGAGTCAGGGCGCGAAACCGTCGTTCCTGCACTATAGCGGCTACCCCGCCAGCGTCTGCATCAGCGTCAACAGCACCGTGATCCACGGGATTCCCGACCACTATGTGCTGAAAGAGGGGGACATTGTCTCCGTGGATGTGGGCGCCTGCTACGGGGGGTTTCATGGAGATTGCGCGGCAACCTATCCCTGCGGCGCTGTCAGCGCCGAGGCGCAAAAGCTCATCGACGTGACGAAGGAGAGCTTCTTCCAAGGCATCCGCTTCGCCACCCGGGGCAATCGCGTTTCCGACATCTCCCACGCCATCCAGACGTATGTGGAGTCTAACGGTTTTTCAGTTGTCCGGGACTATGTGGGTCACGGCGTAGGCCGGCAGCTGCACGAGGAGCCGGAGGTACCGAATTATGGGGAGCCGGGGCATGGCCCCAGGCTGATCCCCGGCATGACCATCGCGGTGGAGCCTATGGTGAACATGGGCACCTACGAGGTCCGGGTCCTGAAGGACCACTGGACCACCGTCACCGCCGACGGCGCCCTCTCGGCACACTACGAAAATACTGTACTCATCACGGGCGGCGAGCCGGAAATACTCACCGTCACCGAGGGACTTTGATCTATGGACACATCCGACCAACCTGAGATAGGCATATCCGATCTGGTCCGGGCCACCGCCGGCCGGGACGCGGGGAAGCTCTTCTATGTCCTGAAGACGGACGAAAACTTCCTCTACCTGGTCAACGGCCGGGACCGGACCCTGGAAAAGCCCAAGCGCAAAAAGCGCCGGCATGTTCAAAAAGTCCTTCGACCCGAGACCAGGATTGCCGGAAAGCTGCGAACCGGCGACAAGGTGTTAAACAGCGAATTACGAAGAGACCTGGCTTATCTGAGCCGGGAACTGCAAAGCAACGACCTGGGAGGTTTCTGACTTGGCAAAAGACGACGTAATTGAAATCGAGGGTTGCATCGTTCTCGAAGCTCTGCCCAATGCCATGTTTAACGTGGACATCGGGAACGGACACATCGTTCTGGCGCACATTTCCGGCAAGCTCAGGATGAACTTTATCAAGATCTTGCCCGGCGACAAAGTAACCGTGCAAATGTCTCCCTATGATCTGACCCACGGCCGGATCACCTGGAGAAGCAAGTAACAATTTAAGGTTCTCATATGGAGGTTAAACAGTATGAAAGTAAGACCGTCCGTTAAACCCATGTGCGAAAAATGTAAGATCATCAAGCGCAAGGGTCGCGTCATGGTAATTTGCGAAAACCCCAAGCATAAGCAGAGACAGGGCTGAGGAGGCGCGAAAGGATATGGCACGAATTTCTGGTATTGACCTGCCCCGCGACAAGCGGATCGAGGTCGCACTGACTTATATCTACGGCATCGGCCCCACCCGCGCCGCCCACATCCTCCAGGTCACGGAGATTAACCCCGACACCCGGGTGAAGGATCTGACCGAGGATCAGGAGGCCAAGCTCCGGGACGCCATCGAGCATCACTACACCATCGAGGGCGACCTGCGCCGGGAGACCGCGCTGAATATCAAGCGCCTCACCGAGATCGGCTGCTATCGGGGCATCCGGCACCGCCGGGGTCTGCCGGTCCACGGCCAGCGGACCAAGACCAACGCCCGGACCCGGAAGGGTCCCAAGAAGACCATCGCCAACAAGAAGAAGTAAGGAGGGATCAGTATGGCTGCTAAGAATACGAAGAAAGTCGTCAAGCGCCGCCGCGAGCGGAAAGTCGTGGAGAAGGGTGCGGCCCATATCCGTTCCTCCTTCAACAATACCATGGTCACCATCACCGACCTGGAGGGCAACGCCCTGAGCTGGGCCTCCTCCGGCGGACTGGGCTTCCGGGGCTCCCGGAAATCCACCCCCTTCGCCGCCCAGACCGCGGCGGAGACTGCCGCCAAGGCCGCCATGGAGTACGGCCTGAAGACTGTGGAAGTCTACGTCAAGGGTCCCGGCCAGGGCCGGGAGGCCGCCATCCGCGCCCTGCAGACCGCCGGTCTGGAGGTCGTCATGATCAAGGACGTCACCCCCATTGCCCACAATGGCTGCCGTCCCCCCAAGCGCCGCCGCGTCTGATTTTCAATAGGAGGAATTTTGCGTTATGGCTAAAAATATGCAGCCTGTGGTCAAGCGTTGCAGAACGCTGGGCGTTTCTCCCGCCGCCATGGGTTATACCCGCAGCTCCAACCGGAATCCCGGCGGCCAGCGTCGGGCGAAGAAGTCCGAATATGCCACCCAGCTCACCGAGAAGCAGAAGGTGAAATTCGTCTACGGCATCCAGGAAAAGCAGTTCCGCAACTACTATGACAAGGCCACCCGGGCCGAGGGCAACACCGGCGAGGTGCTGCTGAGCTATGTAGAGCGCCGCCTGGACAACGTGGTCTATCGCCTGGGCTTCGGCAACACCCGCCGGCAGGCCCGGCAGCTGGTGAACCATGGCCACTTCACCGTCAACGGCAAGCGGGTCAACATCCCCAGCTTCCTGGTGAAGGACGGAGACGTGGTGGCTGTGTGTGAGAAGAGCGCTTCCAACGCCTTCTTTAAGAAGCTCAAGGAGGACGACGCCTTCGTGGCCGCCCCCAAGTGGCTTGACCGTGATAAAAATACCCTCACCGGGAAGGTCATCGCAATGCCGACCAAGGCGGACATCGACTTCGAGATCGCCGAGCATCTGATCGTCGAGCTGTACTCCAAGTAATCGGCCTTCCACTGTCCGTGTTCGTATCAGCGGCCAACCTGGCCGCGCATGAGAAGGAGGGTTATGATTCATGGTAGAAATTGAAAAGCCCCGCATCAACTGCTTGGACAATGTAGACGATCCGTCCTACGGCAAGTACGTTGTGGAGCCGCTGGAGCGGGGCTACGGAATGACTTTGGGCAACTCTCTGCGCCGCATCCTGCTGTCCAGTCTGCCGGGATATGCCGCCACCGCCATCAAGATCGCGGGGGTGCAGCATGAGTTTTCCACCATCCCAGGGGTGAAGGAGGACGTCACCGAAATCGTTCTCAATGTGAAGCGGATGATCGTCAAGCTCCACAGCCAGGGCCCCAAAACCGTGTATCTGGATACGGCGGGCCCCTGCGTAGTGACTGCCGGCGATATCAAGGTGGACAGCGATGTGGAGATCCTCAATCCGGAGCTTCGGCTGTGTACCCTGGGCCCGGACGCTTCGCTGAATATGGAGATCACCCTTTCTCAGGGCCGGGGCTATGTCCCCGCGGAGCAGAACAAGACGCCCCAGACACCCATCGGCGTGATCCCTGTGGATTCCATCTACTCCCCGGTGAAAAAGGTGAACTACGCCGTGGAGCCCACCCGGGTAGGGGATCGGACCGATTACGATAAGCTGACCCTGGAGGTCTGGACGGATGGCACCATTACCGCCAAGGATGCGGTCTCTCTGGGGGCCCGGATCCTGTCCGACCATCTGACGGTGTTCACCAACCTGTCCGACAATGTCAGCACCGGTTCGACGGTGGTGGAGAAGACCTCCGACCGGCCGGATACCAAGCTGTCCATGACCATTGACGAGCTGGACCTGTCTGTGCGCAGCTTCAACTGCCTGAAGCGGGCCAACATCAACACCGTGGCTGATCTGATCAACAAGACCGGGGAGGACATGATGAAGGTTCGGAATATGGGCAAGAAGTCCCTGGACGAGGTCCAGAAGAAGCTGGAAATGATGGGCCTGTCCCTGGCCAGCGAGGACAGCAGCGGAAACAATTAAAGTCTCAACCTTGTATAAAGGAGGAAATGTTCATGTTCGGCACTCGTAAGCTGGGGAAGACCAGCGAACAGAGGAGGGCCCTGCTCCGGCAGCAGGTGACGGATCTGCTGGAAGGCGGCAAGCTGGAGACCACCTTCTACCGCGCCAAAGAGGTGCAGCCCGTGGCGGAGAAGATGATCTCCCTGGGCAAGAAGGGCAACCTGGCCGCTTACCGCAGGGCCATGGCCTATGTGACCAAAGAGGATACCGTCCACAAGCTGTTTAATGAGATCGCCCCCAAGTACGCCGACCGGAACGGCGGCTACACCCGGGTGACCCGCACCGGTCCCCGCCGTGGGGACGCCGCCGAGATGGCGGTCATCGAGCTGGTGTAACGGCCCGCCCCAAGGGGTACGGAGCCGGGACGGCAACAAGATCATAAAAAGGCTTCGGCGCTTCCCGCCGGAGCCTTTTGCATATCCACCAGCGTCCTGCCCGGCGGGTGCGGAGATTTGGGCAATTTTTTCGACAGTCCACGAAGGGATTCTGTTTTTAAAAGTTTGTCCGCAGCCCGCAAACAGTGAGAGAAAACCATGAATTTATGAATATAAATTGGGAAAACGGTTGCATTTCAGTGGGGGACATGGTATAATACTACAACTATTTTATGCGGAGGTGAGCGCATATGGAAGACAAAATTCTTGTATTAAAGGACATTAAGAAGTACTATACCGGCGCACAGGCAGTGGTCATGGGCCTTGCCGGTGTGGATCTGAGCTTCTCCCGGGGAGAATTTGTGGCCGTTACCGGCGAAAGCGGCAGCGGCAAGTCCACCCTGGCCCATGTCCTGGGGGGCATTCTGCCCTATGAGAACGGCGAGATGTACTTCCGCGGCAGCCCCACCTCTCATTTTGATTCCCTGGATTGGGAGCGTTACCGCCGGGACAATATCAGTTTCATTTCCCAGAACTACGGGATCCTCCCCGGCGCTACGGTGCAGAAGAATGTGATCAGCGCCCTGCTGCTCTCCGGCATGGGGAAGCGGGAGGCCCAGGGGGCGGCGGAAAAGATCCTCCGGCAGGTGGAGTTGTGGGAGCTGCGGCGCCGCCGGGCGGCGAAGCTGTCCAGCGGCCAAAAGCAGCGGCTCAGCATCGCCCGAGCCCTGGCAAAGCCCGCCCCCATTTTGATCGCCGACGAGCCCACCGGCAACCTGGACGCGGAAAACAGCGCGAAAATTATCGAATTGCTGGCCCAGGCCGCCAAGGACCGGCTGGTGATCCTGGTGACCCACGAATTTCCCGAGGCGGAGAACCTAGCCACTCGGCACATCGTCCTGCGGGACGGGCTGGTGGTGACGGACACCCCCCTCCGGCCGGCCAACGAGCCCGGCGCCATTCGCACGCCCCAGCGGAAAAAACGCTCCCTGAGCCTGTATGTGGCGGGGCTGCAGACCGGCAGCCGGCCCATTTGGGCCGCCACCGTGGCGGCCTTTTTCGCCCTGACGGCCTTTGCCGTGTTCGCTTTCCTGGGTGTGTTCATCATCAATCTGGACGACACCTCCACCTACCGCTACGATTCCTCCGCCTTCCCCAATGGAAGCAAGACCCGGATCGTGGTGGGCACCTTGGACGGCAGCCCCATGACCCAGGAGGACTATGACGCGCTGCTGTCGGTGAAGGAGGTCTCCAGCCTGGAGCCCAACGGGTACGTCAGCGATTTCCAGTACTTCTACCGGGAGGGGATCGACTACCAGGCGCGCCGCACCCATGTCCAGACAGGCTCCTTTGGCGAGGGCAACATGGTCACGACCAGCTACGTTGTCAGCGAAAACGCCCCCTTTGTCCGAACCATTCCCATGCTCCCGGAGGGCCGGGAGTTTCTGGGCGTGGGGGAGCTGCCCCAGAATTTTTACCAGGTGGTGGTGGGGGCCGACGGCCCCGCCATCGGCCAGACCCTCCATGTGGGCTTCTATGCCCCCTCCAAGTGGTCCCGGGACAATATCATTTGGCTGGACTTCCAGGTGGTGGGCATGACCGGCTGGGGCCAGGGTGTATACTTCCATGAGGATGTGGGCCGGTTTATGATGACCGCCATGCGGGTCGGCCGGGAATCCTACTGCTATATGCCTCAGGATCCCCAGGCGGAGGAGCAGCTGGCGAAGGGCACCTTCCTGTGCAGCCCCGACACGCTGCGGAATCTGAACCGGGTGGAGATGACCACGGTGACCCTCCCGGTCACCGACCCGGCGCTGCTGGCCCAGGGCACCACCGAGGTGACCCTGGCCTCCAGAGATCCCATGGATCCCGAAAAGGGCTGCCATGATCTAGCCAACCGCCAGCTGCTGATCGTCGATCCGGAGAGCTTCGAGGCCCTCACCGGCGGCCTTATCAGCGAGCAGGTGAGCCTGACCATTTCCGACTACGCCTATACCGATCGGGTCCTGGAGCAGATCCAGTCCATGGGCTATATCGCCGCCTCCCCCTACCGGCTGGGCGCCACACGGCAGATCGCCTCCCTGGCGGCGGAGCGGATGCAGACCCTCCAGATTTGCCTCACGGCCCTGATCGCCGTGGTGGCGCTGCAGATCGTGCTGCTCCGGGCGCTGTTCTCGGTGCAGACGGAGAGCTTCCGGATCCTGAGCAACATTGGCCTGACCAGCCGAACGGCCCGGGCCTCGGTGCTGTGGCAGATCTTGCTCTTCACCCTGCTGGGGCAGCTGGTGGGCGGCGCGACGGTCTGGATGTGCGGCTGCAACGGGGTGGAGCGCATTGAGCAGATGTTGCGCTATCTGCCGCTTCCCTGTGTACTGCTCCTCTCCGGGGTCCACCTGGCGGCCTCGCTGCTTTCGGCCCTGCTGGTGATCCGGAGCATGGAAAAGCAGGTCTATCCCTTGGCCGGGAAGAACCGGGATCTGGATCTGGGTGAGGGAAAGGAGGAGAACTGATGATTCGGGTACAAAATTTGAATAAAACCTATGGCCGCCGGCGGCACAGCGGGGAAAACCGGGTGCTGAAGGACATCTCCTTCTCCCTGCCCAGCAGGGGCTTTGTGTGCATCCTGGGCCCTTCGGGCTGCGGCAAGACCAGCCTGCTCAATGCCGTGGGCGGCCTGGACCGGTTTGACAGCGGCACCCTCTCCACGGAAAATGTGCAGGTCCACCGCTATGGCGCCCGGGCCTATGAAATGGAGCGGGACCGGAATTTCGGCTATATCTTCCAGAATTACTACCTTCTGGAAAATCACAGCGCCGCCTATAACGTCTACCTGGGCCTCCACAGCCTCCGGCTTTCCCATGCCGAGAAGATCCACCGGGTCCGTCAGGCCCTGGCGGCGGTGGATATGGAGCGGTTTATCCACCGGACGGTGGGGGAGCTGTCCGGCGGCCAGCAGCAGCGGGTGGCCATTGCCAGGGCCCTGGCCCGGCGGCCCCGGGTGATCTTCGCCGACGAGCCCACCGGCAATCTGGACGAGGCCAACACCCGGAATATCTGCACTCTGCTCCGCCAGGCGTCCAAGGAGAGCCTGGTGATCATGGTGACCCATGAGGAGCGGATCGCCCGGTTCTTTGCCGACCGGATCATCACCCTCCGGGACGGAAAGATCGTCTCCGACGACCAGAGCTGGGAACGGGGGAACCTGGAGATCGACCATGACCAGGCGGTGTACACCAGGGGCCTGGACGACGCCCGGGCGGTGGAGGGCTGCGTGAAGCTGCGGCTGCTCCAGGAGCCGGGGGCGGACCCGGCGGACGTGACCGTGGCGGTGCTGAAGGACCGGATCGTCATCAAGCTGGCGGACAGCCGGAATATCCAGTTGGGCGGGCCGGAGGAGGCGCCCAGGATCGTCAAGGGCGCGGCCCCGGTGCTGACGCTGGAGGAGGTGGACCGGCAGAATCAGTCTCAGACGGTGCTGTTCCGGGATAAGCCCGCGCCGCCCGCCCCTCCGGGCAAGGGCGTCACCCTGCCCATGATGTTCCGGGAGGCCCGCACCCTGAAAAAGGGCAAGGGAATGCGCCGGATGGGCATCAAGCTGTTCCTGGTGGTACTCACCGCTCTGACGCTGTGGATGGCGGGGGACTTTTTGGCCCTTTCCAAGGTCGATCCCGAGGATTTCATCACCACCGATTCCCATGTGCTGCGGTTGACTCTGGCCCAGGGCCAGAATCTGGATTCGGAGGACTTCGACCCGAATAATCCCACCGACGTGGTCACCCAGATGAACCGCACGCCGGACCAGATCCGCCAGCAGTACCTGGAGGATCTGCTGCAGCGGGATCTGGACATGACCTTCCTGCCCAGCGTGCCGGAGTCGCCTACCATCGGCGTCGCTACCTACTATCAGTTTGAAAATACCACGCTCCAGGTGCCGGAATTTTCCTACGTCCGCATCGACCAGCTGGATCCGGGCACCCTGATCTATGGCCGGATGCCCCAGAACCGGGAGGAGATCGTGGTGGACCGGCGAGTGCTGGACGCCGTTCTGGAGACCGACGGCCTGGTGCAGAACTGCCTGAACGACGTGTCCTTCTTCCTGAACAACCGCTTTTCCTATGGGAAGCGGAGCTACTATCCCCAAATTGTGGGCATTTGCGACAGCGGGGAGCGGTCCGTGTACATGTACCCCTCCGGGATGGCCACCATCTGCTCCAGCGGCGGCAACGTGATCTCTCTGTCGGAATTTCAGGCCCAGTACCCAGGCCAGTATGAAGATCTGACCCTGGAGGATACGGAGTGCTTTGTCAATCTGTCCAGCGCCGGCTCGATCTACAGCAACAAGAAGGGGAGCAACTACAGCTTTGGCGCCAACAAATTCGTGATCAAGGACTGCTTAGAGGTGGAGGACCTGAGCGCCTTTCTGGTGATTCCGGACAGTCGGGTGGAGACCATGATCTTTAACAGCGTCCTCACCAACTCCACCGAACGGGTCAGCCTCTACTGCGGGGAGAAGCAGGCCGTCCGAACCGCGCTGTCTCAAAAGACCCCGGACCAGGAGGCAGGCTTCCTGTCCGTCCGGATCCACGATGTGTACCAGGAGCAGATGGACGCCTACACCCAGGCCGCGCAGATCCGGGCGGATGCCCGGACCATCGTCACCTTCACCGTGATCGCGCTGTGCCTGGTGATGCTCTACCTGTTGTGCCGGACCCAGGCCCAGAGCCGACTGGAGCTGCTGGCGGTGTACCGGCTGTTGGGGATCCCCCGGCGGAAGCTCCATGGTATTTTCCTCATGGAGTCGCTGTTCGCGGCGCTGGAAACGGTGCTTCCCACGGCCGTGCTGCTGTGCGCGGGGGTGACCCTGGCCAACGGAACCAAGGAGCTGTCCTTGCCCATCGAGCTGCCCTGGCAGGCGGCGCTGGCGGTAGGACTTGCCATCTGCGGGTACTATCTTTTGGTGACGGCGCTGCCGCTGGTGCGGCTGCTGGCGATGCCGCCGGCCCAGCTGGCCGCGAAATATGACATTTAAAATCCGCATAAATCCATCCCTCCGGGAAATCCTATCCCCGGAGGGATGAATCATGACGGAAAAGCAATACGGAAAGCTGGTCCAGGAGGCGTCTCCCAAGTCTCCGATCTGGAAGAACTGCCTCAACGCCTTTTGGATCGGCGGGCTGATCTGCGTCCTGGGGCAGCTGCTGATGAGCTTCTACGGTGGCCTCGGCCTGGACAAAACCGACGCGGGAACCGCCGTGTCCATGACGCTGGTGGCGCTGTCGGCCCTGTTTACCGGCCTGAGTCTCTATGACGATTTGGCGAAGGTGGCGGGGGCGGGCACCCTGGTGCCCATCACGGGCTTTGCCAATTCCGTGGCGGCCCCGGCGGTGGAATTTAAGACCGATGAGGGTGCTATAATATACCCAAGTCAGACGAGCCTACATAAACTTCCGAGGTGAGTATGATTTAGTCCAAAAAT
>CANQQU010000040.1 GCA_947626085.1 uncultured Oscillospiraceae bacterium
CTCAGCGCCATTTCCATATCCGTGGCGCCATCGTCCACCCCCGGGATCAAATGCATATGGATATCGATCATTTTATTTTTTCTCCGTTCTCGGGTCCTTTGCCCACGGGCAGTACATCCACAGGCATAAAAGCGACTTTCCCTCCTCCGGTTTGAAGGCCTCCGCCTCCGGCGGCGTGCCGCACTTGGTAAAGGTCGGCGCCAAATTCCTTTGTGACCTCAAAAATCGTCCTGCTCCCCCCTCCGCGGTGATTTTATAGTCCTTATAGAATGGGGATTTTTTCGCCCTTGAACTTCAGCGCCATTTAACACGCAAGCAACAGATTCAGTCTCAATGTAAAACCTACGCCAAAAGGAGGGCACACAATGGTTGTAGCCACACCCGACAATGATTTCCTCACCTTCCAGCGCCAAACCCTGGACAAATCGCCGCAGGACGTGCGGGCATACTGGACGCCGGAGCGAAAGAAGGCGGCGATCCCCGCATACAGAGCCGGTATGGGAGCAAATACCCTTGACGCGCTGCCGCCCGACGGCTCCAACGCCGCGCCCACGACCGACCCCAAGCAGGCGGATATGAGTAAAATGCCCTTCATCACGGGCGGGAAGCTGTTTTTCACCCTTGACGGCGTGGACTACGTCGCCAGCGGGAACATTTTCATGAAAAACAATCTGCTTCTGACCGCTGCCCATTGCGTGCAGGATGACAACACAGGACACCTCGCCGAAAACTTCGTGTTTGAGCGGTGCTACACGGGGGAGCTGTCCACGGAGGACTTCACCTTCCGAACGGTCGCGCTCAAAGAGAACTGGTACATCGAGAAGGACACCAAGTGGGATTACGCCATTGCCATTTTGAACCGGGATTCCACCGTTGAAAAGCCGCTGCAATATAAGATTGAGAACCTTGCCGGCAGAACCGTGACGGCTTCCGGTTATCCCACGGATATTTTCGATGGGGCGCAGATGATGTATATCACCGGCTCTGTCGATGAGCGACCCGATTCGTGGATGATCCGCGGCGGCAAGCTGACAAACGGCGCTTCCGGCGGCGCGTGGGTGCTGGAGGACGGCGAAACGGTTGTCGGACTCAATTCTTTTAATGGAACTACCGCAAAAGGCGTTCCCTATATTGGTTCGCCGAAATTCGACGCGGAATTTGACAAGCTCTACAACTACGTCCTGACACTGATCTAGAAGGAGGAACGCGGATGAACAACAACCCCAATGGCGGGCGGTTTATGCCGATGCAGCTGGGCAGCATCAACAATTCCCCCCACGACATTCGAGAATACTGGACGCCGGAGCGAAAGAAGGCGGCGATCCCCGTCATAGGCGGCGCGCCCGTTTCCCAGGGAATGCCCAGCGCGGACAACGCCCCGCCACCTCCGCCTCCGACTGATCCGGCGCAGGCGAATCTCGCCGAAATGCCCTTCACCACAGGCGGGAAGCTGTTCTATTCCATGAACGGCAAAGACTTCGTCGCCAGCGGCAACATCTTTATGAAGAACAATATGCTTCTGACGGCGGCGCACTGCATTCAGGACAAGGATTCCGGCAGTATCGGAGAGAACTACGTCTTTGAGCTGGACTATACAGGCGAGCTTTCCTCAGAAGATTTCACCTTCAAAACTGTGGCGCTCCGCGAAAACTGGTATCAGACCAAGAACGAGAAGTACGACTACGCCCTCGCGATTCTGGACAAGCCATCCCGTGTTGCCACGCCCCTGCGGTACACCACTGATACCCAAATCCGGGACAAGCAGATCACCTCCATGGGCTATCCCACCGCCTACTTCGATGGCGCGCAGATGATGTTCGTCAAAGGACTGGTAGTGCCGATTTATGGGCATTGGGCCATGTTCGGCAGCAAAATGGGCGCGGGCGCTTCTGGCGGCGCGTGGGTGCTGGACGACAATGTGACGGCGGTCGGGCTGAACGCCTACGTCTCCGTTTCTGGGAAAGAGATCCTCTATGCCGGCTCGCCGCTGTTTGACGCGGAATTTGACAGTCTGTATCAATACGCGCTGACATTGATGTAATGGGAGGCAGAATATGAACACGTTACGATACTTAAAGCTTCAAAACGACGGGGCGTTTGTCGCTCAGATCGTCATGGAATACCGGGAGCGCCATACCGACGGGCAGGGGAACGTCAGCTTCGCCGGCGAGTGGAAAAGCTGGTACACACCCGGGTATCGGGATATTTTGCAGTATGCCGAGCGGTCGGTGGACCTGGCAAAGGATTCCAATATTCCGAACGGCTCGCAGGTGCGGCTCCACGTCTATGTGGCGGCGGGATATAGCAACCCCTCCGTTCAACAGTACATATTCGATAAGGACAGCGGCGCGCAGGCGGTGTATGAGATCAGCGGCACGACGCTGAACAACTATTTGCAGCTTGTCTCTTACGGCTGAGCCGTTAAAACATAGACTTGGCATCCAAAAGACCGTTGACATTTTGCCGGGAAGCCGGTGTGTCAGCGGTTTTTTGGCGCTTACCGTTTCTTGGAAGATGGAAAAATCATTGTAAAAGAAGAAATCTACTGCCCATCGCGTCTTGAAGACAAAAGCAAACATTATACCGCCTGATGACCGGCCCGCGAATAATTTTCGCCGGATCTTTTGAAAAAGGATAAGGAAATACCCTGTTGAGAATTGTATAATAAATACAGCCTGGCCGGAAGTGTCTTGATTTTCCAATGGCTCCTTGACACTGATACCTCCCCCTGGTATAATGAAAACGAAGCTGTCTAAACAAGGAGCGATGGACATGGGCTTTTGGGAATTGCTGCTGCTGGGGGTGGGCCTGAGCATGGACGCCTTCGCGGTATCGGTCTGCAAGGGCCTGGCAATGAAGGGCGCCGGATGGAAGGCGCAGATCACCTGCGGGGCCTGGTTCGGCGGCTTCCAGGCCCTGATGCCCCTGGCGGGGTACTTTCTGGGCAGCCTCTTTGCCCAGGCCATTGCCGCCTTTGACCACTGGGTGGCCTTCGGCCTGCTGGCGCTCATCGGCGGCAATATGCTCCGAGAGGCTTTGAGTCAAGAGGAAGAGGCGGCGGACGGGGACCTGTCCTTCGGGACCATGCTGGTCATGGCGGTCGCCACCAGCATCGACGCCCTGGCCGTGGGCATCTCCCTGGCCATGGCGGGGGAGGTCAACATCTTTCTGGCAGTTGCCATCATCGGCGCGACCACCTTCTGCCTGTCCGCCCTGGGGGTGAAGGTGGGCGCGATCTTCGGCAGCCGGTACGAAAAAAAGGCGGAAGCCGCCGGGGGAATCATCCTGATCCTGCTGGGCGTTAAAATTCTGCTGGAGCATTTGGGGGTTCTGTGATGGGGGCGGAAAAACGGCAAAAGAGGTTGTGCGTGGCCCTTTTGTGCCTGTGCCTGGCCTTTATTTGGGGCAACTCCCTGCTGCCGGGGGAGATCTCCGGAGCCATCAGCGATTTTGTGAAGGAATTGCTTCTAAAAATTCTGTTTTTCCTGCCGGATACCGGCATTTCCGGCGGGGGGCTGCTGCGAAAGCTGGCCCATTTTACGGAATTTGCCTGCCTGGGGGCTATTCTTGCCTGGCTGCATGCCCTTTTGGGGCAGCGCCCCCTCTGGGGCCTGGGCTGGGGCTTTTTGGCCGCCTGCGTGGATGAGACCATCCAACGCTTCGTCCCCGACCGGGGGCCCAGCTTCTTCGACGTGCTCATCGATACCGGCGGCGTGACACTGGGCATTGTCCTGCTGCTCGCGGGATTTGCCATACATCAGAAAACGAAATCAAATGGAGGAAATGAAACATGAAAAAGTATCTTTCGATCCTGCTGGTCCTGGCGCTGACCGCCGCCCTGGCCGCCGGCTGCGGCCCCGCTGGCCCGGGCAACACCGAGCCCCAGGCAACCACCACCGCGCCTCAGAGCGAGCCCACCGAACCCCCTGCCCAGGTGACTACGGAAGCCCCCACGGACGGGGAAACCCAGGGCGAAGATCCCGCGGCCAGCCCCTTAAGCGCTCTGATCGCCCAGATCTATGAGGTCCATCCCGTGGCAATGATGGTGGGGGACATCCCCAGCGAAACGGTGCAGGAAAACTTTACGTCTTACTCTGGCTTGGAAAACGATGATGACTTGGCGGATATTGTAGTTTCTGAGCCCTTTATTGGTTCTATCGCCTACTCCCTGGTGGTGGTCCAGGTGAAGGACGCCACCAAGGCCCACGACATTGCCACCCAGATGAAGGACAATATTGTGATTAACAAGTGGCGCTGCGTAACTGCCGACGATCTGATGGTGGCCGGCAAGGGCGACATCGTCATGCTGATCATGGTGGATTCTCAGTTTGCCGAGGGCGATACCCCCACCAGCGCCCAGGACATCGTGGATGCCTTCCAGCAGGTGATGGGCGGCGAGCTGGACTTTGCCGAGAAAGGCGAAGGCAAGATGGATGGCGTCGCCATCCCCATGCCCTGATCGACCCAACCGAAAAAAGCAGCGGCCCCCGGCCGCTGCTTTTGGTAAGCCCCCGCCGCCAACCCGGCGGCCCATAAGAAGGGAGGATGCCCATGCTGTTTTCCAGCGTTCCGTTTTTGTTTTACTTTGCCGTGGCTACGGCGCTGGCCTATTTCCTGGTGGCTCTGCTGACGCCCAGGCACATGCTCCCCCGCAACGCGGTGCTGCTGCTGTCCAGCCTCTTTTTCTACGGCTGGGGGGAGCCCAAATATCTGGCGCTGATGGTCTTTTCCATCCTGGCCTTTTACGGCTACGGGCTGGCCATCTCCTTTAGCAAGTCTAAGAAAGTCAAAAAGCTGTGGCTGATTTTGTCCGTGGTGACGGGGGTGGCCCTGCTGGGGGTGTTTAAGTACGCGGATTTCTTCGTCTCCAGCTTCAACGCCGCCACGGGACTGGCGGTGCCCCTGCTCCATCTGGCCCTGCCCATTGGCATCAGCTTTTACACCTTCCAGTGCATGAGCTATGTGGTGGACGTGTACCGGGGGCAGGTGGAGGCCCAGAAAAATCCCATCAGCTTCGGGGCCTATGTCTCCTTCTTCCCCCAGCTCATCGCCGGGCCCATCGTCCGGTATGTGGACATCGCCCAGGAGTTGAAGGAGCGGTCCACTCATGCCGATGACCTGTACCTGGGCCTGCGCCGGTTCCTGACGGGCCTTGCTAAAAAGGTGCTGCTGGCCAACCAGTTTGGAGAGCTGACCGCCCTGTTCCGGGCCTCCGGGGAAAAATCCCTGGTCTTCTACTGGGTCTACGCCATTGCCTTCACCCTGCACATCTACTTCGATTTTTCCGGCTATTCCGACATGGCCATCGGCCTGGGCCGGATCTTCGGCTTCCGGTTCCCGGAGAATTTCAACTACCCCTATCTGTCCAAGAGCGTCACCGAGTTCTGGCGGCGCTGGCATATGACCCTGGGGGGCTGGTTCCGGGACTATGTGTACATCCCCCTGGGCGGCAACCGGGTGGGCAAATTCCGCTGGGTGCTGAACATCCTGGCGGTATGGATGCTCACGGGCCTGTGGCACGGGGCGGCCTGGAATTTCGTGCTGTGGGGCCTGCTGTTCGCGGCGCTGCTGCTGCTGGAAAAATGGGTCCCGGCTCTGCAAAAGCTGCCCAAGGTCCTGCGGCACGGCTATGTGCTGCTGGCGGTGGTGCTGAGCTTCGTGCTGTTCAACGCCAACGACATGGCCCAGGCGGGGCAGGATTTTGCCGGATTGTTCGGCCTGGCGGGGCTGCCGCTGCTCACCACCCAGACGGTTTACTATCTGCAAAGCTATCTGGTGCTGTTTATCCTGGGCTTTGTGGGGGCCACGCCCCTGCCCAAGATGCTGGAACAGAAGCTGCCGGAGAAGGTCCGGGCGGTTTTGGAGCCGGTGGGGCTGATCGTGCTGCTGCTGCTGTGCAGCGGCTACCTGGTGGATGGGTCTTATAATCCCTTCCTCTATTTCCGGTTCTAAGGAGGCGCGGGATGATGAAGGAAAACCGAAAATACCTCCTGGGCGCGGCGGCGGTGCTGGCGGTGTGGCTGGGCCTGGCGCTTTTCGCCTGGTTCGGGCCCAAGCAGGAGGTGTCCGTGTCCGAGCGGCGGAAGCTGGACCAAATGCCGGCGCTGACGGCGGAAAACGTCCTGTCCGGGTCGTTTATGACGGATTTTGAAAGCTACAGCCTGGACCAGTTCCCCCTGCGGGACCAGTTCCGGCAGCTCAAGGCCCTGTTTCACTACTACTGCCTGGGCCAGAAGGACAACAACGGCATCTACATCGCCGGCGGCTACGCCGCCAAGGTGGAATACCCCCTGGACGAAAAATCGGTGAACTATGCCGTTTCCCGGTTCCAGAACGTGTACGATTCCTACTTAAAGGACTCAGGCTCCAAAATTTACTTCACCATGGCCCCGGACAAGGGTTTCTATCTGGCCCAGGCCAACGGGTATCCGGCCATGGACTATGCCGTCTTAAAGGAAAAGATCACATCCGGCCTGCCCTGGGCCAGCTATGTGGATGTAACCTCTTACCTTTCCAGCACGGACTACTACCGCACGGACACCCATTGGCGCCAGGAGCGGCTGCTTCCGGCGGCGGGGGCCCTCTGCCGGGCTATGGGGATCCCGGAGCCGAAGGAGGGGGACTACACCCCCACGGCGGTGGAAAAGCCCTTCTACGGCGTCTACTACGGCCAGGCGGCCCTGCCCATGGAGCCGGAGACCATCTATTACCTCCAAAGCGACCTGCTCCGGGACTGCACCGTGTTCAACTACGAAAACAATAAAAAAACCCAGGTCTACGACCTGGACAAGCTGGACAGTCGGGACCTGTACGACGTGTTCCTCTCCGGCGCGGCGGCGCTGCTGACTATCGAGAATCCCAACGCCGATACCGACCGGGAGCTGATCGTCTTCCGGGACTCCTTCGGAAGCTCCATGGTGCCCCTGCTGGTCCAGGGGTACAAGACGGTGACGGTGGTGGATATCCGCTATCTCATGAGCAGCTACCTGGGCAATTTCATCGACTTCCACGGCCAGGACGTTTTGTTCCTGTACAGCAGCCTGATCCTCAACAGCAGCTCCACTCTGAAATGAACCGTTCCCCGAAAAGGCAAAAAAGCATGGACAGGAAGGGCCTGTCCATGCTTTTTTATATTCCGGTTTAGCAGCAGTAGTAGCCCCGGCAGCAGAACATCTGCGCCAGATAGCACATGCAAAGAGAGGGGCAGATGGACCCGCCGGTGGTGAAGCCCCGGTAGGAACCGGCCTGGCGGCGATAGGCCGCCTCGCCGTTTTCCATCTGCCGGAGGGCCTGGAGATACTCCATGTTGTCCGGCTCCATGCTCACCGCCCGGCGGATGTGCTCCATGGCGGTGATCTGGTTGCCCAGGCCGTCGTTGGCCAGGGCGCTGAGATAGTACCACCTGGCGGAGCGGTCCTGGACGGAGGAAAGCACGTTCAGCGCCTCCTGGTACCGGCCGTAGACGATGTACTGGTAGGCCGAGCGGAGATAGGGATCCCCCTGTTCCTCCTGGCGGTAGGTCCGCTGGTAGCCACCGAAGGGGCCGTAGCCGCCAAAGGGGTCGTACCCGCCGTACCCGCCATAGCTGCCGGAACCACCGCCGGAGGGCTGGGCCTTCTCCGGGTTCTTGATCTGCTCATAGGCGGCGTTGATCTCCTGCATCTTCTTGGCGGCCACCGGGTCGCCGGGGTTCCGGTCAGGATGGTACTGCATCACCAGCTTCCGGTAGGCATGCTTGATCTCCTGATCCGAGGCGTCGGGGCTGACGCCCAAAACCTTATAAGGGTCATCCATGCGCTTCCCCTCCTGCCTTGTCCTTGCGCCGCCGGTGGAACTCCGCCCAGACGCCGCTGTAGAGAATATTGTCTAAGATCCCCTTGTCCTGCACCAGGGGCAGCCGCTCGTATTCGTCGGCGCATCGGGCCATGGCAAGCACCAGGTACCGCTCCCAGGCCGCCCGGTCCTCTCCACCGCCCATGGCGAGGAAGGGATTGTAGCTTCCCTTTTTCTGATCGGCGCGGTAGTCGATGTCCGCGTCCGCCAGGTAGATGAACCGGCCCAGGGCCATGCCCATCTGCCGGAGGGTGGGTGCCCACCGGTCCTCCCGGAATACCAGCAGCTCCGCCATCAGTTGGCCAAAGCATCCGGCGGGCAGATCAGGATTGGGGCAGTTTTCCGCCTCAAGCCGGGAAAGAGTCTCCAGGGCCTGACGGATGGCCTGGGTCTGCCGGGGATAGACCTGCTCCGCCTGCTGGACGCCCTTGGCGAGGATTCGAGCCATGGCCCCGGCGGAGAGGCTGCCGTCGTCTTGCTGATGGTCTTTGGCGCTGTAGTAGGCCAGGATCAGATTCATGTCCGCGGCATAGCGGACAGGTTCACAGTCCACCCAGGCCCGGGGCCGGATGGGATGGAGCCCGCAGGCGCCGGTGCCAGCTTCTTCCTCCGGCTCGTACAGGCTCATGTGCAGCAGGGCCAGGAAGGCCATGTCATAGCGCAGAGCCAGCCGGGAGAGGGAGGAGGCCCGCAGCCGGATCTCCCGGCAGATGCCGCAGTACACCGCCCCATAGCGGTCCTTTTCCGCCTGGGTCAGCTCCTCCAAATTCGCGGCGACCAAACCAAACATGGAAACGCCTCCTTTTTCCCCATTTTATCCCCGGGATGTGAACTGGGAATAAACGGCGGCTATTTTTTTCGATCCATCAGATAATAATTCAGCGCCCCGCCGTAAAACACGATGGACAGGCAGAAGTACAGCCACAGCATACTCAGGGCCACGGCGTACACCGAGCCGTAGATATTGGCATAGTTGGGAAAATGCTCCACATAGACCGAGAAAACGTCCGTAAACACCAGCCAGCCGATGCTGGACAGCAGCGCCCCGGGCAGGGAGTCCAGCAGGCTGTTGCGCCGGTTGGGAAAGACCATAAAGATGCCGCAGAAGAAGGCGGTCTGGATCATGATCAGCAGGAAAAACCGCAGATCCAGCACTTCCCCCAGAAACCGCAGCACCGGATTGGCGGAAGCGTGGAGCCATTCCAGCAGCAGCGTGCCAAAGACATGGAGGGCCAGGGTCAGCAGTACCACCACCAGGAAGAAAAAGGTGTAGATCACGCTGATGCCCCGGGTGTACCAGTATCCCCGGTCCTCGGAGACGTGGTATACCGCGTTCAGCCCGGTGAGCAGGCCGAAGATCCCCCTGCTGGCGGACCACAGGGCCGTCAGCGCGGACAGGCCCACCACCGCATGGCTGGAGCTGGTGTAGGTGCTGGCGATCAGTTTTTCCGCCGCGGGAAGCAGGGCGGCGGGAAGGATGCCGGAGAGCAGATCGGTCAGGGTCTCCACCCGCAGCCCGGTATAGCGCAGAAGACTCAAAATCAGCACCAGGGCCGGGAACACCCCCAAAACGATAAAATACCCCGCATGGGCGGCATGGAAGGAAATATGCAGTTCGCCGATGGACCGGGAAAGACGGTAGACCTTTCCAATCAGCCCGCCCTGGGGAATTTGTTTCAAACCCTCGCGCCCTTTCCGGAGAAAAATGGGAAAACGTGCCGCGGAAGATGCGCGGCACGCCCTATTCACAAATCAAGCCATTGACTGCCCGCCAAATACCGATACCCACTAGCTGTCACGGCTGCAAGAACGAAACCGAGCGAGCCCAGGAGGTGTAGCGATTACAACCAGACCGGCGCACGCATTGACTGCGGCGGCACGCCGCCGATACCGGGCAAAAGAAATCGGGTAACGATTCCAGATAGCCCGGTGCGCATTGGCCGCGGGCCCTGCCCGCCGGCGGCACGCCGCCGCTATTCGGCGGAGATCAGATAGTAGTAGACCGGCTGGCCGCCCTTGAGAAGATTCACATCCGCCCCGGCGCAGGTGTCGGAGAAAAGCTGCGCCGCCTTCTGCGCCTGGTTTTCCGGAATGTCCTCCCCATAGTAGATGGTAATGTACTCCTTGCCCCCGTCACGGACCTTCTCCGCCAAGGATCGGAGCAGCACCTGAATATCCCGGCTGGTACCGAAGAGGGAGTCGCCGTACATGGCCAGGTAGTCGCCCTCGTGGATCTTGTAGCCGTCGAAATCTGAGTCCCGGGCGGCATAGGTGATCTGCATGGTGTCCACAGTAGAAAGCGATTCGTTCATCGCCCGCACATTCTCCGTTTCGCTCAGATCCGGGGCAAAGTTCAGCATGGCCGTCACGCCCTGGGGCACGGTCTTGCTGGGGATCACCACCACATGCTTGGGGGTCAGGGGGTCCACCTGCTGGGCCGCCATAATGATATTCTTGTTGTTGGGCAGGACGAACACCGTCTCCGCCGGGACCCGATTCACCGCCAGGAGAATGTCCTGGGTGCTAGGGTTCATGGTCTGACCGCCGGAGATGATCCCGTCCACCCCCAAATTGGTGAACACATCCGCCAGCCCGTCCCCGGCGCACACGGAAACCACGCCGAAGGACTTCTCCGGCTCGGCGATCTTGGGCGCCAGCTCCTGCTCGGTCATCACCTTTTCCGTGTGCTGTAGGCGCATATTCTCGATCTTCACCGTGACGAAGGAGCCGTAGGTCAGCGCCTCCTGCAACGCGGTGCCGGGATTGTTGGTGTGGACGTGGACCTTGATGATCTCGTCGTCGTCCACCAACACCAGGCTGTCCCCCAGCCCGGAGAGGAAGGCGCGGAGCGCCTCCGGGTCCTTCTTATTCTCCCGGGAGACAATAAACTCCGTGCAGTAGGTAAAGGTGATGTCCTCGGTGGCGAACTCGGAGAAGGACGCCTGGTCCTTGACCTCCACCGTCTCCTCGGGAACGGAGACGTCCTCCCCCCGGAGGGCGGCGAGCATGGCCTCCAGGGCCAGTACCCAGCCCTTGCCGCCGGCGTCGATGACCCCGGCCTTTTTCAGCACCGGATTCTGATTCACCGTGTTGGCCAGGGCGGTCTTGGCCTCCGCCAGGGCGGCCTCATGGACATATTCCAGGTAGTTGCTCTCCTGAGCGGCCTGGGCGGCCTTGGCGGCGGCCAGCCGGGCGACGGTGAGAATGGTGCCCTCGGCGGGCTTCATCACCGCCTTGTAGGCGGCGTCCACGCCCTTTTGCATGGCCTCGGCCCACAGCACGCCGTCGCACTCCTGGGCGCCCTTGAGCTTCTTGGAAATGCCCCGGAACAGCAGGGACAAAATCACGCCGGAGTTGCCCCGGGCCCCCCGCAGGGTAGCGGAGGCGGTGACGGCGGCGGCCTTTTCCAGGGTGGGGTCCTCGGTCTTCCTCAGATCCGCGGCGGCCGACCCGATGGTCATGGACATATTGGTGCCCGTGTCCCCGTCGGGCACGGGAAAGACGTTGAGCTCGTTGATGGCTTGCTTATGGGTCTCGATAGAGGCGGCCGCACTGAGAATCATTCTGCGGAAATCGGCCCCGTTTATGGTCTGCCTCAATGGTTACACCTCCGAATGTTATCCAATCATCATGGAATCAATATATACGTTTACCGCCCGGACCTGGGTGCCGGTACACTTGGTAACGACGTAGCGCACCTCGGAAATAATAGACGTGCCTACCGCCCCCAGATTGACCCCGTTGTCCACCATGATGTGCAGATCAATGGAGATGGTATCGTCTTCGTGGAAGTGGACACGGACGCCTTTGGCCAGGGACTCTTTGCGCAGCAGATGGTACACCCCGTCGGTGACGGAGCGGGCGGCCATGCCCTTCACGCCAAAGCAGTTGGTGGCGGCATTGCCCACAATGTCGGTGTACACGCTGGTGCTGACGTTGACGGAGCCGTTTTCGTTGTTCTGCCGGATCATAGCAATTCCCTCCTGTATCGGAATCGGTCAGACCATGCTGGCTTCCCAACACGCGGGGGCGGTCAGGCCCAGCATTTTCACAACGGTGGGGGCGACATTCGCCAGGCCGTACTTGCCCGGCTGGATGTCCCAATGGTGGTCGGTGTCGTAAATGATGAAGGGCACCGGATTCAGAGAGTGGGCGGTGCGAACGGAGGTCTTGCCCTTCTTGGTCTCCAGCATCTGGTCGGCGTTGCCGTGGTCGGCGGTGATGAGGACGGTGTAGCCGTACTTATCCGCCGCCTTCAAAATGGCGGCCAGGCCCTCGTCCACCCGCTCCATGGCGTAGATCACGGCCTCCAGCACGCCGGTGTGGCCCACCATGTCGCCGTTGGGATAGTTGCAGCGGAGGAACTGGAACTGCTTGGAGGCCATCTGGGCCACCAGGCGCTCCGTGATCTCCTTGGACTTCATGGCGGGGGCCTGCTCGAAGGGGATCACGTCGGAGGGAATCTCTTCGTAGACCTCCAGCTTCTCGTCCACCTTCCCGGACCGGTTGCCGTTCCAGAAGTAGGTGACGTGGCCGTATTTCTGGGTCTCGGACAAGGCATACTCGTGAATGCCCGCGGCGCAGAGGACCTCGGTGAGGGTGTTGGAGATCACCGGCGGCTGCACCAGGTAGTGCTCGGGGATATTCAGGTCCCCGTCGTACTGGAGCATCCCGGCGAACTTGACGCCGGTGTAGTCCCCCCGGTCAAAGTAGGGGAATTCCTTCCGGTCGAAGGCCAGGGAGATCTCCTGGGCCCGGTCGCCCCGGAAGTTAAACAGGATCACGCTGTCCCCGTTCTCGATTTTGCCCACAGGCTGGCCGTCCTTGGCAATGACGAAGGCGGGCAGATCCTGGTCGATGCAGCCGGTCTCGGCCCGGTAGGTCTCGATGGCTTCTTTCGCACTGGGGAACTGACGGCCCTGACCCTGAACGTGGGTGCGCCACCCGGCCTCCACCATGGGCCAGTTGGCCTGGTAGCGGTCCATGGTGATCTTCATCCGGCCGCCGCCGGAGGCGATCAGGTATTCATAGCCCTCTCCGGACAAGGAGGCGAGGACGCCTTCCAGCTGATCCACATATTCCAGGGCGGAGGTGGCGGGCACGTCCCGGCCGTCCAGCAGGATGTGGCAGCAGACCTTCCGGACCCCCTCCTGCCGGGCTTTTTTCAGCAGGGCGATCAGGTGGGAGATGTTGGAGTGAACGTTGCCGTCGGACAGCAGGCCCAGGAAGTGGAGGGCATGGCCGGCCTTGGCGTTGGCGATCAGATCCAGCCAGGTCTCGGACTGGAACAGGGCGCCGTTTTCAATGGACTCGCCCACCAGCTTGGCGCCTTGGGAGTAGACCTGGCCGCAGCCCAGGGCATTGTGGCCCACCTCGGAGTTGCCCATATCATCGTCGGAGGGAAGTCCGACGGCGGTGCCGTGGGCCTTGAGCCAGGTGTGGGGGCAGGTTTCCAGGAGACGGTCCAGGGTGGGGGTTTTCGCCAGGGCCACCGCGTCGCCGGGGCCGCCGTCGCCCTTGCCCACGCCGTCCATAATGACAAGAACAATGGGTTTTACCATAAATAAACCTCCAGAGCAGGAAAATTTTCGCTTTCCAGCCATAATCTTGTTTGTATATTTTACATCATTTCTTTTCAAGTTACAACCCATTTTTAAAAATTTCCGTTCCGCACAAAAAAAGAACCAAAACCCCCTCCAATTTGAGCAAAGCGGGCAGTTTCCGCCGGAGACGGTCACTTCCATCCACGGAAATGTCCCGCCGCCGGAGACGGGCGCTTCCGGCACAAGGGCCGGGCCCCTTTTTGGGAACCCGGCCCTTTTAAGGAAAGTCAATTCATGGCGGGCGTTCCGTGGGCGAACAGCTCGCCGATCCGCTCCCGCAGGGCCGCCGCTTCCGGCGTGTCCTCCTGCCCGTGGGCGTCGATCCAGCCGGCGGCGGCCTGCTGGGCCTGCTGGAGGGTCTCCAGGTCGGTAGAGACGCTGGCCACCCGGAAGGCGGGCATCCCGGACTGTCGGGAGCCGAAGAAGTCCCCGGGGCCCCGGAGCTTGAGGTCCTCCTCCGCGATGCGGAAGCCGTCGTTCGTGGCGCACAGGGCCTTGAGCCGGGCCAGGGTCTCGGGCGCCCGGTTGTGGGTGGTGAGGACGCAGTAGCTCTTGGCGCCGCCCCGGCCCACCCGGCCCCGGAGCTGATGGAGCTGGCTCAGGCCGAACCGGTCGGCGTCCTCGATGACCATCAGCGTGGCGTTGGGCACGTCCACCCCCACCTCGATGACGGTGGTGGCCACCAGCACGTCCGCCTCGCCCCGGGCGAAGGAGGCCATGATCCGCTCCTTTTCCGCCCCCTTCAGCTGCCCGTGGAGCAGGGCGATCCGCAGATCGGGGAAGACGGTCTGGCCCAGAGTCTCCGCCCAGACGGTGGCGGCCTTCATCCCCAGCTCCTGATTTTCCTCCACGGCGGGGCACACCACGAAGCACTGGTGCCCCTCCTGGACCTGCTTGCGGATAAAGGCGTTGATCCGGGCCCGCATGGACTCCCCCACCAGGAAGGTGTCCACCTTCTGCCGCCCGGGGGGCAGCTCGTCCAGCACGGACACCTCCAGATCGCCGTACATCAGCAGGGCCAGGGTCCGGGGAATGGGCGTGGCCGACATGACCAGCAGATGGACCTCCCGCCCCTTTTCCGACAGGGCGGCGCGCTGGGCCACGCCGAAGCGGTGCTGCTCGTCGGTGATCACCAGCCCCAGATTATGGAAGGCGGTGGCCTCGGACAGCAGGGCGTGGGTGCCGATGACCAGGTCGGTCTCTCCGACGGCCAGCGCCTCCCGGACCCCACGCTTTTCCTTTGGGGTCATGGAGCCGGTGAGCAGGGCCGTGCGCAGCCCCAGACGGTCAAAGAGGGGCCGGAGGGAGTCAAAGTGCTGTTCCGCCAAAATCTCTGTGGGGGCCATCAGCGCCGCCTGGCGGCCGTTGACGGCGGCCAGGTACGCCGCCGCCGCGGCCACCATGGTTTTGCCGCTGCCCACGTCCCCCTGGATCAGCCGGTTCATGGGGACGCCCCGGGTCAGATCCCGGGTCAGATCCCGGATGGCCCGCTCCTGGGCCCCGGTGAGCCGGAAGGGGAGGGCGGCTAAAAAGCCGGACAGCTCCGTTTTTTCGTAAGGCGCTACCCGCTTCGTCTCCCGGGCCGCCCGGGCCAGGGCCAGGCCGGCGGAGAAGACGAAAAATTCCTCGAAGATCAGCCGCCTTTTCGCCATGGCCGCCTCCTCCATGGAGGCGGGGGCGTGGATGGCCTGATAGGCCCGGGCGGCGGGGAGAATTTGGTATTCCCGGCGCAGGTCCTCCGGCAGGATCTCCGGCGGATCGGGGCACAGCTCCCGGGCCAGGGAGATGGTGCGGATCATCCCGGCGTTGTTGAGCCCGGCGGTGAGGGGGTAGACCGGCAGGATCCGCCGGGTGACGACGGGGGGAGCGTCCAGGGACTCAAATACCGGGGAGGGCATGTTGTACCCGATAAAATCCCCGGTGACCGCTCCATAGAAGATGTATTCCTTCCCGTAGACCAGCTGGCCGGCGGTGAATTTCTGGTTGAAGAAGGTCAGGTTCAGCCGGGCGCTGGAATCCGCCACCTGCACCTTGGTGATGTCCAAGCCCTTGCGGATGTGGCTGGTGCGGGGCGGAGTCATGACAATGGCCCGGAAGCAGGCGGGCTGGTCCGGGATCAGGGCGGAGATGGGCACGATCCGGGTGCGGTCCTCGTAGCCCCTGGGAAAGTGGCAGATGAGGTCCCGGAGGGTATAGATGCCCAGCTGGGCATAGAGCTTCGCCCGCTTTTCCCCTACGCCGGGCAGGACGGTGATGGGGTCGGAAAGTTGGGCCAACGGCGTCGCCTCCTTAAAAGTCAAACGGTTATGAAAAAACTCCCTCCGAAGCGGAAGGAGCTATTTTCATACGGATTAGGCCAGTTTGTTGAGCTTCAGCGTCATGCTGCTCTTCTTCCGGGCAGCGGTATTCTTGTGCAGAATCCCCTTGCTCATCGCCTGGTCCACCGTCTTAACAGCCAGCTTGTAGGCACTCTCGGCAGCGGCACGGTCCTCACCGGCGGCAGCGGCCTCGAATTTCTTGACGACGGTCTTCAGCTCGGACCGGTCGGCCTTGTTCTTCTCGTAGGCGGCCTTGGACAGCTCGACCCGCTTCTTCGCGGACTTGATGTTGGGCATGGTTACACCTCCTGTTCTGCCTTCTAGTTTACGCAGTTATACATTATAGCGCCGGTAATCCATAAAATCAACCCCTTTTTTCGCAAAAACGAAAAATTTTCCCGGCGGGCGGGGAAAGCCCGCCCTTTTTCCGGCGCTGTCCCCCAAAATTCTCCAAACGCTTGTCAAGAACTTTTTTTCAGGAAACAGGCGCCGGATCAAAAAATTGCTGATGGGAAAAAATGTGCAAAACCCGGCGAAAAAGGTCCTATTTCTTTATGTAAACCAAATTGTATTCCGCCCGGCACCCTTTCCGGGCGGGTTCCGGCTGTGGAAAATTCTGTGGAGAGTGTGGAAAACTGCCCATTTTCCAAGGAAATCGGCGCGGTCGACCCACGGTCGCGGCGGTGTATAGCGGGGTGTATATTCTGCCTGGGAGGGCGGGTTTCTTCGGATTATGTCGCCGGCAACCACCCGGCTTTTTTTGTAAAAGTTTGGCGAAAAAGTTGGCACTTACGCCAAACGGGAGGCTTTTTGTTCCGCCGTCATGGGGGTCCACCGGGAAAAATTTGTGAAAATGGCACAAAAGGTCTGCCGGTATGTTTTGGCGCCCGCTGGAAATACTGGGGGATGCGGGCCGCGAAAACCGGCCCTGAAAGGATGGTTGCCATGCAGGGAAAGGTCGAGATCTGCGGCGTGAACACCGCCCGGCTGAAGGTCTTGAGTCAGAAGGAGATGGACGAGCTTCTCGTCCGGGCCAAGCAGGGGGACGAAAACGCCCGCCAGACCCTGATCGAGGGGAATCTGCGGCTGGTGCTGTCCGTCATCCAGCGGTTTGACAAGCGGGGCGAAAGTCCGGACGACCTGTTTCAGGTGGGCTGCATCGGATTAATCAAAGCCATCTCCAATTTTGACCCCGGCAAGCAGGTGCGCTTTTCCACCTACGGCGTGCCCATGATCGCCGGGGAGGTGCGCCGGTATTTGCGGGACAACAGCGCCATCCGAGTCTCCCGCTCCATCCGGGACGTGGCCTACCGGGTCCTGCAGTGCAAGGAGGCGCTGCTTCTGAAGCTGGGCCGGGAGCCGACCCTGGAGGAGATCTCCAAAGAGCTGAATCTGCCCGCCGAGGACGTCAGCGAGGCCCTGGACGCGGTGTGCGCCCCGGTGAGCCTCTATGACCCGGTGTATTCCGACGGAGGCGATCCCCTGACGGTGATGGACCAGGTGCGGGACACCAAGAACACCGACGAAAACTGGATGGAGCTGATCACCCTCCGAGAGGCCTTCCAGGCTTTGGGGCAGCGGGAGAAGCAGATCCTGTCCCTCCGCTTTTATGACGGCAAGACCCAGATGGAGGTGGCGGGGCTGGTGGGCATTTCCCAGGCCCAGGTCTCCCGGCTGGAAAAGAGCGCCATCAACGCCATGCGCAAGTCGGTGAGCGTCACGGTCAATTAAATAGCGAATAAAGTTCCCTCCCGGGGCATATAAGAAACCAAACTGTGCCATGGGAGGGACTTACTATGTCAGCCAGGTTCACGGAGCTGCACTGCAAGGAAGTTATCTGCGTCAACGACGGCCGGCGGCTGGGCTTTATCTCCGACGTGGAGGTGGAGATCCCGGAGGGAAACGTGGCGGCCATCATCGTCCCGGGGGAGTGCCGGTTTTTTGGGCTGTTCGGCCGGAAGGACGACTATGTAATCCCCTGGCGCTGCATCTGCCGGATCGGGCCGGACATCGTTCTGGTGGATATCAAGCGGGAGGAATGCCGGGTGCCCCGGGAAAAGCCGGGCTGGCTGTTCTGACCGGAAAAAAGTGGGAATATTTTCAAAAAAATCTGGAAAAAATACTTGCAAAATTTCCGACTTTCCCCTATAATATATCGGCATGGGTATTCCCATGGGAAACCACACACCCGGGGACAGGGGGCTCCCGTGTCCATACTTGGATGGGCTCCCTGGCGGAACGGGGTGGAGGAAAAAACAAACGGATAAGGAGAAGTAAAAAACATGGCTGTCGTATCTATGAAGCAACTGCTGGAGGCCGGCGTGCATTTCGGCCACCAGACCCGCCGGTGGAACCCCAAAATGGCGCCCTATATCTACACGGAGCGCAACGGGATCTACATCATCGACCTGCAGAAGACCGTGAAGAAGCTGGAGGAGGCCTATTCCTTCGTGCGGGACCTGTCCGCCAACGGCGGCAATGTGCTGTTTGTCGGCACCAAGAAGCAGGCCCAGGACGCCATCCGGGAGGAGGCCGCCCGCTGCGGCGGTTACTACGTCAACGCCCGTTGGCTGGGCGGCATGCTGACCAACTTCCGCACCATGCGGACCCGGATCGACCGGCTGGCCCAGCTGCGGAAAATGGAGGCGGACGGCACCTTCGCCATGCTGCCCAAAAAGGAAGTCATCAAGCACCAGGGCGAGATCGAGAAGCTGGAGAAGTACCTGGGCGGCGTGAAGGAAATGAAGAAGCTGCCCGCGGCGCTGTTCATCGTGGACCCCCGGAAGGAGCGCAACGCCATCGCCGAGGCCCGGAAGCTGAACATCCCCATCGTGGCCATCGTGGACACCAACTGCGATCCTGACGAGATCGACTACGTCATTCCCGGCAACGACGACGCCATCCGCGCCATTCGGCTCATCGCCTCTACCATGGCCAACGCCGCCATCGAAGGCCGCCAGGGCGAGGACGCCCCCGAGACCGCCGAAGCCCTCGAGGCCAAGGAAGCCCCGGCGGAAGCCACCGCTGAATAAGAACAGATTTGAGGCGTCCGGGTCCCGGACGCCTCCACCAAGGATATAGGAGGAAAAAATATGGCATCCTTTACCGCGCAAGATGTGAAGAAGCTCCGGGAAATGACCAACGTGGGCATGATGGACTGCAAGAAGGCCCTCACCGCCTCGGAAGGCGACCTGGACAAGGCTGTGGAATGGCTCCGGGAGAAGGGCCTGGCTGCCGCCGCCAAGAAGTCCGGCCGGATCGCCGCCGAGGGCGCCGTCACCGCCCAGGTGGAAAACGGCGTGGGCGCCATTGTGGAGATCAACTGCGAAACCGACTTTGCCGCCAATGCCGCGCCCTTTAAGGAATTCTTGAACGACGTGGCCAAGGCCGTGCTGGAAAATCAGCCCGCCGACGTGGACGCCCTCATGGCCTGCCCCTACCCCGGCGCCGGCAAGAGCATTGCCGAGGCCATTCCCGACAAGGTGCTGGTCATCGGCGAGAACCTGAAGATCCGCCGCTTCGCCATCTACAACACCGGCGTCACCGTTCCCTACGTCCATATGGGCGGCCGGATCGGCGTGCTGGTGAACATGACCGTGGAGGGCATCGAGCCCGAGGCCGTCACTGAGCTGGGCAAGGACCTGTGCATGCAGGCCGCCGCCATGAATCCCAGCTTCTGCGACAAGTCCGACGTGGACGAGGCCACCATGGCCAAGGAGAAGGAGATCCAGATGGCCCTGGCCCTCAACGAGAACGCCGCCTCCGCCAAGCCCAAGCCCCAGAACATCATCGAGAAGATGGTCATGGGCCGCCTGGGCAAGTTCTACGAGGAGAACTGCCTGATGCAGATGGAGTTCGTCAAGGAAAAGGGCGTGTCTGTGGAACAGCATGTGGCCGCCGTGGCCAAGGAGCTGGGCGGGAAGATCCACGTCAACTCCTTCATCCGCTACGAGAAGGGCGAGGGCATCGAGAAGAAGTCCGAGGACTTCGCCGCCGAAGTCGCCGCCCAGATCGCCGGCGCCAAGGCTCAGTAAGGAAATAGAGCGTCATACCACGCCCTGGGCCTCCGCCCGGGGCGGCTTTTTGCCCAGCCGCCCCATACAGCGCAAGCGCCGCCCACTCGGGCGGCGCTTGGCGTAGAAACGGGGGAATTAGTTCTTGGTGATGACGATCTCGGTCACGCCGCCGGCCTCCTCCAGGTAGCTTTCCTGGGTGGTGTCGTACTCATAGCCCTCGGGGACTACGATGACCTGAATGTGGTAGGCGAAGGAGGGGTACACGAAGCTCACCATGCCGTTGGCGTCGGACTCCATGGGGGTGCAGGAGGCGTCGTCGCAGATGTTCACGGTGACGCCCTCCACCGGCTCGCCGTTCTGGTCCACGAAGGACAACTGATAGGCGGCGCTGCCGCTGGACACGACCTCGGAGCCGGAAGGAACGCTGGCGGTGCCGGGGGCGGAGCCGTCGGCGTAGCGCCAGGTGGCAACGCAGGTGCCGTCGTCATCGCTGAAGTACGCCAGCAGGAAGGCGTTCAGATTCTCCTCGCTGTTGAAGAAGACGATGTAGGCCGGGTCATTGGGATCAAAGCCCACGGTGGCGTAGCAGTAGGGGAAGTCAGTGGCCTCCACGCTGTCGATGCCGGTGGAGAAGGTGTAGTGGTCGCCGTCCACGCAGTCGGCCATGCAGAAGCTGGCGCCGTCATAGCTGTTGGAGGCGAAGGTGTTGTCCGGGTCACAGGATGCGTCCAAGGTCACACTGAAGCTGGCCTCCTCGCCGGGGATGATGTAGTACTGCGCATCGCCGAAGCTGCCTACCAGCATCCCCGCAGGATCGTTGATGACGACTTCCTTGGCGCCCTCGGTGGTCACCCCAAAGGCGTTCTCGCTGGCAGTGGGGTAGACGGGCATGGCGGCCAGAGCCTCCGCCGCGGCGTCGCCGGAGAGGAGGGCCACATTGTCGAAGCAGGCCACGTCGTCGCCGTCGTCGGAGGCCTCGTCCTTTTCATAGGCCAGGGTGACGGTGTGTTCGCCGGCGGTCAGAGCGCAGGCAAAGGTAGCCCAATCCCGCTCGCCGCTGAACTGCTTTACAGGTTCGCCGTCCACATAGACGCAGACGCCGTCAAAGCCTGCCTCGCTGGACACCTTATAGTCAAAGGACAGGGCGTCGCCCTCCTGGGCGGTGACCTGGAAGGTCACATAGGAGGTGGACTTCTCCTGGGCCACGTTGGTGGATTGCAGATAGGTCCGGCCGTCCTCATCGCAAATGACCATGGGCCACTCGTATTCGCCGTCAGGGTTGGCGAAGACCAGGCTGCCGCCTTCCACATTCAGGGCGGCGGCAAGCTCCTCGGCGGTGGCGGGGGTCACATCGGGAGTCTTGGGGGGCAGGCCGTCGGTGAGGATGACGGACTCGGTGTAGTCGTCGGCCAGGAAGATGTCAAACAGCCGGGCAAACTTGTCGGTGGAGGTCTGGGAACCTCAATTGAAAATTTAATTTCCAGCACCGGGTAGCTATGAGCAGAAGTTAGTCTTGCAAACAAGGGTGCAGAGT
>CANQQU010000041.1 GCA_947626085.1 uncultured Oscillospiraceae bacterium
GCTTGCTCTCAAAGGTGTGGCCCTGATACCACATGAAGGCCTTCAGACTGTTCTCCGAGCCGGAGTGGGCATAGCGCACATGCCGGGCGATGCACTTCAGATTCGGATAGCGCTCCAGGAAGTGGCCGAAGATCTCATCCTGCTGCTCATAGCTGGGCTGCATGGGGATCCCGTCCTTCCAGTCGCCCTTGCTGTGATCGGCCTCGTCCTTCCAAAGATGGTAGGGCTCGATCCCCAGCAGCACGTCCACATAGGGCAGGCACTCGGTGCAGTAGTCCCGGGCCTCCTCCCAGGTCCACATCCGGCTGCGGAAGTTGCCGTCAAAGCTGACCGTCAGGCCCTTTTCCTTGGCGGCCTTCAGGCAGCGGAGGATAAAGTCCCGGCAGGAAGGACCGATGGCCGGGGTGATGCCGGAAAGATGGAGCCAGTCGTAGCCGTCGAACAGCTTGTCCAGGTCCACCTTGGTCAGATCGTACTCGGAAATGGCGCTGTGCTTCCGATCATAGGTGACTTTGCTGGGCCGGATGCCGTAGCCGGTTTCCAGATAGTAAGTACCCAGCCGGTGGGTGGGGGTCTCTTCGGGGGTGCTGAGAATGACGGGGGTGCAGTGGACATCGTTGCTGCGGAGCATCCGGATGGCGCTCTTGCCGATAGAGTTGTTGGGCACTACGGAAAAGAAGGTGCTGTCAATGCCCAGATTCGCCAGTGCCAGGGCAATGTTGGCCTCGCTGCCGCCGTAGCTGGCCTCAAAGCTGGTGGCCATGCGGATCTTCTCATAGTTGGGCGGGGTCAGGCGGAGCATGATCTCACCGATGGTAATAAACCTTTGCGGACTGCCGCTTTTCAAAAGGGGATTGGAGTGTTCCATGTTGCCGATACCTCCTCAGGATTCTTCTGTTTCATTATACCAAAATATTAGTGGATTTCAATAGGGATTTTCCAAATATCCCCATAAATTTGTACAATATGTCATCCGCTTCCGAAAAAGAACCCATTCGACAGTTCTTTCATAGGCTGGCTTCGGGAGGTTATGCCTATGAAACAGTATTTGATCACCTTTCGCTCCATCACCTTCGCGCAGAAGGGGGAGTGGGCCATGAAGCGGGCGGGGATCCCCTGCGTCCTGGGGCGCACCCCTCGGGATATGGAGGCCCGGGGCTGCGGCTACTGCCTAAAGGTGCGGGCGGAGGCGGCCCCGCAGGCCCTGAACGCCCTGAAAACCGCCGGCGCTCCTTACCGGAAACTCTATTTTTCCCGGGAGGAAGGCGGATGGGAGGAGGCAGTCCTGTGATCTATCTGGACAACGGGGCCACTTCTTTTCCCAAGCCGCCGGAGGTGGCCCGGGCCATGGCGGGGGCGCTGAGCCGCTGCGCCAACCCGGGCCGGGGCGACTACCCCGCGGCCATGGAGGCGGCACGGGAGGTCTACCGGTGCCGGAGCCTCGCGGGGGAGCTGTTCGACTGCCCACCGGAGGCGGTGGTTTTCACGGGAAGCTGCACCCAGGGCTTGAATATGGCCATCCGCACCCTGGTAAGGCCCGGGGCCCGGGTGGCGGTGTCCGGCTTTGAACACAACGCCGTCACCCGGCCCCTCCATGCCCTGGGGGCGGAGCTGGTCGTGGCGGGCCGGCGGCTTTTTGACTGGGAAGACACCCTGACTCGCTTCCGGGACGCCCTGAGATCCGGCGTGGACGCGGCGGTGTTCACCCATATGTCCAATGTCTTCGGCTATATCCTGCCGGTGGAGGAGATGGCGGACATGTGCCGGGAATTTAAAGTGCCCTTTGTGGTGGACGCCGCCCAGTCCGCCGGGACCCTTCCGGTTCGCCTGGGCCGCTGGGGCGCGGACTTCATCGCCATGCCAGGACACAAGGGCCTGCTGGGCCCCCAGGGGACCGGCCTGCTGCTCTGCGGGCGGCTTCCGGAGCCTCTGTTCCAGGGAGGTACGGGCAGCGAATCCAAGCGTCCGGATATGCCGGACTTCCTGCCGGACCGGGGAGAGGCGGGAACGCTGAACGTGCCGGGGATCTGCGGCCTGGCGGAGGGACTGCGCACCGTGTCCCGGCTGGGGCTGGACACCATCCACCGCCGGGAGGCGGAGCAGGCGGCGCTGTGCGCCCAGGGGCTGGAAAAGCTGGGCCTTCGCCCCTTTTTTGGTCCCCATCAGGGGGGAACCGTGTCCTTCCTGCCGGATGGGGACTGCGAGGCGGCGGCGGAGACCCTGGCGGGGCACGGCATCGCCGTCCGGGCGGGGCTCCACTGCGCCCCGCTGGCCCATGAAAGCGCCGGAACGCTGGAAACCGGCACGGTTCGCGTGAGCTTCGGCTACAAGGCGGCGCCTTGGCAGACCCAGGCCATGCTCCAGGCCGCGGAGGCGCTGAAAGGCGGGAATGTAAATATTTTATGAAAACCTATTGCCATCCCGGTCCCAATCCGCTATAATAGAAAGGATAATAGGGTTGGTATGCGCAGTGGGATCTGCCGCTGCGGAAGGGGATAGAGACTATGGACGAGTTTGTGACGAATGCCGAAGCAATCCTTCAGCAGATCAGTCAGATGAAGTGGACGGACTATCTGGACATTCTTTTGGTGGCCTTTTTGGTTTACCGAATTTTACCAGTTCTCCGCTCCACCGGCACCATGCGGGTGGCGAGAGTGGTGCTGGTGGGCGTGGTTCTGGCCTGGGTGACGGCGCAGCTGAAGCTGTACACCTTGAGCTGGCTGCTGAATCAGATCCTGGCCATCGGCCTGATCGCGGTGGTGGTGCTGTTTCAGCCGGAGCTGCGGCGGATGCTGGATCATCTGGGGGGACTGCGCCTGCAAAACATTTTGGGGGTGGAGCGCCCCGCTCAGGCTATGGACCCGGTAATCGACCAGACGGTGATGGCTTGCGAGGTGATGAGCCGGGAAAAGGTGGGAGCCCTGATCGTCTTTGCTCGGGAGAACCAGCTGGATGAGTATTTCAAAACCGGCACGGTCATCGACGGCCAGGTGTCGGAGCAGCTGCTGCGGAACATCTTTTTCCCCAAGGCGTCGCTGCACGACGGCGCGCTGATCATCCGGGACGGCCGGGTGGCCGCCGCCGGATGCGTGCTGCCCCTTTCGGAGAGCGACCGGCTCAGCGCCGACCTGGGCACCCGGCACCGGGCGGGCGTGGGCATGAGCGAGGTGTCCGACGCGGTGGTGGTGATCGTCTCCGAGGAGACGGGGGCCATTTCCGTGGCGGTGGGCGGGATGCTCAAGCGGCACCTGGCTCCGCAGACCCTGAACCGGCTGCTCCACAACGAGCTCTGCCCCAATGAGGAGCAGAAGACCGGCCTGGTGGTGCGCCTCCGCCAGAAGCTGCTGAAGAAGGATAAGGAGGGGCAGAAGTGAAAAGCAAAATTTGGTCGGCGGTGCTGTCGCTACTGATCGCCTTTGCCGGCTGGCTCTATGTGATAACGGTGGTCAATCCAAATTCCGAAGCGGAATACTATAATATTCCGGTGGTCTTTACCAATGAAAGCGCCCTGGCGGACAGGGGCCTGATGATCACCTCCGGCAAGGACGCCACGGTGGATCTGCGGCTGTCCGGCAACCGGCAGGACCTGAATCTGCTCAACAGCTCCAACATTACCGTCCAGGCCAACCTTTCCGGCATTTACGAGACGGGCCCCGCCCGGCTCACCTATTCCATTTTCTATCCCGGGGACCTGCCCAACACCGCCTTTGAGGTGCTGAGTCAAACGCCCCAGCGGCTGGAGCTGACGGTGGAGCGGCGGCTGACCAAGACCATTCCCGTGGTAGTGGAATATACCGGCAGTCTTCCCGACCCGGGCCATTACCTGTGCGATAAGGAGACGCCGATCTTAAGCGCCCAGACGGTGGAGGTGACGGGGCCCAGCTCCGTGGTGGACCTGCTGGAGCAGGCCGTGATCCAGATCGACACCACCGACCATACCGAGACGTTTACCGACACCTATCCCATTACGCTGTGCGACGCCCAGGGGGAGCCGGTGAGTTCCGAGCTGGTCAAGCCCAGCATCACCGAGGTGGACGCCACCTTAAATATCCGCATGGTCAAAGAAGTGCCCCTCCGCCTGGTGGTGAATCCCGGCGGCGGCGCGACCAGCGAGACCAGCGCCATCACCATTGAACCGGAGCGAATCATGGTGGCGGGCAGCGCCGCGGTCCTGGAGGACTTAAACGAGATCGTCCTGGGGACCATCGATCTGGGCGCCCTCAACGGCCAGCCTCGGCTGGAGCTCGCGATTACGCCGCCGGCCGGTGTGGAAAACCTCTCCGGGACCGCTATGGCCCAGGTGTCCATCAGTTTCCCCAATCTGCTGACGAAGAACTTCCGGGTGACGGATTTCATTCACCAGAATCTGCCCGAGGGGCTGGAGGCGGAGATCGTTACCAAGGAGTTGACCGTCACCGTCCGGGGCCCCAAGGAGATCATGGAGCGCATGAAGGACACGGATATGACGGCGGTGCTGGACCTGTCCAACGCCCAGCCCGGGACCTATTCGGCCAGGGTGAACTTCGTCTTCGGCAGCGGCTTTGAAGGCGTGGGCGTGGTGAGCAGCTACGGCTATTACAGCGTCACCGTGACCGTCCGGGAGCTCAGTCCTGACGAGACGGGACCGGAGGGCGGCTAAATGGAGCAGATCGCCAGGGTACAGGAGTGCCTCCCCTCCGGGGAGGCTAGGCTCCGGCTGGACCGGCAGAGCGCCTGCTCCGGGGACTGCCATCAGTGCGCCGGCTGCGGCGCGGCCCGGGAGACCCTGCTGTTCACCGCCCGGAATCCCATCGGGGCCCGCCCCGGGGAGCTGGTGACGGTCAAAAGCAGCTCTGGCCCGGTGCTTTTGGCGGCGGCGGTGCTTTATGGCGTGCCGGTGGCGCTGTTTTTCCTCGGCTATCTTTTGGGATACCTGGCCTGGGACCAGGGACCGCTGCTGGGGGGCTTGGGCTTCATCCTGGGCATCGTGCTGGCGGTGGCCTATGACCGGCTGGTGGCCCGCAAGCAAAAGCTGATCTATACCATCACCGGGTACCCTGCGGCTGGGCCGCTTGAAACCTGGGAAAAAGGGGATAATAACGATTGATTAAGAGTATGACAGGCTACGGCCGGGCTGTGGAGACCGTAAACGGCCGAGAATTTACGGTGGAGCTCCGCGCCGTCAACAACCGCTATCTGGACTGCTCCGTGCGGCTGCCCCGGGTCTTGTCCTTCGGAGAGGACGCAGTGCGGCAGGCGGTGAAGGCGGCGGTCTCCCGGGGCAAGGTGGACGTGAACATCACCGTCCGTTCGGAGGAGGCCGAGGAGTCCCAGGTGCGGCTGAATACCGGCCTGGTAAAAGAGTACCTGGCCGCCATGCGCCAAATGGCGGAGGAATTTCAAGTCCAGGATGATATCAGCGTCTCCGTTTTGGCCCGCCTGCCGGAGGTCTTCACCGTGGAAAAACCGGAGGTGGACGAGGAGCGGCTCCTTGCCGACCTGCTTTCCGTAGTGGATAAGGCCCTGGAGGGCTTTGAGACCATGCGGCGGCGGGAAGGGGAGGCCCTGGAGCGGGACCTTCGGACCCGGGCCGGGACCATTCTGGCCCTGGTGGCCCAGGTGGAGGAGGGCAGCGCCAAGACAGTGGAGGACTACCGCGCCCGGCTCACCGCCAAGCTCCAGGAGGTGCTTTCCTCTACCACCATCGACGAAAGCCGAATCCTTACCGAGGCCGCGATCTTCGCCGACAAGATCGCCGTGGACGAGGAAACGGTCCGCCTGCGCAGCCACCTGCACCAGATGGAGCAGATGCTCTCCGCCGGCGGGGCGGTGGGCCGGAAGCTGGACTTCCTGCTCCAGGAGATGAACCGGGAGGCCAACACCATCGGCTCCAAGTGTTCCGATCTGGCCCTGGCCCGGCTGGTGGTGGAGATCAAGGCGGAGCTGGAAAAAATTCGGGAACAGACCCAGAACATAGAATAGAGGATGCCATGAAGCTGATCAACATCGGTTACGGCGGCCTGGTGGCCGCCCAGCGGGTGCTGTCCGTGCTGGACCCGGACTCCGCCCCCATCAAGCGGACGATCCAGGAGGCCCGGGACCGGGGAATGCTCATCGACGCCTCCTACGGCCGGAAGACCCAGTCGGTGGTGCTGATGGATACGGACCACGTCATTCTCTCGGCCCTGCCGCCGGAGACCCTGGCGGCCCGGCTGGAAGAAGGGGAGGAACCGTCATGAGCGGGCGGCTGTATGTGATCTCCGGCGCCTCCGGGGTGGGAAAGAGTACGGTTTTGCGCCTGGTGATGGCCCGAAGGCCGGATCTGACCTTCTCCGTCTCCGCCACCACCCGCGCCCCCCGGTCCGGGGAGCGGGAGGGGATCAGCTACTATTTTCTCCCGGAGGCGACCTTCCACAGCTGGATCGAGGCGGGAGAATTCCTGGAGTACGACGCCCACAACGGCTATTACTACGGAACGCCCCGGGGCCAGCTGGAGGAAAAGCTGGCAAGGGGGGACGTACTGCTGGACATTGAGCCCAACGGGGCCTTCGCCGTCCGGCGGGCCCGGCCGGACGCCACCCTGATTTTCATCATGCCCCCCTCCCGGGAGGAGCTGGAGCGCCGGCTCCGGGGCCGGGGGGACACGCCGGAGGCCGAGGTGGCGCTTCGGATGCAGCGGGCCGACTGGGAAATGGCCCAGCGGGTCTACTACGACTATGTGGTGGAGAACCGTCAGCCGGAGGATTGCGCCGGCGAAATTCTAAAAATACTTTCCAAATAATGGAGGAACGATCAAATGCTTTATCCCCCTGTCGCGGATCTTTTGAAAAAAGTGGACAGCCGTTACCTGCTCGTGAATCTGGTGGCCCATCGGGCCCGTCAGATCGAGGAGGAGGCGGAAGAATTTCAGGAAGAACTGCCGGACAAGCCGGTGACGATGGCCATCCAGGAGGTGGCGGAGGGCAAGCTCAACGCCTGCCTGAAGGAAGATTACCTGAAATAAGTCTGAACGGGAGGGGCTTGGATGATTGCCAAAATCGCGGTGGCGGCGGCGACCTTCGCCATTGACAAGCCCTATTCCTACCGGGTGCCGCCGGAGATGGAGCTGTGCCCCGGCCTTCGGGTGACGGTCCCCTTTGGGAAGGGCAACCGGAGGACCGAGGGAGTCGTCCTGTCCCTCTCCCCAGGGGAGGACGGGACGCTGAAAACGGTGGAGCGGAAGTTGGATCAGGAGCCATTGCTCAGCCAAACCATGCTTCACCTGGCAGCTTTCCATCGGGAGCGGTATTTCTGCACCTTTTACGACGCCGTGCGGGCCATGCTGCCCGCAGGGCTGTGGTTTCGGGTCCAGGATCGGTACCGCCTGACGGAGGATCGGAGCTGGGAGACCAAGCCCCCCAAAAATCCCCACGCCGCGGCGCTGCTGCGGCTTCTGACGGACCTGGGCGGCGAGGGGGACGGAGAGATCCTTCGGAGCGCCCTTCCTTCGGACGAGGACTATGACAAAGCCATGGCCCAGCTCCTTCGGAAAAAATGGATTCGGGGGGAGCGGGCGTTTTTCCCCCGTTCCGGGGACAAGACGGAATTGGTGGCCACCCTGTCCGCCTCCCGGGAGGAGGTGCGGGCGTTTTTGGAGCGCCGTACCCGGAGCGCGGGGCTGCAGCGGGCGGTACTGGAGCTGCTCTGCGACATGGGCAGCGTCTCCGTCAAGGAGCTGTGCTATTTTACCGGGGCCAAGCCCGCCACGGTGAAGCGCCTGGCGGAGCTGGAGCTGGTAAGCCTGACCCAGCGCAATGTGCTGCGCTGCCGCCAGATCCGCCCGGCGGAGGACCCGGGACCCCTGGAGCTGACGCCCGACCAGCAGGCGGTTTACGAGGCCCTCTCCCGGGAAATGGAACGGGAGAACCCCAAGCCGGCCCTGCTCTACGGAGTCACCGGCTCGGGAAAGACCTCGGTATATCTCAAACTCATCGCCCGGTGCCTGGAAACCGGCAAAAACGCCCTGCTCCTGGTGCCGGAGATCGCCTTGACCCCCCAGCTTTTGAGCCTGCTGGCCGCCTATTTTGGGGACCAGGTGGCAGTGCTGCACAGCAGCCTGCCCGCCGGGGAACGGTACGATCAGTGGAAGCGGGTCCGGGCGGGCCAGGCGCCGGTGGTGGTGGGTACCCGCTCGGCGGTGTATGCCCCCTGCCCCAGACTGGGGCTGATCGTTATGGATGAGGAGCAGGAGCATTCCTACCGCTCGGAAAACGCCCCCCGGTACTCCGCCAGGGAGATCGCCCTGTGGCGGGGGACCAAGGAGGGGGCGCTGGTGCTTTTGGGCTCCGCCACCCCTTCCGTGGAGACCATGTACCGGGCAAAGACCGGGGCCTTGAGCCTTTACACCCTGCCCCAGCGATACAACGGGCGGGCCCTTCCCCAGGTTCGGATCGTGGACATGGGGGCCGAGATCCGCTCGGGGAACGACACCTCCCTTAGCGCCCCCCTGCGGGAGGCTTTGCTTCAGCGTGTGGCGGCGGGGGAGCAGACCATTTTGTTTCTCAACCGCCGGGGCAACAGCCGGGCGTTGGTCTGCGTCAACTGCGGACATGCCCCCGAATGTCCCCGGTGCAGCGCCCGGCTCACCTATCACAGCGCCAACGGGCGGCTGATGTGCCATTACTGCGGCTTTTCCCGCCCCGCCCCCAGCCGGTGCCCGGACTGCGGCGGCCCGCTGAAACGGATCGGCACCGGCACCCAGAAGGTGCAGGAGGAATTGGAAACCCTGCTCCCGGAGACGGCCATCGATCGGATGGACGCGGACACGGTCAGCGCGGTCAACACCCACGAAAAGATCCTCACCCATTTCAGTCAGGACCGGGTGCCGGTGCTGCTGGGCACCCAGATGGTAGCCAAGGGCCTGAACCTGCCGGGGGTGACTCTGGTGGGGGTTCTGGATGGGGACCTGAGCCTGTACGGCGGCGGGTATCGGGCGGCGGAGACCACCTTCAATATGCTCACCCAGGTGGTGGGCCGGGCCGGACGGGGGGACGCCCCCGGCGAGGCCATTTTGCAGACCATGCAGCCGGAGCATCCGGTGATCGCCTTGGCGGCGAAGCAGGATTACGACGGCTTTTACGAATTGGAGATCCAGCTTCGGCAGAGGCTGGGATATCCCCCCTTTGGGGACCTGGCGGTGATCACCTTCACCGGGCAGGAGGAGGACCGGGTACTCCGCGGCGCGCAAAAGCTGCGGGACAGCCTGGTGGCCTGCCTGAGCCGGGAGCCCTACCGGGACCGGCACTGCGGGATCTTGGGCCCCGCGCCCTGCCCGGTGCCGAAGATCAACTATCATTTTCGCTACCGGCTGACCCTTCGCTGCCGGATGGACCGGGACCTGCGGGCGCTGCTGGCGTCGATGCTGCGGCAGTTTGGCAGGGACGGGGAGAACCGGGGCGTGACCGCCTTTGTGGACGTCAACGGATTTGATTAGAAAAGAGGAATAAGATGGGACTGCGGAAAATTTTCACGGACAAGGACCCTGCCCTGCACAAGGTTTGCAGGCCCGTGACGAAATTTGACCGGCGGCTGCACAGCCTGCTGGACGATATGAAGGAGACCCTGGCCGACGCCGCCGGGGTGGGCCTGGCCGCCCCCCAGGTGGGGATCCTCCGCCGGGTGGTGGTGGTGGACACCGGGGAGGAGGTCCTGGAGCTGGTGAACCCGGTGATCCTAGAGACCTCCGGCGAGCAGGAGGGCCAGGAGGGCTGTCTCAGCGTGCCGGGGAAGTACGGCATTGTGAAACGGCCCATGAACGTGAAGGTCCGGGCCCAGGACCGGAACGGGAACTGGTTCGAGGCGGAGGGCGAGGAGCTGATCGCCCGGTGCTTCTGCCATGAGCTGGACCACCTGGACGGCATCTTGTACACTGAAAAAATGGAACGCTTTTTGACGGACGAGGAATTGGAGGCCCAGGATTGACAAAACCGTTGCGCCTGGTATTTATGGGCACCCCGGAGATCTCCGCCGTGTGCCTGAAGGAGCTGCTCACCGAAGAATTTGACATCGCCGGGGTCTATACCCAGCCGGACCGGCCCAAAAACCGGGGGATGAAGCTGCTGCCCTCCCCGGTGAAGACCCTGGCCCTGGAGAACGGCCTTCCCGTGTTTCAGCCGGAGAGTTTCCGGCAGCCGGAGACGGTGGAGCAGCTTCGCGCCCTCCGGCCGGACGTCGTCGCCGTGGTGGCCTACGGGCGAATTTTGCCCCAGGCTGTGCTGGACATTCCCCGCCTGGGCTGCGTGAACATCCACACCAGCCTGCTCCCAGCGTACCGGGGCCCGGCCCCCTATCAGTGGGCGGTGCTGGATGGGAAGACGGAAACCGGCGTCACCGCCATGTATCTGTCCCTGGGGATGGACGAGGGGGATATTATTGACGCCGTCAAGACCCCCATCTACCCGGAGGAGACCGCCGGGCAGCTTTTGGAGCGGCTTTCGGTCCTGGGGGCGGAACTTTTGCGGAAGACCCTGCTCCGCTTGGCCCAGGGCCCGGTGCCGGGGACTCCCCAAGACGGCGCCCTGGCCACCTATGCCCCCATGCTGGACAAATCCATGGCGCCCATCGACTTTTCCAAGCCGGCCCGCCGGGTCTGCGACCAGGTCCGGGGCCTGCACCCCTGGCCCGTGGCCACCGCGGTCATCGGGGGCACTTCCTTTAAAATACACGCCGCCCGGCCGGTGGACGCGCCCCAAAAGGCGGCTCCGGGCACGGTGCTGGGACTGACCAAAACCGGTCTGGTCGTCGCCTGCGGCGAAGGCGCGGTGGAAATTCGCACCCTCCAGGCCCAGGGCGGCAAGGCCATGCCGGCGCCGGATTATTTCCGGGGCCACTCCCTTCCCCAGCCGTGACGGCCCGGGAAACGGCCCTCCGGGCCCTGATCCTCTGCCGCCGGAAGGACGCCTGGCCCAACGCCGCCCTGAAATCCGCCCTGGCGGAGAGCCGGGCGGACCGCCGGGACGCCGCCCTGGCGACCAGGCTGTGCTATGGGGTGCTGCAAAATCGGCGGAAAATGGATTTTTACCTGAAACAGCTCCTTTCGGGCCGGATCAAGGATCTGCGCCCCACGGTGCGGGACATTTTACACCTGGGGCTGTATCAGATCTTGGAAATGGACCGGGTGCCGGACTCCGCCGCCGTCAACGAGTCGGTGGAGCTGGCCAAGCGGTTCTGCCGGGAGCAGCGGAACGCCTCCGGCCTGGTCAACGCCGTTCTCAGGAGAGCTTCCCGGGAGCGGGGGACCCTGCGTGCCCCGTCCTCCCTGGCGGACCGGTACAGCCACAGCCCCGAACTGATCGCCCTGCTCCGGGAATACGCCGGGGACGACATCGAGGCGGTGCTTGCCGCCAACAATGCCGCGCCCCCCACCGTCATTCAAACAAACACCCTGAAAATCACGCCGGAGGCGCTGTTGGCCCGCCTGGAAGGGGAGGGGGCCCGGGCGGCGATTCATCCCTGGCTTCCCGGCTGCCTGAAGCTGACCGAGTCCGGCCCGGTGGACGCTCTGCCGTCCTTCCGGGAGGGGCTGTTTTACATCCAGGACGCCGCCGCCCATCTGGCGGCCCTGTGCGCCCTGACGCCGGAGCCCCAGAGCCGGATTCTGGACTGCTGCGCCGCCCCGGGGGGCAAATCCGTGGCCCTGGCCATCGCCCTGGCGGGGCGGGGAACGGTTTACGCCTGTGACATTCACCCCCACAAGCTGCCCCTGATCGAAAGCAACGCCGCCCGCCTGGGCCTGACCAATCTCCGGGTCCTGGAGCGGGACGCTTCTAAAATCGACCCCGGCTTTGCCGGGCGCATGGACGCCGTACTGGCGGACGTGCCCTGCTCGGGCTATGGGATCATCCGAAAAAAGCCGGATCTGCGGGACAAGCTGCCCGGGGCGGACCTTCCGGCCCTCCAGGCCGCGATCCTGGACGCCCAGGCGGAACACGTTCGCCCCGGCGGGGTGCTGGTCTACTCCACCTGCACCCTGGTCCGCCGGGAAAACGAGGAGGTGGTGGAGGCGTTTTTGAAGCGCCGCCCGGACTTTTCCTTAGAACCGCTGCCCCTGCCGCCGGTACTTCCGGAAAAGGAGGGCATGGCGGCCCTGCTGCCGGGGAAATATGACACCGACGGCTTTTTTATCAGCCGAATGCGGAGGAAGCTATGAGCCAGCATCTTCGTTCCCTGCTCCTGCCGGAGCTGACGGCCCTGATGGGGGAGCTGGGCCAGCCCGCCTTCCGGGCCAGGCAGCTCTACGCCTGGCTCCACAAGCCCGCCCGGACCTATGAGGAGATGACCAATCTGCCCCGCGCCCTTCGGCAGACCCTGGCGGAGCGGTACCCTCTGACCCCGCCGGAGATCGTCCGGAAGCAGGTGTCAAAATTGGACGGCACCGTTAAATATCTCTGGCGGCTGAGCGACGGCAGCTGCGTGGAGACGGTGCTGATGCGCTATTCCTATGGCAATACCGTCTGCGTTTCCTCGGAGGTGGGCTGCCCCATGGGCTGCGTGTTCTGCGCGTCCACGCTGGGGGGCCTGGTCCGGCGGCTGGAGCCCCAGGAAATACTGGACCAGGTGCTTTTTACCCAACTGGACCAGGGGGAGCCGGTCTCCCATGTGGTGCTGATGGGCATCGGGGAACCCCTGGATAATTTTGAAAACGTGCTTCGGTTCCTGGCCCTGGTGAACAGCCCGGAGGGAATGGGCCTTTCCATGCGGCATATCAGCCTCTCCACCTGCGGCCTGGTGCCGAAAATCGACGCCCTGGCGGAGAAGAAGCTCCAGCTGACCCTTTCCGTCTCCCTCCACGCCCCCACCGACGAGATCCGCAGCCGGCTCATGCCGGTGAACCGGGCCTATCCCCTGGAGCAGCTGATGGGGGCCTGCCGGCGGTACTTTTCCGCCACCAACCGGCGAATCTCCTTTGAATACGCCATGATCCGGGGGGTCAACGACAGCCCGGACCAGGCCAGGCAGCTTTTGGCGCTGCTGAAGGGCCTCCCGGCCCATGTCAACCTGATCCCCTTAAACCGGGTGGCGGAGAGCCCCCTGGTTCCCAGCACCCGTCCGGCGGTGGCGGCCTTTCAGGAGCTGCTGGAGGCCGGAGGCGTGCCCGCCACGGTGCGCCGCACCTTGGGCGGAGACATCGATGCCTCCTGCGGCCAACTGCGGCGGAAATATACCCAAGAACATTCCATCTAAACGAAGAGAAAGGAGCGGGTCCTATGCAGAACTGGGCCCTGACCGATCCCGGATGCGTCCGGCTTCAGAACCAGGATACCTATTTGATCGAACCTCTGGATCGGGGCACCCTGCTGTGCGTCGTGTGCGACGGCATGGGCGGCGCCAAGTCCGGCAATGTGGCCAGCTCCTTGGCAGCGGAGGTCTTTGTCCAGGAGGTCAAGCGCAGCTATACCCCCCTGATGGACCAGGAAAAGGTGGACCGGATGCTCCAGGGGGCGGTGAAGCTGGCAAACTTCACGGTCTACGACCAGTCGGAGCAGTTTGAGGAGTTCACCGGCATGGGGACCACCCTGGTGTCCCTGCTGATCCGGGGCAAGGACGTGACCGTGGTAAACGTGGGGGACAGCCGGGCCTACTGTGTGGACCGGGCTGGTATTCATCTGCTCACCGTGGATCACTCCCTGGTGCAGATGATGGTCGAGCGGGGGGAGCTGACCCCCGAGTGCGCCCGGAGCTATCCGGGGAAAAATTTTATCACCCGCGCCATCGGCACGGAGCCGGTGGTGGAGATCGACCTGTTCCACCGCAGGGTGGAGCGGGGGGATTGCCTGCTGCTGTGCAGCGACGGACTTTCCAATATGATGGACGACCAGGAGATCCTTTTTGAGGTGGCTCACGGCATCAATAAGCAGTACTGCTGCCAGCGGCTGCTGGAGATCGCCAAGAACCGGGGAGCCCCGGACAATGTCACCAGCGTCCTGGTCCAGATCTAGCGAAAGGAGTGTCACCTATGGATATGGATAAATACATCGGCCGGCTGCTGGACAATCGGTATGAGATCCGGGAGGTCATCGGCATGGGCGGGATGGCCGTGGTGTACAAGGCCCGGGATCACCGCCTGAACCGCTTTGTGGCCGTCAAAATATTGAAGGACGAGTATTCCCAGGACGAGGAATTCCGCCGCCGTTTCCACGCCGAGAGCCAGGCCGTGGCCATGCTCAGCCATCCCAACATCGTGTCGGTCCACGACGTCTCCACCACCAAAGAGGTGGACTACATCGTGATGGAGCTGATCGAAGGGATCACCCTCCGGCAGTACATGGAGAAGAAGGGCGTCCTCAACTGGAAGGAGACGCTGCACTTTGCCATCCAGATCGCGAAAGCCCTGGAGCACGCCCACGGCCGGGGCATTGTCCACCGGGATATCAAGCCCCACAACGTGATGATCCTGAAAAACGGCTCGGTAAAGGTGGCTGATTTCGGCATTGCCCGGGTCATGTCCAAGAGCAACACCCTGACCAAGGAGGCTCTGGGCTCGGTGCATTACATCTCCCCGGAGCAGGCCAAGGGCGGCCGGGTGGACGACCGTTCGGATATCTATTCCCTAGGCGTAGTGATGTATGAGATGATCACGGGCCGCCCCCCCTACGACGGGGAGTCGCCCGTAGCGGTGGCCATCCAGCATATCAACGGCGGCGCGCCGCTGCCCTCTACTCTGAACCCCAATATCCCCGGCGGCCTGGAGCAGATCATCATGAAGGCCATGTCCCGGGAGCCGGCCGACCGGTACGACACGGCTACAGCCATGCTCTACGATATGGATGAGTTCCGCAAGAATCCCTCCATGCTCTTTGAGTACAATCTGCCGCCCATTGACGATGTGACCAGGATCCACCATCCCGTGGCGGTCCAGGAGACCCCGCCCCCCCGGACCACGGCGGAGCGGGTGGCGGAGAAGCGGGGAGAGCAGCCCCGGGCCACCCGGCGGATGACCCCCGTCGCCGCCCAGTCCCAATCCACCCAGCAGCCCCGCCGGTCCGCCTCCGGCACCTCTCGGAGCGGCCAGAGCCGCCGAACGGAGGAGCGGAGCGCCCAGGAGCGGGCCCGGAACGAGGAACGGGAGCGGGAGGAGGCCGAGTCCCGCAGTAAAATCGCGGTGACGGCCATCGTCGCCTGCTCTCTGGTGGCGGTGGTTGCCATCGGCGTGTTCCTGTGGGCCATTTTAGAAAGCGGAAGTTTCTTCTCCAGCCAGGAGATGGTGACAGTGCCGCCGTTGCTGGGCAAGGATTTTGACAATCTCCCCGCCTACACCCAGATCCAGGTGGTTCGGGGCGGCAGCCAGTACTCGGCGGACTATCCCGAGGGACAGATCCTCAGCCAGGACCCTGTGGCGGGGACGGAGGTCGCCCAGGGCAGCCGGGTCTATGTCATCGTCAGCCAGGGCCCGGAACCCACCGATCCGATCCAAAAGATGCAGGACCTGGTGGATATGCAGTACGAATATGCCGAGGAATTTCTCAACCGCCTGAATATGGATCTGCACATCATGCGCAGGGAGGAGTACAGCGACACCATTCAGGAGGGCTACATCACCCGCACCGAGCCCTTCCGGGACCAGCCCATCCAGAAGGGGGACACCATCACCCTCTGGGTGAGCCAGGGTCCCAAGCCCGGGGTGATGCCCAACCTGCTGAACATGAAGGAGGAGGACGCTACCCGGGACCTGAACAGCCTGAATCTGGCACTGGTGATCAGCCGTCAGGAGGAGGCCAGCAGCGCGGTGGAGGAGGGACATATTATCCGCACCGAACCTGCCGTGAACCAGCCGCTGGCCCGGGGCCAGCAGGTGATTATCGTGGTCAGCAGCGGCCCCAAGAAGGTCAAGATGCCGGAGGTGACAGGCCTGAGCTATTCCGACGCCATGCAGACCCTGGCCAGCTGGGAGCTGACCAATGTGACCCGGGAGGTGGTGGACAGCGACCGGCCTAAAGACGAGGTGGTGGAGCAGTCCGTGGAGAAGGACACGGAGATCCCCATCAACACCCAGATCGTTCTGAAGGTCTCCAGCGGCACGCCGCCCCAGCCCAAGACCATGAATGTGTCTTTTGAAATTCCGGAGACCACCAACGACTTTCTCTTTGCCATTACCGACGACACGGGCCGGTACGTCTATGGGCCCACGCTCCTTTCCGCCGGAACCCGGAGCTGTGTCGCGACTCTTACGGGCAGTGGGGTCCAGGTCTATACCGTCTATATCGACGGGCAGGCTGTGGGCGACTACACTGTAGATTTTGACGGATGAGCCAAAAGGAAATCGGGCGTATCGTCCGTTCGCTCAGTGGATTTTATGAGGTCTCCTGTCCCAGCGGGGAAGTGACCTGCCGGGCCCGGGGGATCCTGCGCCGGGACAAGCCCCCCCTGACGGGGGATCTGGTGGAGATCTCCCGCCAGGGCCGCCAGGGGACGGTGGAGGCCATCCTCCCCCGGAAAAACGCCTTTTTACGGCCCGCGGTGGCCAATATCGACGCGCTGGTGATCTTTGCCGCCGGGGTCAACCCGGTGACGGAGCCCTTCCTCATCGACCGGGTGGCGGCCATTGCCCAGCGCCGGGAGGTCCCGGTGCTGCTGTGCGTGAACAAAAGCGACCTGGAGCCCGCTGATTCCCTCCGGGAGATCTACCAGCGGGCGGGATTTCCGGTATACTGCACCAGCGCCGTCACCGGCCAAGGGGTGGAGGAGCTTTGGCAGGCCATTCGCGGCAAGCTCACCGCCTTCACCGGCAACTCCGGGGTGGGCAAGAGCAGCATCCTCAACGCCCTGTGCCCCACGCTGGCCCTTCCCACCGGGGAGGTGTCGGAAAAGCTGGGCCGGGGCCGGCACACCACCCGGCATGTGGAGCTGTACCGGCTGGGGGAGGACACCTATGTGGCGGACACGCCGGGCTTCTCCTCCTTCGATACCGAGCGGATGGAGCTGACGGACAAGGAAACGCTGCAATACGCCTTCCCGGACTTTGCCCCCCACCTGGGGCACTGCCAGTTCCGGGACTGCACCCACCGGTCCGAACCGGGCTGCGCCCTGCGGGCCGCCCTGGAGCGGGGCCAGGTGGAAAAAACCCGATACGAAAGCTATCTCCGGCTGTATGCCCAGGCGGAACAGATCAAGCCCTGGGAGCTGGAAAAAAGAGAGGAGAAGTCACTTTGAACGACCAAAAAATCAAATGGATCACCCGCACCGGGGCGCTGACGGCCCTGCTCATCGCCCTCCAGTGGGTCACGGCTGGGACCAGCGCCTTTGCTGGGCAGTACATCACCGGCTCCTGCGTCAACTGCGTCCTGGCGGTGGCGGCGCTGTTCGCCGGCCCTTGGAGCGCCGTGGTGGTGGCGGTGGCGTCCCCGTTTTTCGCCTTTTTCCTGGGGATCGGCCCCAAGCTGCTGCCCATCGTGCCCATGATCAGCCTGGGAAACACCTGCTTTGTGCTGCTGCTCTGCTTCCTTGCGGGAAAAAACGCCCCCCTGTGGCGACAGGCGCTGGGGCTGCTCGTCAGCGCGGCGGCGAAGGCATTGATACTGTATATAGCGGTGGTCAAGCTGCTGATCCCCGTCCTTGGGGACACCCTCAAGGGGCCCCAGATCCAGACCTTTACCGCCATGTTCTCCTATCCCCAGCTGATCACGGCCCTCATCGGCGGCGCCGTGGCGCTCATCATTCTTCCCCTGCTGAAAAAAGCGCTGAAGGAAGCGTAAGCATCCCACTGAACTGAAAAAGCGGGCGTTCTCGAAGGGAGAACGCCCATTTTTCTATGCGTTTGCGCGTCCAGCCCCACCTGGGACCACGCTTTCCGGTGAAAAACCGCCTGTACCCGCCGGTTTGCTATTCCGAGATTCATTTCCGGACCCAGTTTACCCGCCCGGGGACCGGGGGCGTCTCGTAAAACCGGGCGGTCTGGTCCCGGTGGGTGTCGTTCCACTTGTCGAACCCCGCCGGGGCGATATGGCCGCCGTACCGGCACTCCTGAAAAACGCACAGCCCATAGTCCCGCCAGGGCCGGGCCAGATAGACGCTCCCCGGGGCCACCGTCTCTTCGGCAGTGAACCGGCACTGAATAAATTGGAACCCCTTTTCCTGTTCCCGTTCGTGGGCCGGCGCGGCGGCGTAGCCGCAGCCCCGGACATCGTAGACCGACCGGATCTCGCAGTTTTCAAACACCGCCTCGCCGCATCCGAAGATAAAGTCCACCGTTCCCTCGATCCGGCAGTGGGAAAACCGCTGGCGGCAGACCAGATCCCTACGGAGGCAGTCCGGCAGGAACCCGTCGTACCGGGCGATGAGGTCCCGGGGCAGGGGCCCTAAGAACAGCGTGTCCTGGGTGGAGGCCAGGCGGCACCTGTTCATGGTGAACCGGTCCCCATAAACGGTCAGGGCTACCTCCTGGCCCTTTTCCTCCGGGCGCCCGGCGTCGTTGACGATGGCCAGGTCCTCCATGGTCACGCCGTCGGCGCACACCGCCGCCGTCCAGGTTCGGAAGGTGATGTATTCCCGGCCCTGTTCGTCCAGCTTTTTGGCGTAGTCGTCCCAGATAAGAACGGTTTTGTCCGCCCCCGCTCCCCGGATGGTGAGGCCGGGCGTGGTGATCAGGAGCTTGGCCCGGTAGACCCCCGGGGCCAGGGAAATGGTCTGCCCGGGTTGGGCGGAATGGACTGCTTCCTGCAATTCTTCAGCGGTATGTACCATAATTTTTCCCTCCGCGGTGCGTGATAAATCCATTATAGCCGGAAAATGGACATCTGTAAATGTTGTACAAAATTACATCCGATTTGTCTAAAAAGTAGTCTGTTTTGTCTATGTACAGAAAAACCGCCATCATGTATAATTGATGATGTAAAGGAACCCGAAATATCGGCATTTTGCACAATACCATAGTGAAAACGACGGGACGCACCCGGGTCCGAACCTGGGAAAGTCCATTAAAATGCTAACATTTCGGAGTTTCCACAAGCTGACGGGACCTCCGCGGAGGGAAGAACATGGAGAGAAGACGCAGCTTCGGGGAGTACCGGGTCATCGATCTGGCCATTTGGGCGGTGCTTCTGGGAGTTTTTGAATTTATCATTGTGGGGGCGGCCAACTGGTGGTTTCCCGGCCAGCCCTACACTGTGTCCCTGGCGGGGGCGATCGCCGCCATTGTCTATATGCGCTGGGGCTACTGGGGCTGCCTCCACGCGGCCCTTGCCGGGCTGGTATTCAGCTACTTTTCCGGCGGGGACGGGCGGCAGATGCTGATCTACGCGGTGGGCAACCTGGCGTCCCTGGCCCCGGCGGTATGGCTCATGGCGCTGGGGAAGGAAAAGGTCAGGACGGGGTACTATCTGTCGCTGATCTTTCCCCTGGTGGTGCTGCTTTCCATGCAGGCGGGGCGGGCGCTGATGGCCCTGGCCCTGGGGGCGGCGCCGAAGGAGGCGATCGACTTCTTCACAACAGACAGTCTGTCGCTTCTATTTACTTTTGTGATCATCTGGATAGCGCGAAAGCTGGACGGTGTCTATGAGGATCAAAAACATTATCTTCTCCGCTTGCAGGCGAAGGAGGAACAAAAGGGAGGTAAACTATGAACGCAAGGGCAGCTGATTTCCTTACATTCGATAAAGACAAAAAAGTCTATCGAATCAGTCCGGAGCAGGCCGTGCGGGACGATGTGGAAAAGCATTACTGGATCCACGTCGGCCGGACGATCGTGAAGGACTGGCGTCTGTATGTCATGCTGATCCCCATGTTGCTGGTGTTCCTCTTCTGGCGCTACTTCCCCATGTACGAGCTACTGGGGTGCTTCAAGGTGCCAGATGTGGTTCGACCGGTGTCCCAGCAGTATTTTTCCGGCTTCTCCTATTTCAACCGGCTGCTGGTAGGCGGGGACCAGCTCTCCACGGACTTCTGGAGAGCAATGCGCAATACCTTCATCCTGAGCTTTTACGGTTTGTGCTTCGGCTTCCCGATCCCCATTATTCTAGCTCTGTTCTTCAATGAAATTCGTTCCAACATTGCCCGGAGTGTCTACCAGGTCCTGACTTACCTGCCGAAGTTCATGTCCACCGTTGTCATGACTTCCCTGGTAACGATGCTGGTGAAGCAGGGCTCCCTGACCACCGGCATGGGCATTGTGAGCGGCCTTCTGGAGAACATCGGGGTCGTCAGCCATGAAGTCGCCAACGCCGGCCTGCTGAACAATCCCGCGTTTTTCCGCTCCATTTACCAGATCAGCGGCATCTGGGAGAGCGCCGGTTATGACAGCATCGTGTTCTTCGCTGCCATCATTGCCATCTCTCCCACCAGCTACGAAGCCGCTCAGATCGACGGCGCGGGCAAAATGGCGCAGATGCGCTATGTGGTGCTTCCCAGCATCCTGTCCACCATCGTCATCATGCTGATCACCCGGATCGGCTCCCTGCTGAACATCGGCTATGAGAAGGTATTGCTGCTGTACAACACCAATACCTACGTCACCGCCGATGTAGTCTCCACCTTCGCCAACCGGCAGGGCATGGCCAGCGGCGGCGCGGGCACCGGCGTAGCCTCGGCGGCAGAAATGATGAACAACGTCATCGGTATGCTGCTGGTCATCGGCGCCAACACCATCGCCAGGAAAGCCTCCAACACGTCGCTGTACTAAGGAGGTTTTGCCATGAAAAGAAAACTTGAGATCTCCGAGCTGATCTTCAAGATCATCAGCTACACGTTGCTCACCATGTTCGCCCTGTGCTGCCTGTATCCCTTCGTGTACGCGGTGTCGGCCTCCCTGTCCAGCCGCAGCGCGGTGGAATACGGCGAGGTGGTCCTGTTTCCCAAGGGCCTGCAGTTTGAGGCCTTTGCCCGGATGTTCGGGGACAATATGTTCTGGAACGCTTATTCCAACACCTTGTTCCTGACCCTCTTCGGCACCATCTGGGCCATGCTGGTGTCCATTCTGGGCGCCTATGCCCTGAGCAAGCGGCGGCTGCTGTTCCGGAAGTTCTTCAACTTCTTCCTGGTGTTCACCATGTGGTTCTCCGCCGGCATCGTGCCCCAGTACTTGAACTATCTGGCCACCAAGCAGGTGTTCAACGTCGCCGGCATCCAGGACGACAAGTGGCTGGTGGTCATCGCCATGGGCATGGCGGCCATGAACATCATCCTGCTGCGCAACGCCTTTGAGG
>CANQQU010000042.1 GCA_947626085.1 uncultured Oscillospiraceae bacterium
CCGGGTCATGCGACTTTCCAACCCCCAGGAAACCGTGGCCCTGGGCCTGGTCTACAGCCTGCTGCCCATGAAGGTGGGGCGGGAGGCAAAAAAGACCGCGAAGTATACGCTGCTCCTTGATATGGGCGCGAGGGCCATGGACCTGACAGTGCACCGGTACAGCACGGGCGCCGGAGATGAGTTGACCAAAAGCAAGGTCGTATGCACCTGGCCAGAGTCTGCCGGCGTACACACCTTCAGCGGGGAGGACGTGGACCGGCTCTTGAAAGGCTACCTCAGCGATTACATGACCTCCTGCGGCATACCTCAGGGCGCGGCGTGGAAAATTGTGTGCGAAGGGGCGTGGGTGAAGCCCTGGAAGGAGAACGTGGTATCCCCGCGCCTCAACGAGGGGAAAGCGGTGGATTCCTGCGCGTTCCTGTCCGGCTACACACTGCTTCTCCCCAAGAAGCAGCCCTTCCCGACTATTGACCGGGCCAAGCTGGAAGAGCTCCTTAAAACCGAGCTGGAGAACTTCAAATCCCTCGTTACCGGGTGCCTGGACAGGGCCGCGGAGCTTGATCCCGCCATCGCCGAAGGGGGCGTGGACATGGTGGTCCTCACCGGCGGCAACAGCGTTTGGTATTTCACGGAGGAACTCCTCAACGGCTCCATGCCCGGCCTCACCCACCCGGCCCTGAAACGGGTGCAGGCGGAAAAAGCCCGGGTCATGCGGCTTTCCAATCTTCAGGAGACAGCCCCGGAGCGGAAAAAGGCCGTGGCGGAGCTTGAAAATGTTCTTAAAGAGGTATTCAAGGAAAAAGAGAAGACAGACAGGAAGGACCGGGAAAACACAGCGGTGGAGGAAAAACGTCAGGCGGCGGACACCAATAAAAAGAAATCGGAGACAAAGCTGCCGATCCAGGAACAGCGCGGTACGTACACGCTCACGCTGACGAGAAAGAAGCAGATGACAGGGGCCGGCGACAGGATCGTTGTCAGCGTGGATCAGAAGGAGACCTATCAATTGGGTTACGGCGCCACCGTTGCCATTCCCGTCCTGCCGGGCAGACATACCTTGACATTCTGGTGGAGTACGTTGAAGTTCAAGCAATTTCCCTACGAGGTCAATATAACCGGCAATACGGCCATGACTGTGTCGGCTTCAATGGTCGGATTTGTCAGCCGTATTCTGTTGAGCAACTGAGCGGAGCAAAGGGAACGCTCTGACCAAAAATCTCGTTTCGCCTGCCAAAAATACAGAAAACGCCCCCACGAGGAAAAAACGTGTATAATAAAATCATCATCAATCAGGGAGGAATTGTCATGGAACTGGAAGAAATTGGAAAAACCGAAATGCCGGAGGAACCGGCGAAGGAAACATTGGGAACGGGGTTTAGCTTTGCCGATATGGAGGCGAGGAACACCGACCTCATGCCGAAGATCCGCTTCACCACCGACCAGGAGGAGGCGAAGGAGAGCGGCGTCTTCTATGTGGGCCCCAAGGACACGGACGAGAATGCCGGCGGCGTGCCGGAAACAGACGAGACGGACGAAGGCGCCGGGATCCCCAAGCTCACAAGGGACGAAGACGACCCCGCGGACGTGGCGGGGGTCCCCAGATTTCAGAACGACAGCTTTGTGGACACCGCGAGCGTTATCGCCCTTGCCCAGGAGGAGCAGCGGCGCCAGATGGAGTCCGGCGGGGATCAGGGCAAATATGTGGGGCCCAGCCTGGAGTCCATCGACATCAAGCTGGAGGAGGCCACGAAGAGCCTGACCCGGGCGCAGATCAATCTCCAGGAAGCCATTGAAAGGGGCACCGGCGTCATGTCCGCCCAGAGCGTTCTGGAGAGCGCCCAGAAGGTGGTGGACGCGCTGCTGCGGCAGCACGAGGAGGCTGTCAAGTTCAGGGGCGTTGAATAAGGCGCCGGCTTAGAAGGGAGGCTTTGCAAATGGCCAAAGATGACATCCAATTCTCCGACCTTTTTCAGGGCATCGACCCGTCGAAACTGAAAATCGACAATCCCATCCAGGTGCCGGATGATTTCTATCGGGAGCTGCTGGACTGCTCCATGGAACGCAGCACCCTTGAGTACGTCAGCGAGCGGGCCCATTTCCCCCGCGCGGGCGAGTTGAAGGGCAAGATCACCTGGCTTCAGGTGATGCGCCTTCCCGTCCATCCGGAGAACGCGGACAGCTATGATCTTTATAACCGCTGGCAGGGGGCACTCTCGTCCATCCACGCCTGGGGCTATCGGTTCCTGTTCCTGCTCCAGCGCTGGCAGGGCGAGACGCACATCTACCTGGGGACGGTCTCCAACAACCCCAATTTCGTCTCCGAGGACGCGGTGGAGCAGATGCGGGAGGCCACCTCCGGCAGCATGCCCGGCGTGGAGCTCCGCCCGCTGGACAATATGGAGACCATTACCGACATCATGACCCCCCTTATGAGCTATGACTGCCTCGGCGCGGTGACCGGCCTTCCGTCGTTTTTCAACGAGAAGGACCCCGGTATTCTCCAGACGCTGGACTCCCTGGCCTTCGGCATCCGGGGCAACCACGATCAGGAGCGCCCGTACTCCCTTCTGGTCATCGCCGATCCCATCACCGACCAGGAGACGGGGGACATCATCAATCGGATGCGCCGGCTGGGCAGCCAGATCCACTCCGACGTGGAGCGCAGTGTGAACACCAGCCAGAACAACGGCGAGAGCAAGCAGAAGGGCCTGAACCCCTTCGCGGCGTCGCAGCTTGCCAGCGGCGCCGGAAGTCTCCTGGGCAAGGGGATTGGCATGGCGGCCTCCGTTATCGCTCCCGGCCTTGGCTCTGCCCTCTGCAATCTTTTGGGGAATGGTATCGGCACCCTCTTTGGCAGCGCCGTGGGCGTCGGAGTTGGTCAGCTCAACAAAACCGTGACCAAAAACTTTTCCCTTTCTATCAACACCGACTACCTGGATAAGTTCGCTAAGTATGCCGAGGAGCTTACGGAGATCCACATCGAGCGCATGAAGCAGGGGCGGAACCTGGGCTACTGGAATGTGGGCGTCTATGTTTTGGGCAGATCCCGCAAGGACGTGACCACCGTGAACGGGATGCTCCGCTCCATCTACGCCGGACGGGAGAGCTATGTGGAGCCCATTCGCCTCCACGTCCTCCGGGAGGGCTCCGGCGCGCTGGACGCCGTTCGCCGGTTCCAGATGGTCCCCCTCTACGACGACAGCGTGGCGGACATGACCGAGGACACCGAATGGCATGTCTTTGGACGGAACTATCAGTATCTCAGCACGCCCATGAATACCAAGGAGCTGGCCCTCACCACCTCCTTGCCCAAGCGGGATGTGCCCGGCCTCCGCTTCGTGAAGACCGCCGTCCGCTTTGCCAACAACCCGCCCGTCACCCATGGCGATACCATCACCATGGGGCATATGGTGGACATGGGCGTGGAGCAGAACGCCCCTTACCGCATCGACCCCAACGATCTGGTGCGCCATGCCCTGGTGTGCGGCAGCACCGGCTCGGGCAAGACTTACACCTGTAAACGCATTTTGAAGGAGCTTATAGGCAAGGGCATCCCGGTCCTGGTGATCGAGCCGGCCAAGGACGACTATGTCCGCTGGGCAATTGAGATGAACAAGACCCTGCCGGACGACCGAAAATTTCATATCTTTATGCCCGGTTCGGATGAATTTGAGGGCACGCCGCTGGAACAGCTCCGTCTCAATCCCTTTGAGCCGGCGGCATACAAGGATGCCAAGGTCAACATGATGTCCCGGTGTGAAAACCTGGTGGCGTTCCTGAACGCCAGCCTCCCCACCAGCGATATCCTGCCTGTCCTGGTGGACGAGACGGTTTACTACCACTACTGCGGCTATTTTGGGAAAGAGTTCACCTCCGGGCGGCCCATGGAACAGGCGGATGTCTATCCCCCTCTGTCCAAACTCACCGCCATGGCGAAATACGTCCTCTCCCAGCGCAATTATGAGCCCAAAGTCCGGGACAATCTGATCGCCTGCCTGGAGACCCGCTTCCAATATCTGGTCCGCGGCACCAGAGGCCAGCTGCTGGATGTGGACAAGTCCACGGATCCAAGTCTCATCTTTGACCGGCCCGCCATCATCAATATCAGCGGGATCTCCGCGGCAAAGGACAAGGCGCTCATCATGTCATTGCTCATGCTCAGCCTCTATGAGTACCGCCAGTCCCAATACGCCAACGACCCGGATTACCGGGCCGCCGCCGCTCAGAATAAGCTGCTGCATATGACGCTGGTGGAGGAGGCGCACAATGTGCTGCTAAAGCCCGAGGCGTCCGCCGCCGGTACCGGCAACCCACAGCAGGTGGTGGCGGACCTGTTCAGCAATATGCTCTCCGAGATCCGGGGCTATGGGCAGGGCCTTATGATCGTGGATCAGGTCCCCACCCGCCTGATCCCGGATGCCATCAAGAACACCAACTACAAGATCGTCCACCGTCTCACCGCGCCGGATGACGAGGCGGTCATGGCCGCGAGCCTGGCGCTCAGAGACGATCAGCGCTCCCTTATCCCGGCGCTTCCTGTGGGCAACGCGATCATCTACGGAGACAAGGACGACGCGGCTGCCTGGGTACATCTTGCTAAGTAAAAAGGAGGTCGTATTATGCCACTGCACATAGCGCCGATTCTCTATATCGCCGCCGGCGGGGCGCTGATCCTCGCCGCCGGTGCGGTGACCGTGTTTATCCTGCGCCGGCACAGGCCGAATCCGCTGGAGAAGACCGTTTCCGCCGGCATTGCCCGCCACGCCAAGCTGTATGACGGGCTCTATGAGGGGCTCTGCCAGATCCTCGCCCGGGAGGAGGTCATGGACCGCGACACGTTGAAGGAATGGTGCGGCAGGACTGCCCGCCTGGAGAACGAGCCGGACTTCACCGCCGCCTTTTCCCAGCTCTTTGACAGCGCGCTCAATGCGCCGGAGGAGGAATACCGGGAGAAGCTGAAGCTTCTGCTGAAGCTCATTTCCGCGGCCGGCGTCACCCGTTCCCAGACCGGCCCCATCCCATACGACGCGTCCGTCAGGAAGTCCTACCTATACTTAGGCGTGGGCGATCCGGTTGACGGAGCGGTATACAATGTCATTAAACCCTGCTGGATGTTCGAGGGCGAAACCGTAGAGCAGGGGGTCATCATGAAAGGAGATCAGCATGGAACCACTTGAAAACATGGAAACCTCTGAAACTTTGTTTCCCCCTCAGACGGATCTACTCATGGACAACGAGACGATCCAAAAAATCAAGGATGCTCAGGCAAACACCAAGGATAGCGGCATCACCCCCGAGGCCTTGGAGCAGCTCAAAGAGCTGCAAAGGGACGATAAGGATGTGGTCCGGGAGTTTATCGACAAAGTCCGAGACGGCCTGGAGGACGTGCGGGACGGCGTGATGGACTTTTTGGGAATTGACAAGGAAGATAAGGAGGAGACCACGGATTTTGACCCAGATGCCTTCCAGAAGGACATTGAATCCGGGGCCGCGGAATGGCACGAGCAGTTGGAGCCCTATTCCTGCGCGATCGCCAGCCAGCACTTCATCATCAGCGAATACACAGACGCCCCAGTCACCGAGCAGGATCTGATCCAGACAGCCTCTGAAATGGGCTGGTATGAGGAGCTGGGTACCCCGATGGCGGATGTAGGGAACCTCCTCTTGGCCTATGGCATTGACACGACCACCAGGATGTCGGGCGACTTTGACGATCTGCTGGAGGCTACCGCCAATGGGGACCGGGTGCTGGTAAGCGTCCAGAACATGGCGATGACCACCGAGTGGGCGGACGGCTATCCTGCCTATTCAGCCAACCATGTGGTGGAGGTGCTGGGTATCGACAAGTCAGATCCGGAAAATCCAAGAGTGATCGTCAATGACCCCGGTATCCCCAACGGACAGGCAATGTCCATGACCCGTGAGAATTTTGAGGACGCGTGGATGACCGGCGGCGGCTATATGTGTGTGGCCCACAGGCCGGACAGCAATTAAGGAGGGAGCAAAACGATGACACTTCAGGAATTGATGAGAAAAATCCAGCAGGACCCTGTCTGCCGCTCCATGCTGCCGGTGGACCTTGCCATGCTCTATCCGGCGTTTTCCGTGAAGCGCGGGATCCTATGCGCCCATATCCTCTGCCACCGGGCCGCCGTAAAGCCGGAAGGGCTGGAGATCTGGTCGCCGGAGCTGCGCCTTGAAATCGCCTGCCCCCAGGTCAGGCCCATCTCCGTTGTCAATCTGAAATTCGACGGTCCTTATACCGGTGGGACCAAACTTATTCCCAACCGTTCGCCGGATGAACGCGCCCGCCATATCGAAACGGTACATAAACTCGTTTCCCTTGGTGACGCGCTTCTGACGGAATGGGAAAAGACGGGCAGCGCCGATCTTTCGGCCTATAACGAGTGCCTGAAATCGGTTCTGGAACCCGCCCAGTGGGAGATCCTCTCGGCATTCGTAGAATCAAACTGATGGAACGGACCCTGAGACTGACGCTTCTTGTCTATGAGCCCAGCGAGATCGATCGAGGCGTCATACGGGCGGCAATCAAAGCGTTTGCCGCTCACCGCGATGTGGACCTCCGTATCGACTGGATGTCCCACGCCGAACAGGAGAAGCGGATCCCCCAGATTCTTTCCGACACGCTCATCGCCCTGGTCAACGCCGGAATGGGGGAGCGCTCCGCCATCGCCGGACGGCTCATATATGACACAAATCCAGACTGCCTGCTGGTCTACTATGGAGAGCGGCAGCGGGACCTCACGCCGTTGCTGTCCGCCCGGCCCGTGGCCTATAACCCGGAGCCGGGCAGCGCGGAGGCGTGGTATAAAATCCTCGATGAGCTGACGGATCGGGTCGTGACCGGCGGCAGGTATTTCCAATGGAGCGGCAAGGACCGGCGCTATTGCCTGCCGTATCGCTCCATCACCCACATCAGCAGCGAACGGACATATCTGAATATCTTCACGGTTTCCGGCGCCGCTTACCGCATGATCGGCAAGCTAGACGAAGCGGCGAAACAGCTTCCGCGCCCTCTGTTTCTGCGGATCCACCAAAGCGAACTGGTGAACACGTCGTATGTCCGCGTCATGGACCGTTCCCGCCGCTGTCTTGTTCTGGAGGATGGAGCGGAGCTCTATATCAGCCGTGCCCATTACGGCGAGGTTCTGGAGTGGGCTGAGAAAAGGTAGGAGGCCGCCTGATCACCTGCTGATCTTTACGGGAAAGGAAGCTTGAACGATGGATTTGAAAGAGCTGATTTCCCGGCTCAAGGGCAAAATGCCCGGCGAGGCTGTTCCAACGCCAACGCCAACGCCAACGCCGGAGACGGACAGAATGGCGCGGGCGCGGGCGGATGCCCAGCTGGAACTGGCGCGATATAACAGCCTCCCCCGGAGCGGCCATGGACGCATGGAGGAATACCTGCGGCATATGGCCAAGCTCGACAGGATGGTAAAGGCAATGCTGGCCTACGACCTGCCCTCCCACTGGGGGAACCATTTGATCGCCAGTGTGGATTCTTCCAGCAAACAGGCCAAAAAACTGTTCAGCTTCTGGGGCTTCACGGGGGAAAACGTGTCTCTGGAGCAGCTCGATAAATATGACCGGGCCTCTGAGCAGACGCTTCATCCCTATGCGCGAGAGCTCTGGGAGCAGTACCGGACGGAGCAAAAGACTGTCCGGGAGATCCTGGCCCAATGCGAGGCGGAGGACGAGGCGGAGGCGGCCTTTTGGAAGCATTGCGGAACGCTGCCGGAGCAGGTTCGGGATTACTTGGTCTATGAGCTTGCCAGGCAGGACCCACCCCATGGGCACGAAGTTTTCCATGGTTTTATGAAAATGGGTTCCAAGGGCGTATTCTGGTACAACAGCTGGGCAAGAACGAAAAACGGAGTTGGTCCGGCCTTCGGCATCTGCCCCGGGTGCTTCGCAGGGCGGGATCCGCTGCTGTTCTATGCCCTCGGCGAGGTCCCAGCGGGCCTGCCATTGAAAGAACTTGGGGAAAAAGAGCCGCCTGACTGGTTCACGCAAGCGTATCAGATCATTCAGGACTGTTCCAGCGGCATCCGGATGGAGGGCCTGCGGGGCGGAGTGTTTCTGTTCCGGCTGGACAAAGGGAACATCCGCAGGATGGATATCTTCTACGGCCTGCGGTTTGGTGAGGAGCATCCGGACTATGTGTTCACCTGGCCGGGCGCAGGGGAGTTTTGGTGTACGCTTGGAGAGGTGGTAGACGGCAAGCTGGTCCCCCTGTACTTGGACGATTTTTGCATGAAATGATGAGAGAAGGGAAGTGCCGTATCTATGGCGAACATTTTCAAGAAGCGTTCTTCCGAAGCGCCCGAGGAGCGGGAGGGGTCCCGGCATTCCTGGCGGGGCGATATGGTCCCCCGGGAGACCGGCCCGGGGCAATCTGTTAAGCGCTCCGGCGGCGGCGCGTGCAATTTCTGCCCCACCGTTCGTCTGGAATGGGTCAGCCGGGAGACAGATGCCGATGGGAAACCCTTGCGCGTGCGCACGCCTAAGGGCCTCGCCTCCACCGTGCCCGAGGTGGGTTTTACCGCCGCGGGAAAGCTGTACGCCAGCCGGGCCATGCTCACCTTCCGGGAGGTCAAAGATAGCCCCTGGGCCAAAGACGTGTATGGGCGGGACGTTCTGGTGCTGAAAGAGCGTTTTCCCTGCTTTGACAGTTCGGACTTTCTCTATGAAAAGCGTTATTTTCGCTGGTATTTTCTGTGCGAAAACGGGAAGCTTACCTGCGTTTATCACACGGATGAAACGCCTGTTGTCACTGTGACAGAAGATGTGCTGGATGTAGAGCGTGACTGCTGGAGGAAGATGCAGGACCTAGGGTGCTTCACAAACCAGGAGGATCGTTGAAACGGGACCATGCGCGGTTGCGGCGATCAAGAGGAATTTGACGCGAGGCGTCCATTACGCCGATGTGATCCAAGAAAGACCAAACCAGTCGAGGGGCTCTGCCACATGGCGGAGCCCCTCGTTTCGCGCAAAGCGCCTGCAAACCAGGTTCAGAAGGTCGATCAATGAAAAACCGTATCCGCTTCCGTGATCTGCGGTAGGCGTGGGACTCCCAAGGCATAAAAAGCCGCCGCAAGCGAGACACGGCTTGCGGCGGCGTGGAGCTACTGGCCGGACTTGAACCGGCGACCTGCTGATTACGAATCAGCTGCTCTACCGACTGAGCCACAGTAGCGTTTTTTACCTCCGTATTATAGCCGTAAACAGGGAAAAAGTCAACAGAAATTTCTTCCCGCGTTGCCAAATTCCGCGGGCCGTGTTATAATACGGATACTTGGACTGCGAGGTGGCTTTTTTGATCAAACTGCTGAAATATATGAAGGGCTACGGGCGGGACTGCGCCCTGGGGCCCCTGTTCAAGCTGCTGGAGGCGGTATTTGAGCTGCTGATCCCCCTGGTGGTGGCCCGGATCGTGGATGAGGGCGTCGCTACTGGGGATCGGGGCTTTATCGTGCGGATGTGCCTGCTGATGGTGCTGCTGGGCCTGGTGGGCCTGGTCTGCGCCATCACCGCCCAGTATTTTGCCGCCCGGACCGCCGTGGGCTTCGCGGCCCGGGTGCGCCACGCGGTGATGGCCCATATCCTGTCCCTGGGCTACACCGAGCAGGACACCCTGGGCGGCGCGACTCTGGTCACCCGTATGACCTCGGATATCAACCAGGTGCAAAACGGGGTGAATTTAACCCTGCGGCTGCTGCTGCGGTCCCCCTTCGTGGTATTCGGGGCCATGATCATGGCTTTTACTATCGATTTTCAGGCGGCGCTGGTGTTTGTGGTGCTGATCGGGGCGCTGTGCCTGGTGGTGTTTGGGATCATGCTGGTCACCATGCCCATGTACCGCCGGGTCCAGGTGGGCTTAGACGGCATCACCGCCGCCACCCGGGAAAATTTGGCGGGAGTACGGGTCCTGCGGGCCTTCTGCAAGGAGGACGACCAAATTCGGACCTTCTCTCAACGGACGGAGGTTCTCAAGGAGCGGCAGCTTCTGGCCGGGCGGGTCTCGGGGCTGATGAACCCCCTGACCTTTGCCATTTTGAATCTGGCCGTGGCGGCGCTCATCCAGGTGGGCGCCTTGCGGGTGGATGCCGGGGTGCTGACTCAGGGTCTGGTGGTGGCGCTGTACAACTATATGTCCCAGATCCTGGTGGAGCTGGTGAAGATGGCCAATCTGATCATCAACATGACCAAGGCCGCCGCCTGCGGCAACCGGGTGCAGGCCCTTCTGGAGGTCCAGGCCCTCCAGACCGACGGACCCGACGCCCAGCGCCCCTTAGGCGGCGTGGAATTTCGGGACGTGACGGCTTCCTACGCCGGGGCCGCCGCGCCGGCTCTGGAGGGGATTTCGTTCCTGGCCCAGCCTGGGCAGACCATCGGCGTCATTGGGGGCACCGGCTCCGGCAAGACCACCCTGGTGAACCTGATCCCCCGGTTTTACGACGCGTCCTCCGGCCAGGTGCTGCTGGACGGCCGGCCGGTGGACAGCCTGAACCGTCAGGCCCTTCGGCGGGGGATCGGGATGGTGCCCCAGCGGTCCGAGCTGTTCCAGGGCACCATTCGGGAAAACCTGCTCTGGGGCGACGGCAGCGCCACGGATGAGGAGCTTTGGCAGGCCCTTGAGACCGCCCAGGCCGGGGAGGTGGTCCGGGACAAGGGCGGGCTGGACAGCCCGGTTTCCCAGGGCGGGGCCAATTTTTCCGGAGGCCAGCGCCAGCGGCTGACCATTGCCCGGGCCCTGGCCCGAAAGCCCAGGATCTTGATCCTGGACGACAGCGCCTCGGCCCTGGACTACGCCACCGACGCCGCTCTGCGCGGCGCCATCCAAAATCTGCCGGAAAAGCCCACGGTATTCGTGGTCTCCCAGCGGGCGGCCTCGGTGCGGTACGCGGATCAGATCCTGGTGCTGGACGAGGGCAAGCTGGTGGGGCAGGGGAGCCACGGGGAACTGCTGGCGAGCTGCCCGGTGTACCGGGAGATCTACTATTCCCAGTTCCCCAGAGAGGAGGCCGCCCATGAATGAGCAAAATCAGTGGCAGATCCTGAAAAAGGTCCTGCTCCGGGTGCGGCGGCATCTGTGGAAGATCGCCGCCTCCCTGGTCCTCGCCACGGGATATGTGGCCATGAGCCTGCGGATCCCCATCTTGGTTGGACAGGCGGTGGACCAGATCGTGGGGGCCGGGAACGTGGATTTTGCCGCCGTGGCGGCCATTTTATCCCGAATTCTGCTCTGCGCCGCCCTGGGAGCGGTGAGCCAGTGGCTGATGCAGGAGATGAACAACCGCACGGTCTACCGGGTGACCCAGCAGATCCGGGAGGAGGCGTTCCGCCATTTGCAGAGACTGCCCCTGTCCTATCTGGACAGCCATCCCCAGGGGGACATCGTCAGCCGGGTGGTGGCGGATGTGGACAGCTTTGCCGACGGCCTGCTCATGGGCTTTACCCAGTTTTTCACCGGCGTCACCACGATTTTAGGCACCCTGGGCCTGATGCTGGCAATCCGCTGGCAGATCGCCCTGGTGGTAGTCGGTATTACCCCGGTTTCTCTGCTGGTGGCGAAATTTATCGCCCAGCGCACCTATGACCTGTTCCGGGAACAGACCGCCGCCCAGGGGGCGCAGACTGCCCTGATCAACGAGACAGTGGGGGGCCTGAAAACCGTCCAGGCTTTTTCCCATGAGGCGGCCACCTTGGCAGACTTCGACAAGATCAATACCCGGCTGGAAAAAAGCGCTCTCAAGGCCATTTTCTACTCCTCCATTACCAATCCCAGCACCCGGTTCGTCAACGCCCTGGTCTACGCCGGAGTGGGTCTGACCGGGGCCCTGTCCGCTATGACTGGGGGCATTACCGTGGGAAACCTGACCAGCTTTCTCAGCTATGCCAACCAGTATACCAAGCCCTTTAACGAGATCTCCGGGGTGGTGGCGGAGCTGCAAAATTCCCTGGCCTGCGCCGGCCGGGTGTTCCAGCTGATCGAGGCACCCGCCATGGACCCGGACCCCCAGGAGCCCGTCCGCCCGGAGAAATTCACCGGCGGGGTGGAGATCCGGGACCTGGAATTTTCCTACACGCCGGAAAAGCCCTTGATCCGGGACTTCTCCCTCTCGGTCCGCCCCGGCCAGCGGGTGGCCATCGTTGGCCCCACAGGCTGCGGCAAAACCACCTTTATCAACCTTCTGATGCGTTTCTACGATCCCCAGGGCGGTCAGATCCTTTTGGACGGGGTGGACACCCAGACCATGAGCCGCCGGGCGCTGCGGCGGAGCGTGGGCATGGTGCTCCAGGATACCTGGCTCCAGTCCGGCACCGTGGCGGAGAATATCGCCATGGGCAAGCCGGAGGCCACCCGGGCGGAGATCATCGCCGCCGCCAAGCAGGCCCACGCCCACGGCTTTATCCGGCGGCTGCCCCAGGGCTATGATACCCCCATCGGGGAGAGCGGCGGGGCCTTGTCCCAGGGCCAGAAGCAGCTGCTGTGCATCGCCCGGGTAATGCTCTGCCTGCCGCCCATGCTATTCCTGGATGAGGCCACCTCCTCCATCGACACCCGGACGGAGCTGCAAGTTCAACGGGCCTTCGACGCCATGATGGCGGGCCGCACCAGCTTTATCGTGGCCCACCGGCTGTCCACCATCCGGGAGGCGGATATCATCCTGGTCATGAAGGACGGCCAGATCATCGAGCAAGGCCGCCATGAGGAACTGCTGCGCAAGGGCGGGTTCTATTTTGAACTCTACAACAGCCAATTCGCCCATTAAAATTTAGCCCGGCGGGAGTCCCGTCGGGCTAAAAGTTTAGAGACGCACCGCCGATACCGGGCAGAGCGCAAGGGGACGAATTCAGACATCCCCGTGCGCGTTGTCCGCGGCGACCCGCCGCCGATACCGGGCAGAGCGCAAGGGGGACGAATTCAGACATCCCCGTGCGCATTGTCTGCGGCCACCGGCCGCCGATACCGGGCCGGGCGCAAGGGGAACGAATTTAGACATCCCCGTGCGTACTGTTGGCGGCCACCGGCCGCCCGTCGAAGGAATGGGCCTCCACATAGCTCATCATCTGATTCCGCCGCCAGGCGATCCCGCCCAGACCCAGAAGGGTGACGAGAACGATCCAGCCCGTGCCGCTGTCCCGGACCCAGAGAAAGCCAATCGCCAGAATATAGAGGGCGCCCAGCAGAAGATTGGAAAGGAAATGCTCCTTTTTCCACTTTTCCGTGAAATACGCCACCCGATCCTTGTAGGTAAAGGCGCTTTCCCGCAGGGCGGACTTGATGGCCTCCTCCGCGGCGGCGGGATAGTCCTTCTCATCCAAAGCCCGGCCCGCCAGAAGCTCGTTGATGGTGAGCCCATAGAGCTTGCTCAGCGCCTCCAGCATCTCCACCGGCGGCAGATAAGTGCCCGTCTCCCACCGGGAGACGGTTTTCCCACTGACCCCCAGGGTTTCCCCCAGAGCCTCCTGGGTCATGCCCCGGTCCTTCCGCAGCTTGGCCAAAAACGCGCCGATGACCTTTAGATCCATAATAACGCCTCCTTTATATATTTTAGGATAGCAGAAAAAGGAAAAAAGTCTTCCCCATAAACAGCGAATCCCGGCTGCCTGTTGGACAGCCGGGAAAAATTAACGGTTTTTCCAGGCCAGAACGCCCTTGACGCCCTCCACCAGCGCTTCCATCTCCCCCTGAGTGGTCTCCCGGCTGAGGGAGACTCGAAAGGCCCCGTCCACCGTCGCCGGCGGCAGACCCATGGCCGAGAGAACGTGGCTCCGGTGCCCCTTGGCGCAGGCGGACCCGGCGGAGACGCAAATGCCCCGCTCTTGCAGCAGATTGATGGTGTTCTGAACAGGCACCCCGGGAATGGAGAGGCTTAATATGTGGGGCGCGTCATGGGCCCCCAGGATTTGGACTCCCTCTAATTTACATAACTCATCAATGGCCCATTCCAGCAGCCCCCGCTCCCGCTGGGCGTCCGCCCGAAAGGTCTCGGACACCGCCTTGCAGGCGGCGCCGAAGCCGAAAAGGGCAGGGGTCGCCTCGGTGCCGCTGCGGAAGCCCCCCTCCTGGCCGCCTCCTTGGAGCAGCGGCGGGAAAAACCCCAGCCGGGGGCTGATGTACAGCGCCCCCGCGCCCTTGGGGCCGTGGATTTTGTGGGAGGAGACGGTGATCAGGTCCGCCCCCAGGGTTTTGGCCTGGAAAGGGACCTTCAGAAAGCCCTGCACGGCGTCGGTGTGGAAAACCGCCTCGGGGCAGCGGCGGTGGACCAGGCGGGCCATTTGGGAAACGGGCATCACGGCCCCGGTCTCGTTGTTCACCAGCATCACGGACACCAGAATGGTGTCCGCCCGCAGAGCGCGCTCCAGCGCTTCCACAGGGACCCGGCCTAGGGCGTCGGGGGCCAGGTAGGTCACTTCAAAGCCCCGGCTCTCCAATTCCTTGGCGCAGTTCAGCGCCGCCGGATGCTCCACGGCGGTGGTGATGATGTGTTTTCCCCGCTTGCCCAGCTTTTGGGCAGCACCGAAAAAGGCCCAGTTGTCCGCCTCGGTGCCGCCGGAGGTGAAGAACACCCGTCCCGGCTCTGTGCCAAGGGCGGCGGCCACCTGGCTCCGGGCAGCGCGGAGGGCCCGGGCAGACCGGATGCCGAAATCATAGAGGGCGCTGGGGTTGCCCCAGTCCTCCGTCATGGCCCGGCTCACCGCCTCCACCGCCTGGGGACAGGGCCGGGTGGTGGCGGAATTGTCTAAATAGATCATAGCACTCACTTTCCCACGCAGAAGCGTTCAAAAATCCTGGCGGTGATGTCCTCCCGGACGGTGGCGCCGGTGACCTCGCCCATGGCCTCCATGGCCTCCTCCACATCGGTCAGCACCGCGTCCGGGGTCAGATCCAGGGCCTCCAGCGCCCGGCCCAGAGCCGCCTCCGCCCGGCGGATGGCGTCAAACTGCCGGGGGTTGGTCAGAATCGATCCGTCCACAGGAGCGCTGCCCCCGAACAGTTCCTCCACAGCCCGGGAAAAAACCTCCAATCCGGCGCCGGTACGGGCGCTGACGGAAAAGACCAAGGGGAAGGGCAGCTCCTTCGGCTCCACCGCCTGGGGTAGGTCGGCCTTGTTGATCAGGCCAACGGATTTGGGGGCGGCAAGACACAGCGCCATGGCCTCCCGGTCCTCGGCTGTCAGAGGCCGTGCGCCGTCGCAGACGAAAATGGCCAGCTCCGCGCCCTCCGCCGCCGCTTTCGACCGCTCCACCCCCAGCTTTTCCAGAGGATCGGCGGTGGACCGAATCCCGGCGGTGTCCGTCAGCCGCAGCCGGACGGAGCCCAACAGCACGCTTTCCTCCACTGTGTCCCGGGTGGTGCCGGGAATGTCCGTGACGATGACCCGGTCAAACCCCGCCAGGGCATTGAGCAGGCTGGATTTGCCCACGTTGGGCCGACCCACCAGGGCGGCGGAGACGCCGTTTTTCAGCACCCGGCCCCGGTCATAGGTTGCCAGCAGCTTTTGGAGGCGTCCCCGGCAGGATTCCAGGGCACCGGCGTAGGCGGGGAGGGAAAATTCATCGATCTCCTCATCGGGGTAGTCCAGGACCGCGTGAAAATGGCTGCACAGATCCACCAGTTCCTGATAAACGGGGGCCAGCCGCCTCTGCAGAGCGCCCTCCACCTGCCCGGCGGCGTTGACGGCGGCGTCCGGGGTCTCCGCGTCGATGAGATCCATCACCGCCTCCGCCTGCGTCAGCCCAAGCCGTCCGTTGAGAAAGGCCCGTTTGGTAAATTCTCCCCGCTGGGCGGGCCGGGCCCCGGCCCGGTACAGCGCCTCCAGTCCCGCTGCCAGAACGGCGGGCGCGCCGTGGCACTGGATTTCCGCCCCATCCTCTCCGGTGTAGCTGTTGGGCGCCTGGAACCGCACCGCTACGCACTGATCGATGGGCCGACCCCGGCAGTCCAGCAGAGTTCCCAGGATTAGCTTCCGCGCCGGCGCCTGGGAGAAGGAAATGCCGCTTTTGGCAAGAAATACCTTTTCCACCGCCTGGGCGCAGCCCTCCCCGGACAGCCGCAGGATGCCGATGGCGGTGCGCTGGGAGCCGGTGGAGACTGCGGCGATCAAATGGGCCATGGCAGATCCTCCCGGCTGTTCCACACCATCCGGATGGCGGCGTTCTTCCCCAAAGGAAGGGCTTTTTCCGCCCCGTCCGCCTGAAAGCCGTAATGTTCAAAAAACCCGATGGCGGAATGGTTTTCCTTCGGCACCCAGACGGTCACGCCCAGCCCGGGGAGCAGCTCCCGGAAGGCGGCGTCCAGCAGCCTTTTTCCAATGCCCAGTCCCTGGGCACCTTTTAATATATATATGGAATCCATTTCCCCGAAGCCCTTTTTGTCCTCGTCCCGGGAAGCGCCGCAGCCGCAGAAGCCCACGATTTTCCCTCCCAGCTCCGCCACGAAGACCATTCCGGGGGACTGCCAGGCGGAAAAGGGAAGGTCCTCCATTTGGCCGGCGTCCTCCGGTTCCAATGGCCGGATCAGAGGCTCTTCCAGGGCCTCCACCAGGAAGCTCACCGGCCGGAACCCGTCGTTGCAGGAGACCATGGCGGAGGTGGGATCTTTCATCCAGCCGTCGTAAAGGCCGGTTGCGCCGTTGCCCAGGGCCATGACGAAGGGGGAGAGGGTGGCCCAGGCGCTGTCACACAGCCCCGCGGGCTGACGGCCCCGGGTGTAGAAAACCTGCCCCTGGGTCAAATCGCAGGGATGAGGCTGGGGATTCTCATATTGGGCCGAAAGATCGGCGTAATTTGCCATCCGCTTGACGGAAAGGCGGCAAATCTTCATATCCAGACCTCCTTTTCCGCTATCATACCATTTTCCCGGGAAAAAAGCAATCGTCTTTCATAATTCCGCCGGTTCCGGGAAAACTTTTCAGGAAAGAAAGAGGGGAAGAAAAATGGAACAGCCCACGCCCAGGCCGGACCCAGCCTATCCGGGGGAGATGAACGATCAGAATATCCGCGCCATTTTTGAAGGAGCCGGGGATTTTGTGCCCCGGTTGCTTCAGTGCGGACAGTGGACCCTTTACGCCTACGCCATCGACGGCCTGGTGTCCGGCGGGGACATCTCCGAGTATGTCCTCAAGCCCATTGCGGAAATTTTGGAGGCGGAGAACCTCCAGGACCTCTACGAAAAGGCCCTCCATGGCGCTGTGTACAACGCCGTTGCCGACCCCTGCAAGGATTTGGACACCGTGGCCCTCAAGCTGGTCAACGGCTTTTGTGTGGTGCTGTTTCCAGGCGTGGGGGCCATCGCCTTTGAGGTCAAGACCGGGGAAAAGCGGAGCCCCTCCGCCCCAGAGGTGGAGAACACCGTCAAGGGCCCCAAGGACGCCTTCGTGGAGACGGTGCGCTCCAATACCAGCCTGGTCCGCCGCCATCTCCGCTCCCCGGATCTGCGGCTCTATGAGACCAAGGTGGGCCGCCGGAGCCTGACCAATGTCACGGTGGTCTCCTTAAAGGGCGTCACCGACCCCGAACTGGTGGAGCGGATGAAGACTCGGCTGGATGAGATCGACGTGGACGGCTTTTTGTCCCCGGCGGCGGTTGAGGAATATGTCAGCGGTTCCCGTCCCACGGCCTTCCCCCTTTTGCAGTACACCGAGCGGACGGACACCTTCTGCCAGGGGATTTTGGAGGGCCGGGTGGGCCTGATCGTGGACGGCCTGCCTCTGGGCTACCTGGCCCCGGTGGACCTGGGGTATTTTATGTCCAGCGGGGAGGACCGGGGGGTGGACTTTGTATCCGCCTCCTGTATCCGGGTTCTGCGCTATTGTGCGCTGCTGCTGGGCCTGCTGCTGCCCGGGCTGTTTATTGCCATGGCCACCTTCCACCAGGAGATGCTGCCACTGCCCCTGCTCCGGGCGATCATCGAGAGCAAGGAGTCCGTGCCCTTCTCCACGGCGGTGGAGGTGCTGGGACTGCTGATCGCCTTTGAGCTGCTCCAGGAGTCGGGCATCCATCTGCCCCAGGCCATCGGCCAGTCGGTCTCCATTATCGGCGGCATCGTGGTGGGCACGGCGGCGGTGGAGGCCAAGCTCATCTCCCCGGCGGCGCTGATCGCGGTCAGCGTGGCGGGGATTTGCGGCTTTGTCCAGCCCAACCGGGACCTGGCGGAGGCTGTGCGGCTGTGGCGGTTTGCCCTGGCGGTGCTGGGGGCGCTGGCGGGCCTTTTCGGCGTGACGGTGGGGCTGATCGGCCTGGTCATCCATCTGTCCGGCTTGACCAGCCTGGGCGTTGCCTATCTGGCGCCCTTTTCCAATGTGAAAAACGCCTCCATTCTCCGCCCCCGGCTGGACCGGAGCAAGCAGCGCAACCCAGATCTGAACCCCCAGGACGGGAGGAATCAGCGATGAAGAGATGGTTTTTTCTGTTCGCCGCCCTGCTTTTGGGTGCTGTGGCCGGAGGCGTCCCCTTTTCCGGTACCGACGCCGCCGAGCTCCAGCCGGTGGAGCTGCTCTACCTCAACCGAACCGGCGGCATGTTGGAGATCTCCACGGACACCGGGGATTCCGGCAGGGGCGCGGACCTGGCGTCAGCCTTCCGGGACTTAAAGGCCGGGGCCGCCGGGAAGATTTTTCTGGAAACGGCAGATACGCTGCTGCTGGACCCCAGCTGTGTAGAACTTTTAAACGAGCTTCCCCAATACCTGCGGCCCGCCTGCGGCGTATGCCTGGGGGTGGGGGACATTTCCAAAACGGACTTGTGGGAAATCAACGAATACCTGTCCGCCCACGAGCCGGGGGTGACCCTTTTGGAGTTACGGGCGGGGCAGACCGTGATTCCCATACTACGTTTTAAACTGGGAGAGATGCGACTTGTGGAGTGAAAAAATTCCCCAGGCCCGGCTTTGGGCCTGGATCTTTGCCGCGATAACTGCCCCGGCGGCCTATTTCGCCGGCCGAGGCGGCTACCCGCTCCTGTGCCTGACGGCGGTGATCTGCCTGTGCCTCTGCTGGGGGGTGACCGCCCTGGACGTGGGGCCCGGAAAGGGAACGGCCTGGCTCCAATTTATTTGGTTGGCCCTGGCGGCCGGTGAGATGGCCAAATGGCTGGCAAATTGCTGGCCCACCGCTCATGGCGGCCCCCTGATCCCCCTGACGGTGCTGGTGTTGGCGGCAGTGGCGGGGAGCCGCGGGGCGGACCGGACCGCCAGAGCCGGAAGCATTCTGTTCTGGTTCCTATTGGGGCTGTATGCCCTGGTGCTCTTCGGCGGCGCCCGAGACGGGAAGGGGGAAAACCTGGCGCCCGATTGGACCCTTCCGCCGCTGGGCGTGGTAGCGATCTACCTGCTCCCGGCGGTTGCCGGGTTCCTTCCCAGGCAAAAGGCCGCCGCCGCGCCGCTGGCCCTGGCGGGGATCGGCGGCCTGGGGATCCTGGCGTCGGTGATCACCCTGGCGGTCCTTTCTCCACAGGTGGCCGCCCAGGAGGCGGTGCCCTTCTATACCTTCAGTAAGGGCTTGTCCCTTTTTGGGGTGGCGGAGCGGTTTGAGGCCCTGGTTTCCGCGGGGCTGACCATGGGCTTTTTCTGCCTTCTCAGTTTGCTTTGCGCGGCGGCGGGACAGTTGACTGAAACCCTTCGCACGGGATGGGGGACCGGTGGCTCCTTCGGCCTGGCGGCCTTGTCGGCGTTCTGGCTGCTGCTGGAGATCGACCTGCCCGGAGAGATTCTGGCCGGCGGCTGCTTGCTTTTCTGGGTTTTAGTACCGGCATTGAGCCTGAGCACAAAAAAACTTAAAAAAGTCGCAAAAAACGCTTGACAAATCTGGTGCTTTCTGTTAAGATAACGGAGCGCTTGGAGCCGGGCGAAAAAGCAATCGGGGTTCCGGTGGGAAACCAAAAAATTTGCCGGAATGCGAAAAAAATTCTTGACAAATTTGGTTTTCTGTGCTATCCTAATAAACGCCCGCTCTTGAGGCGGCTCATGCACCTTGCGAATTGAATAACGTCAAGACGAGAAGCACCTTAAACTTTAGTAAGGTAGTTTGAACGGAAGT
>CANQQU010000043.1 GCA_947626085.1 uncultured Oscillospiraceae bacterium
CGAACGGATGCCCCGACTTGATCTCTATTATTTATTGCATTTTTCCTCTACCCCAACTATTGACATAGAACCAAAAATAATCCGCCGCCGCCATCTTCGGCGGCTTGCGTCCATTGTATGAGATCTTGTTGAGAATTGCAATGCCTTGCGGGGGTTTCCCCACCGGCAAACGCCCCCGGAAGCGTGTAGCTCCGGGGGCGCGAAGGGTATGGGGAATTACTTTTTCTTCTTGCGGTAGAAGACGCAGCCGGCGATGACACCGGCGATCACTGCCACCGCGCCCAGGATACCGGCGATCAGACCGCCGCTGATCCCGGAGCCCTGCTCCTGCTGGGGCTGGGTGGTGGGGGGTACGGTGGGCGTCTGGGTGGGCTCGGACTGGGTGGGTTCGGGGTCGCCGCCCTCGCCCTTCACCAGGATCAGGGCGGAGATGGGCTCCACGGACACCTTGCCGCTGACCGTCTCCAAAGCCTCCGTCCCCGCCTTCTCGGCGTTGACGCACACATCCCAGTTGCCGGCGGGCAGCTGGATGTCCACCGCCTCCGGGTTGGCGTTGAAGATCAGGTACAGTCCGTCGGACTCCTCGCCGCCGGCGCCACCCTTAATCTGGAAGACCACCACATTGTCCGGCAGGTCCTCCACGGCAGTGACGTTAGCCTTCACGTCCTCGGCGGTAGCCAGCCGCAAGCCGGCATGGGCCTTCCGGAAGGCGATCAGGCCCTTGTAATACTCAAAGACGCTGGCGTACTCCGGGTCCTCCAGGGTGGCCCACTTCAGGCTGTTCACCGCGTCGGAGGCGTTGTAGCTGTTCTCGTTGAAGCTGCCGTCCTCGTTGACCTTGGTGCGGAGCATTTCCTCGCCGGCCTGCATAAAGGGGATGCCCTGGGCCGTCATGTAGATGGCCGCCGTCAGATTGTTCATCCGAATGTAGTCGGCTCTGCTGGCGTCGGGCCGGGACAGGGCCAGCCGGTCCATCAGGGTGTTGTTGTCATGGCAGGAGGCGTAGTTGACGATCTGGGACGGGTTGGTACACCAGCTGGTGATGGCCTGGAAGCACTGGCGGATGGTCTCCGTCTGGGTGGTGGCGCCGGAGACAAAGCCGGGTTCCTGGCTGAACACGCTGCCCTTCAGGGCGTCCCGGATGGTGTCGGAGAAGAAGGCGAAGCCCGGGGTCTTCTCGGAGTTGGTCTGGGTGGCCAGGGCAACGCCCTGCTTGGTCACGGTGGTGCCCATGGACCAGCCCTCGCCGTAGAAGATCACGTCGGGATGGTCCTTGTGGACCTCCTCCACGATCTGGTTGATGGTCTCGGTGTCCAGCAGGCCCACCAGGTCGAACCGGAAGCCGTCGATGTGGTACTCATCGGCCCAGTATTTCACGGACTCCACGATGTACTTGCGGACCATGCTCCGCTCGGAGGCGGTGTCGTTGCCGCAGCCGGAGCCATTGGAATAGTTGCCGTTGTCGTCGATCCGGGAGAAGTAACCCGGCACGATCTTGTTGAAGCAGAAGTCGCTGCCGCTCTGCACATGGTTATAGACCACGTCCATGATGACGCTGACGCCGTTTTCATGGAGGGCATGGACCATCTGCTTCATTTCCTTTACCCGCACCTCGCCGTGGTAGGGGTCGGTGGAGTAGGAGCCCTCGGGGACGTTGTAGTTCACCGGGTCGTAGCCCCAGTTGAACTGGGCCTGCTCCAGCTTGGTCTCGTCCACGGAGCCGTAGTCATAGCTGGGCAGCAGGTGAACGTGGGTGACGCCCAGCTCTTTGATGTGATCCAGGCCGGTGGCCACGCCGCCGGGGGTCTTGGTGCCGGTCTCCGTCAGGCCCAGGAATTTGCCCACGTTGGCAATGCCGGAATTCTCGTCGGTGGACAGGTCCCGAACGTGAAGCTCATAGATGATGGCGTCGGTGTAGCCCTCCCCGGCGTGGGGGTTGGCGTCGGTGTCCCAGCCCTCCGGGTCGGTGGAATCCAGGTCGATGACCATGGCCCGCTGGCCGTTGACGCCGGTGGTCCGGGCGTAGGGGTCGCAGGCCTCCACGGTCTCCCCGCCCACGGTAACGGAATAGGTATAATAGGTGCCGTTCAGGTCGCCTTCCTTCTCCGCCACCCAGGTGCCGGCCTCATCGGCGGTCATGGGGAGGGTCTCAATCAGATCATTCTCTCCGGCCGTACCGCCGGCATAGAGATTGACGGACACCGCCTGGGCCGTCGGCGCCCACACCCGGAAGGTGGTCTTTTCCGCGGTCCAGACCGCGCCGAGATCGGCGCCTTCGTAGGTGTAAGCTTCCTCAAAGCCCGGGGTGGAATAGATGTTGGGCATGGTGATCTTGAACTCCGTTCCGTCGTAGATGATTTGGTAGGCCTGCTCGGTGTCCAGGGGCGCGGCCAGGGTCACGATGTAGGAGCCCCGGCCGTTTTGCGCCACGGACTGGATCTCGACTTCGCCGTCGGGGCCCTGGATCTGGAACGCGGAAGTCAGGTCCTCGCTCTTGACGTCGGCGGTGGTGGTGACGCGGACGCTGACCTTGTCAATGTCGTATTTCGCGCCCGTCACTTGGACGCCGGTGATCACGTCGGGGCCGTTCTCCTGGGTGTAACCCTCTACGCCGGACTCCACATAGATGTGGACCGTACCCGCGACGATCTCACCCAGCTCGATGAACTGGTCGGCGTCCACGTCCTTGGCGCTCCAGGAGTCGCCGCCCTGGCGGACGATAAAGCCCACCTTGGTGGTTCCGGAAGGCACCGGGATGGTGGCGACCATCTCGCCGTCCACCTCCTCAAAGGGAATGGCGGTGCCGCCCTGGCCATCGGGCCAGGCCCACACGTCCCAGCCCTCGTAATTGTCGTCGGGCCGGTGGTAGTGGAGCATGATGGTCAGCTCCCCGGCGGCAAAGGCCATGACGGGGCACACCGCCAGCACCAGGATCAGGACCATCAGGGCGCACAACGCCCGCTTCCAGGTTTTTTTCATGATTTTTCCTCCTCTTCATTCTATTCACCGCATCCTTGGGCGGTAGAATACGATCATTCCCACTCCTCGACTTGGAAGCGGACCGTGGCAGGCTCCGTCTGAGGCGTGGCCAGGGTCAGAATCGCCTCCCCGGCCCGGCCCACGGTGCGGATGTAGGCGCCGGTGCAGCCGCCCTCCAGAACGGCCACGTCCGGCCCAATCAGCTCCGCCGCGCCGGTGATCGTCAGCTTCACCGGCAGCTGGGCATAGGGAGCCACGTTGCCAAATTCGTCCAGCACCCGAATCCGCACGGCGGCGGCGTCATAGCCGCTGCCCTCGATGAGCAGGGTGCTACTGGCCACCGCCTCCAAATGAAGCCGGGTAGACGGGCCCCGGGTCACGGAGGCGGTCACTTGTCCGTTCTTCACGGCGTCGAAGCGCCAAACCGGTGTTTTCCCGCCCCAGTTGCCCACATATTTGCCGTAGAGGCCGTAAAGCTGGTCAAAGGTCATGTGATAGCGCTCCAGGGTCCGGTCCATGGCCGCCCGGTCCTCCGCGGGCATTTCCTCAAAGCCGTACCGCCCGGCGGACAGCAGGGAGGCACGGAGGGCGGCGGCCTTCTCCGGGTCGAAGCCCTCGATGGTCTCCAACTGGGCGCCCACGGTGTCGTCAATGCGGATGGGGCCGTGGGCCAGGGCCTTGTAGCCCTTGGGGCGGAAGGTCGCCACATATTTCCCGTTTTTGTAGAGCCGGACCTCCTGGGCGTTGGTGAAGGCGTAGACCTGGTCCACCCGGCCCTGGGAATAGTCCCCAATGTCCATGCAGGAGCCCACTTCCAGCACCGGCCGCTCCTCCCCCTGGGAGGCGTAGACGGCGGCGGCGGGCTTGGGGTTGCGGAAGGCGTCCAGCACCCCGTGGTAACACACCCGGTCCCCGGAGCCGAAGTCCTGATGGGTGGGGTAGTCGAACATACACCAGGCCAGCAGCCCGGCGTGCTCCCCGTCGGCCATGGCGTCGTCCAGGACCCGGGCATGGCGCAGGGCGTGGCCCTGCCGCTTCTGCCAGGGGTCAAAGGATTTGGTGGGGAACATATGGCCGTTGCACTCGGTGATGAAGAAGGGCTTTTCCATCTCCTTGGTCACTTCCCGCTTGGGCCGCACCCCGGGGTTGTTCCCCACATGGGAAAAGTCGTTGTAGGCGTACACATCCTCCAGCAGGTGGCTGTGCAGGATGTAGCGGACGCCGGAGGTCTGGCGGCTGGGGTCCAGGGCGTGGGCCAGGGCGTTGGTGCGGCGGTAGAGGGGATCGTTGTCCTGGCTCTCGTTGATCCGCACCCCCCAGAGAATGACGCTGGGGTGGTTGCGGTACTGCATTACCATTTCCCAGACGTTCTCCACTGCCTGGTCCTGCCAGGATGCGTCCCCAATGTGCTGCCAGCCGGGGATCTCGGTAAACACCAGCAGCCCCAGGCGGTCGCACTCGTCGATAAAGTGGGGACTCTGGGGATAGTGGCTGGTGCGAACGACGGTGCAGCACAGCTCTTCCTTCAAAATCCGGGCGTCCTCCCGCTGGAGCCGCTCCGCGGCGGCGTAGCCCATGTAGGGGTAGGCCTGGTGCCGGTTCAGGCCCCGGAGGAACACCTTTTCCCCGTTCAGGTAGAACCCGTCGGCCTGGAAGCGGGCGGTGCGGAAGCCGAAGGTGGTCCGCTGCTCGTCCCCCTCCGCGCCATTTTCCAGCAGGACGGCCCGGCAGGTATAGAGATTGGGCGTTTGCAAGTTCCAGGGCAGGGCGTCAGGAACCTCCAATTCCAGCGCCCCCGCGCCGGGGGCCGCCGTCCCGGCGGCGGAAAGGCTGCCGTCAGGGGCGTAAAGCTCCACCCGGACGGGATGTTCCGGTCCAGCCGTCCAGGAAACATGGGCGTGGGTCAAGTCGGGGGTGTAGACGAACAGGTCTGTCAGCATTTCCCGGGGCCGGATATCCAGCCAGGCGTCCCGGTACAGCCCGCCGTAGGTCAGGTAGTCGATGAGAAAGCCGAAGGGGGGAATGGACGGATTTTCGGTGGAATCCAGCTTCACCGCCACCAGGTTTTCCTCACCCAGCCGGACCGCTTGGGTGATCTCCACCCGGAAGGCGGTGTAGCCGCACCGATGGGTGGCCAGCTCTTGTCCGTTGATAAACACCGTGGCGATATGGGCGGCGCCGTCGAACTGGAGGAACAGCCGCTTTCCCGCCGCTTCCTTGGGAAGATGGAGGCGGCGGCGGTAGCCGCTGACGGTCTCGTAATCCTCCGGGGCGGCATAGTGCTGGGGCGCCTCCCGGACGGTGTGGGGCAGGCGAACCGGTTCCCCCGCGCCCCGGCCAAGCTCATAGCCCTCAGCCCAGGAATAGACAAATTCCCAGTCGTTGTTGATTCGGATCATGACGGTCTCCTCAGGTTTTTGAAATTAGGCAAGCCCGATCACCACGCTGGTCTGGCCGTCCAGGGTCAGCGTGGTCTGGTCCAAGGTGGCGCCGCCCACGCCGATGACAGCGTTGAGCTGGGTGATCTCCAGGCCCGTAATGTCGGCCAGCTCTATGGTGATGGGGTCCGTGGTGGTGTTGTGCAGCACCATGACCATGGTCCCGTCATAGCTGGCGGTGAAGCCGCCCAGCTTGGTGTCCTCCAGCTCCAGCGCCACAAAGTCCCCCCGGCAGATGGCGGGGTTGGCCTTGCGGATCATGATGAGCTTTTTATAGTAGTTGTACAGGCTGTCCCCGTTGCCCAGCTGCTCCGCGGCGGTAAAGTCCACCCGGGCGGAGGAGTAGGTGCTGCCCTCCGGGTCGGCGATGGTGTCCCCGTCGCCCCACTCCATTTTCAGGCGGCGGTTGGCGTCGGTATTGGCGCCGCCCCGGGAGCCCCGCATGCCGATCTCCTCCCCGTAGTACAGGAAGGGAGAGCCAGGCGCCAGAAGGTACAGATTCGCCGCCACCTTCATCTGTCCGCTGGCCTCCGTCAGGAACCCGGCGGCCCGGTCGGTGTCGTGGTTGGCGATAAAGGGCACGATCATGGCGTCCTCATTCAGGGCATGGATGGAATCCAAGTAGGACTGGAGATAGCCCATGTACTTGTTCACGTCCCCGGCCTTGGCGGTGGTGGCGATCAGGCCGGAGGACTGGGAAATGGTGAAGTTGAAGCAGTTCAGGGCCGGGAAATACCGCTCCGTGACCCCGTCGCTGTCCCAAACCTCCGCCACCGTGTAGATGTCGGGCTTGATGGCACGAAGCTCGTCCATGTACCATTTCCAAAATTCGCCGCTCTGGGCATCGTCGCCAAAGTAAATATATTTGGCGGCGTCGAAGCGGAAACCATCCACCCCCAGGTCCAGATAGTATTTCGCCACGTCCAGCACCGCCTGGCGGACGGCCTCATTGTCGTAATTCAGCTCCGGCATTTGGCTGGAGAAGTTGCCCTCGTAGGTATCGTCGCAGCCGGGGATCTTATAGAAGGTCCGTCCGGCGGGAGCGGGCTCTCCCGCGGGGCAGTAGGTGTAAAAATCGTAGTAGGGGTCCTCCGTGTCGCCGCTGCGATGGGCGGCGACAAAGGAACTGAACCAGGGATTATTGAAGCCGGTGTGGTTGATCACCAGGTCCAAGATCACCTTCACGTTCCGCTGATGGCACAGCTCCAGCAGCTCCTTCAGGTCGTCCTCGGTGCCGAAGGCCGGATCGATGGTGTAATAATCGTCCACATCGTACTTGTGATAGCTGACGGACTTGAAAATGGGAGACAGCCACAGTCCCTCCACCCCCAGGCTCAGACCGGAGGCGTCGTCGCCGTCGTTCAGATAGTCCATCCGGTTGATGATGCCCCGCAGGTCGCCCACCCCGTCGCCGTTGGAGTCGGAGAAGGAGCCTACGAAGATCTCATAGAACACCCGGTAGTTGTCCTGGGTGGCCACGGCGGCCTGGCAGGCCGGGTCGTCCACAATGGCCTCGCCCCGGTCGCTGAGCTGGTATTTCCCGCTGGGGTCCTGGGGCGCTTGGGGGCCGGTGCTGTCCCCGGTGGGGGCGGCCTGGGTGGTGGGGGCGGCGGTGGACTGGGTCTGGGCCGGGGGCGTGACCGCGCATCCGGCAAGCAGCAGAACCAGCGCCAGAAGGATCGCCAGCAAGCGTTTCATCATGGGAACCTCCATTCCGTAAATGCAAAGGCTGTGACCGTGAACGGTCACAGCCCAAGCCGCATGTCGCGCTTCGCGGAGACGAAGCGAATTTTATTGGATATTGCCGGGGTGGATCACACCAGCAGATTGTCCTCCGTGGTGGGATCGAAGAAGTGCATGGCCTTGCCCTCGAAGGAGATGTGCATCTCGTGGCCGCCGACCAGGGCGTTCCGCTCGGTGCTGTCCAGATCCAGGGTGGGGATCCGAACGATGAGCCGGGTACCGTCGTTGGTGTCCACATGCAGGTGCAGCTCGGAGCCCATCATTTCGTTGACCACCAGCTTGCAGGGGATGGCCGTCTCGCCGGGATGGGCCAGATGGATATGCTCCGGACGGACGCCCAGGAGGATCTCGCCGGGCTTGGCGTGCTTCTCCGATAGCATCCGGCCCTTTTCGCCCTCCACCGGCAGCTTGGCGCCGAAGGGGGTGACGTAGTACTTGCCGTCCTCCAGCAGGAGGTTGGTCTTGATGATGTTCATCTTGGGCGCGCCGATAAACTCGGCCACGAACAGATTCTTGGGCATCTCAAAGACCTCGGCGGGGGTGCCCACCTGCTTGATGTAGCCGTCCTTCATGATCACGATCCGGTCGCCCAGGGTCATGGCCTCGGTCTGGTCATGGGTGACGTAGATGAAGGTGGTGTTCAGCTTCTGCCGCAGGAGGATGATCTCGGCACGCATCTGGTTGCGGAGCTTGGCGTCCAGGTTACTCAGGGGCTCATCCATCAAGAACACCTTGGAATCCCGCACCATGGCCCGGCCGATGGCCACCCGCTGCCGCTGGCCGCCGGACAGGGCCCGGGGCTTGCGCATCAGGTACTCGGTGATGCCCAGGATCTGGGCGGCGTTGGTGACCTTCTCATAGATTACGTCCTCCTTCATCTTCTGCAGCCGCAGAGAGAAGGCGATGTTGTCATAGACAGACATATGGGGGTAGAGGGCGTAGTTCTGGAACACCATGGCGATGCCCCGGTCCTTGGGCTGGAGGTCGTTGACCACTTCGCCGTCGATCTCCACGGTGCCCTCGCTGATGTCCTCCAGGCCGGCGATCATCCGCAGGGTCGTGGACTTGCCGCAGCCGGAGGGGCCTACGAAGACCACGAACTCCTTGTCCTTGATCTCCAGGTTGAAGTCGTGGACGGCCACGACCTTATTGTCGTATATTTTCTTGACATCGGTTAATTTCACACTTGCCATTATCCCTGATCTCCTTTCTAATTAGCCCTTCACGGCGCCGCCGGTAACGCCCTCGACGTAGTACTTCTGCAAGCACAGGAACAGGATCGTCACCGGAATCGCCACGATCACACCGCCGGCACAGAAGGTGGTGTACATTCTGGCGATCTGATCGTTGGTCAGCCAGCTATACATACCTACCGCCACGTTGTAGCCCGAGGAGGTGCCGAAGGCAACGTACCGGGCAAACACATAGTCGCCCCAGGGGCCCATGAAGGCGGTCAGGATGGTGTAGATGACGATGGGCTTCGCCAACGGAAGAATGATCTTATAGAGTACCTGGAACCGGGTCGCCCCGTCCACCCGGGCCGCCTCGTCCAGAGACTTGGGGATGGTGTCGAAGAAGCCCTTGGACACATAGTAGCCCATGCCGGAGGACGCCACGCCCACCAGGATCAGGCCGGGGACGGCGTTGGCCTGGGTCAGGCCTAGGTCGCTCAGGACCCGGTACAGAATGATCATGGTCAGCATTCCGGGGAACATGCCCAGGATCAACATGAACCGCATCAGGGGGCCCCGCATCTTGAAGCGGAACCGGGAGAGGGTGTAGCTCATGCAGAGCTGAATCACCGTGATCAGCACGGCCGAGGCCAGAGCGATGATAAAGGTGTTCAGATACCAGACCTTAAAGTCGGAATTCCACAGCTTCAGGTAGTTGTCGAAGCCCCACTGCTGGGGAATGACGTAGCCGACCTGGTAGGTGGACTCCACACGGAAGGACTGCAAAACGATGAAGATAAAGGGGATCAGCCAAACCACGCTGATCACGATCAGCAGCAGGTAGACGAAGAAGTTGCTGATCCGGTTGGCCGCCTTCAGACCCATATGGCGCTTGAGGGTGTTCTCGTTCTTACTCATCACTGGTAATCCTCCTCATTCTTGATGGAGGGCAGCACGTTGTAGACCACCAGGGAAATGACCGCCACCACAACGAACACCATGATACCGACGACCGAGGCCAAATAGTACTGGGATTCCGCGCCGGTGGTGATCTTGAAGAGCCAGGTGATCAGCAGGTCCGTGTAGCCCACCGAGCCCGCCGCGCCCGATGCCGCCGGGTTGGTCGGCGCGCCGCCGGTGAGCAGGTAGATGACGTTGAAGTTGTTCATGTTGCCGGTGAAGCTGGTCAGCAGGTACGGGCCGGTGATGAACAGCATATAGGGCAGGGTGATCTTGGTGTACTGCTGCCAGCCGTTGGCGCCGTCGATCCGGGCGGACTCGTAAAGGTCGGCCGGGATGTTCATCAGGATGCCGGTGGTGATCAGCATCAGGTAGGGGATGCCGATCCAGATATTGATGGCAATGACCGACACCCGGGCCCAGGTTGGATCCTCCCAGAAGGGCAGCGGCTGGGAAATCCATCCCAAATCCATCAGCGCCAGGTTGATGAGGCCGTTCCGGGCGAACATCTTGGAGACGTACAGCAGGGAAATAAACTGGGGGATGGCCACGGTCAGCACCAGAATGGTCCGCCAGAGCTTTTTCAGCTTGATGCCCTTCTTGTTGATCATCATGGCCACGAACATGCCCAGGAAATAGTTGGTGAAGGTGGCAAGGAAGGCCCAGATCAGGGTCCAGGTCAAAATCTCGCCGAAGGTCGCGGAGTAGGACTGGCCGCCGCCGTTGCCGCCCTGCCAGGACAGCAGGGTGTTGAAGTTGTCCAGGCCCACCCAGGTGAAGAGGTTATTGGAATAGCCGTTATGGGCGCCGTCATAATTGGTGAAGGCCACCAGGATCATGAAGACGATGGGCATAACGGTGAAGACCAGAATGCCCGTCAGGGGCAGGGCCAGCAGGGTCTTGTGGAACTGATCGTCCACCAGGCTCCGCAGGTCGTCTTTGCCGCTCTTGAGCTTCTTGCCGGAGCGGATGATCTGCTCGGAGAGCTTGTTCTGCTTCACATTCGTCCGCCAGGTGTAGATAAAGGCGATGATGAAGAAGATGGTCAGCACGCCGTAAAGCAGGATCTTAAAGGAGTTGTCGTGATAGTGGGTGGTGTAGGCGTCCAGAAGGGGATCGTAATCCTGGGTCGGTCCCTGGATGCCCAGGGTGCCCAGCATGGACAGCCAGTACCCGCCGCCAGCAAACATATAGACAATGAACACCGCTTCAAAGGCCAGGAACAGCAGGCCCCGGAGGATCTGCCCCCGGGCGATATTTCCGAAGCCCATCACCACGAAGGAGACCTTGGTTTTCCAGTCCCCCTTGGTAAAGGTGGTGACAATGTCCATAAATTCGTCCGCGACTTTTTTGCAGCCGGTCTTGATGAGGTTCACCACGGTCCAGAACAGGGAGGCAATGGCCTTGGGGATCCCACAGAAGAAGGCCGCGATCTTGTAGGTGAAGCGCTGCCATTTGGAAAGGCGAAGGAATTCCAGATCAGAGTATTGTTTCATCAAATCACCCCTTAAATCAAATTGGCCGGAGCCAGTTACGGCTCCGGCCAATCGCATTACCATGTCAGGCTAAGCCAAAAGACTATTCTCTTCTCTTAGTCTCTTATTCGGCGGGGACCAGCGTGATCTCGCCGGTGGCCGCGTTGAGCTGCACATAGTAGGTGCCGGCAGTCTCCACGACATAGTTCTCGGCGGGATAGGCAACATCCCAGCTCTTGCCCTGGCGGCACTTCAGCTCGGTGCCGGCTTCCATCTCAAAGGCGTCCTTGGAGGTCCAGATGTCGCCATCGTTGGTCATCTCGAAGTCCACGTCCCAGTCGGAGCCGTTCACTTTGCCGATGACGGTGAAAGCGTTCCGGATCTCGTCGGTCACATCAAACACAGCCTTGATGGACTCCTCATACTTCTCCAGAGCGGCCTTCAGGGCCTCGTCGGAACCGTCGGAAGCCTTGATGTCGGTGGTGATGACCTTGGCGATATCCCACCAGGAGCCGTGGATGTTGGGCTGGGAGATGGAGTACTTATTCTGCTCCTCCAGAGCGGCCAGAGCCGGGTTGGTGCCGGCAGGGTCGTTCCGGGCCTCGGTATTGGCGGGACCCCAGCCAAGGCCGCCGTTCTCCGGATTGCCGTCAGGAGTCTTGCCCTCTACGGGGTCAAGGGCCCGCTGCAGGGAGCAGTCCTTGCCGGTCAGATACTGGGCCAGCTGATTCAGCACGGCGCCCTTGACGGCGTCGGACTGGGGCTTCACACCCAGCAGCTTGCAGCCTGCATAGGAGTAGAGATGGTAGCTCTGGCCGTCCACGGTGAAGGAGGGCAGGTCGGCCACGCCGAAGTTGTCGCCCAGCTGAGACTTAATGGTGGCGTAGTTCCACACACCAGTGACCACGACAGCGGAGCCGCTGGCGAAGTCGGCATTGGAAGAGTTGACATAGATGGGAGAGGAGACCAGCTTGTAAATGGCCTTGGCGGCGATCAGGCCCTTGTCGGAGTTGAAGTCGTCGTCAATGCCTTTGAAATTACCATCATCGTCGGTCTTCCAGTCGGAGTGACAGCCAGTGGCGAAGAACACACCGGCGTTGTACCAAGCGTTCTCCAGCTCGTAGGAGAACTGCTTGTTGGCGGCCTCGCAGTCGGCAATGATGTCCTCAAAGGAGTCCACATGCTCTTCGGGGATGACGCTCTTGTCGTAGTACATGAAGTAGCCGTTGTCAGCGGTCAGGGGGTAGGCATAGAAGTCATCCCCGGACTTGGCGGCCACCAGGGAGCTGGCGACGCAGTTGTTCTTGACGTAGTCCGCGGCGCCCTGGCCCAGTTTCATGACCGCGCCGGCCTGGATCAGACGGGACAGCTGGTCCTGGGCGAAGAAGTACAGGTCGCCACCGGCGGAGACGTCGGTGATCATGTTGGTGGCCGCGTCCGCCTCGGAGACGGGCTCGACAGTGGCGTTGATGGTGATGCCCATGGTGTTGGAGCTGTTAAAGTTCGCGACCTGGGTCTTGGTCAGCTCCACGGCCGCCTCGGGGCACCAAATGGTCACGTCATAGGTGCCGGACAGGTCCGCGCCGCCCTGGGGAGGCTGAGTCTCCTCGCCGCCGCCCTGAGGAGCGTTGGTCTGCTCGCCGCCGCCCTGGGGGGGCTGGGACTCCTGGTTACCAGCGGGGCCGCAGGCGACCAGCATCAGCATCATCGCCAGAGCCATTACAAGCGCTAAGATTTTCTTCATTTTCGTTCCTCCATAAGTATAGAATTTCGGATTTTCAAGAACCATTATCCCCGCTTTCAGCGGGGATACGAAAAGGGGTACCCCTTTTCGGCTCCAAATCCTGGCTTATTATAGCAAAATTTCTGGCGATTTTCAACAGGAATCCCGGAATTTTGAATCGGTCTATTAGTAAAAAATCCATGCCGAAATTTGTGCAGTTTATCTATTGACATTTTCGCGTTTTTTGGGGGGTGGACATTCTGGGCCCGTTATCCCGCCGGGAAGAGCATGGCGTCGTCGATCTTGCCCCAGGCGCCGGCCCCCTCGCCCGCGCACCGGACATAGATGCCCACAGTGACGGTCTGGCCCTCCTGGACCTGGAAGCCCTCGATCAGGCCCGTGTCCCAGGAGCCGTAGCCGCTGACGGTCATGGGGGCGGTGGCCACCGTCTCCCCGTCCACCTTCACATAGGCGTAGATATCCGTCTCGCCGCAGTCGCCGCCCATGATGGAAATGGAGAAGCTGTAGCTCCCCGCCAGGCCCTCCACGGTCTGCTCCACGGTGAATTCCACGCTGTTGGCCGCTTGGCTCCAGAAGTGGACGTGCTTATTGCCCGTAAGGGAGTCCCCGGCCTTGTCCTCCACATACAGCTCCTGGGTGGCCTTGAGATCGGTCAGGACCCAGCCGGCGTCCCCGTCCTCGAAGCTGTCGTTTTGCAGCAGGTTGGAGGGCTTCACGGTGACAAAGCACTTCACCGGCAGCTCTCCGGCGGCGCCGGAAATTTCAAAGGTGCCGCTTCCCTGGCTCATTTTGGCCAGCTCGCCGTCGGTGACGTTCCAGGTCACCGCCACCTCCTGGCGGGAATTGTCGGACATCCAGGCGTTCACCGTCTCCGGAAGGGAAATGGCCTCCCCGGCGTTGACGGTGAAGCGGGCGTCCTCCAGCTCCTGGGGAACGATTTCGGCGTCGTTGCCGTAGCGGACCAGGTTAAACACCTGCAGCGACGGCAGGGGGTGGCCCGTGGCGTCGAATAGGGCCTGATTGTCCACGGCGCAGCCGCCGTAGTACTTGCCCGCGTCGTCGGGATCGTAATCGGTGGAAAAGCTGCTGGCCCAGCCGGAGCCGAACTGCTCCCATTTTTTCTCATTTTCCGCCCGGGAGGCGCCGCCCACGGTGATCCAGGTGCCCTCCCAGTAGGCCACGCCGATGCCGTTGCGCATATGGGCCACGGCGTCGATCACGTCCCGCAGGGAATTGGCCTGGCCCTGGACGGTGTAGGGGTAGTTTTTGGTCACGGCGCTGTCCTGGCTGATGGTGTTGCCATTGAAATCGGTGTCCTCGGGGGTGTAGGCGTAGGAGGTCTCCACCACCATCACCTTTTTGTCATAGGTATCCGCCACGGAGGACAGGACCATGGACAGATTTTCCAGGGTGCCGTGCCAATAGGGATAGTAGGAGCTGGCGAACACGTCATAATCCACATCGTACCGGGCCAGCTCCAGGGCGTAGGAATCGTAGGCCCCGGCCCGCTCGGGATTGGCGAAGTGGACCGCCACCATGGCGTCCGGGCAGACCTCCCGCACGGCCCGGCTGCCGGCGTTCATGAGCTTGGTGATGTTGGCCCAGGTGGTCTCGCCGCAGAGGGCGCCGTTGGTCTCGTTGCCCACCTGGACCATGCCCACCACGGCCCCGGCGGCGTTGAGACGGTTCAGGCAGTCCCAGGTGAAGCGGTAGAGGGCGTCGGCCTTGGCGTCGATGTCCAGATCCTTCCACTCCAGGGGTACCATCTGCTTGCCCGGATCGGCCCAGAAGTCGGAATAGTGGAAGTCAACCAACAGCTTGATCCCCACCGCCGCGCAGCGCTGGCCAATGAGAATGGCCTTTTCAATATCGTTGTTGCCGCCGCCGTAGCCGTTGCCCTGGGCGTCATAGGGATGGTTCCACACCCGGACCCGGACGTAGTTGACCCCGCTCTCGGCCAGGGTGGCGAACACGTCCTGCTCCTCTCCGGCAAAGTTATAGTACTTGACGCCGCTCTCCTCCTCGGCGATGACGGAGGAGGCGTCCACGCCCATGATGAAGTCCTCGGGCAGGTACTCAACCTTCTTGACGTACAGGGGGTTGCCCTCCAGCTTCTCCGTGGGCACCAGGCTTTCCCCCAGCTTCGGCTGGGGAACCGGCGGCTCGGTGGGGGCAGGTGCCGTAGTCTCCGGCGGGGCGGTGGTCCCGGCGGTGGTGGGGGGTACGGAGGACTCTGGCGAGCCGGTGGTCTCCGGCGGCTGGGTCTCCCCGGCGCAGCCGGTCAGCAGGCCCGTCAGGCCCAGCAGCAGCGCCAGAAGCAGGGAAATGCGCTTTTTCATTTTCATATTCATGTCTTTTTCCTCCTCATTATTTGCAAGCCGGCTCCCCGGCTGGGGGTACTTAGGGAAGCGTCAGTAAAAGCTGGGCAATCTGCTGGGCCAGGCCGTCCTCCAAGTGGACGGAGCCCGTGCCCAGGAACAGGTAATACGGTTCGTCTCCATAGATGATGTAGCTCTTCGCCGCGCCCTGGCCGGTCTCCGGGTCGTAGATCAGCGTCCCCTCCTGCCCGGCGATGGGGCTAAACTGGCCGTCATAGTCCTCGATGGCCGACTGGGGGAGGATGAAAATGTCCCCCTGGTCGATGGTGCCGGTGTCGAACATCACATAGTCAAAGGAGTGGACCTGGATCATTTTCAGCCCGTCGGGAAGATGCTCCTCCAGCTTTACCGCCAGGGCCGTATCCTCAATGGCGGGCACGTTGCAGTAGACCGTCACCTTTTGGGCGGCGGGGGCGTCGTTTACAAAGGTAAAGATCCAGCTCCAGACCAGGAAGCTGACCAGCGCCCACAGCAGGAAGGTGTGGAGCTGGGAAAAGACGTTTTTGATGAATTTCATGGCGCCACCTCATAGGCGGCCACATAGCCGTGGACGGTGTACACCGCCGTGGCTCCCGCCTTCTCCAGGGCCTTGGCCCGGTTCTCGCTCACCATGGCGGTGCGGACGGGCCCCGCCCCCCGCAGCTCGATCCGGCGGGCGACGATGCTTTTCCGGATCCGCACCCGCTGGCCGGTCAGGGCGGGCTTGCCCTCCTGCCGGGTCCGCTCCTCCTCCCGGAGCATCTGGGCGTGGGCCAGCTCCCGCCGCCCGGCGGTCACGATGAACATACTGCCGTAGATCACGATCCAGCCCGCCAAGGTGCTGACTCCGATGGCGGCAAGCTCCATCTGCTTGGCCGTCCCGGTGCTTGCCGTGGCCGCCAGAACGATGCAGGCGATCAGCGCGGCGGCGGACAGGACCAGAAGGCCCACGCGCCACCGCCGGACCCGCCGCTCCAGCCGGGCCAGATCGGCGTCGCTGTACAGCTCTACAATTTTGCCTGTCATAGGCGTGTCCCACCTTTCTTTTCCCATCATAGCACAAAACCGGCGGCGTTACAAGCGGTAAATTTGGCGAATATTGCCATGCCCGGCGGCAAAAGAGGTTAACAGAGGCCGGTTTTTCGGCGGATTTTCCGGTCAAACCGCCGCCTTTGCCCCGGAAAGCGGGAGAAAAAGGGCGGTTTTGGACCGCAGAGGAAATTTTCAAGTCTCCCTTGACTGAGGAAAGGGGCGGGTTTATAATAAAAATATCCAAGGGAAGGAGGCCCGCGCCATGCTTTACCGGCTCAACAGCAGCAATTACCACACCTTTTCGGTTTTTGAGGTCCACAAGCTCCCCGCCCGCTCCTACTTCATCCCCTACCCCAACCGGGCCGGGGCCGACGCCGTCAGCCCCAAGGAGAAGCGCTACACCTCGCCCAAGGTCCTCTGCCTCAACGGGGAGTGGGATTTTAAATTCTATCCCCGCCCGGCGGAGCTGCCGGCGGTGCTGGACACGGATCGAACCGTGTTTGACACCATCGACGTCCCCGCCTGCTGGCAGTTCCGGGGCTACGACCGGCCCTTCTACGTCAACATTCGCTACCAGTTCCCCTATAAGCCCCCCGTCATCCCCACCACCGAAAAGGTGGGCAAGGTCTTCTCCTGGCTGGGGGTGGATCAGAAAATCATGCCCCGGTTCAAGGACCCGGGGGAGGAATACAACTTTGTGGGGGTGTACCGCCGGTTTTTGACCGTGGCCGACCCCAGCAAGCGGTTCACCATCTCCTTCCTGGGGGTGGCCAGCTGCCTGGACCTGTACCTCAACGGGGAATTCGTGGGCTACTCCGAGGGGGCTCACAATATCGCCGAATTTGACCTCACCGGCAAGCTCCGGGGCGGCCAGAACGAGCTGGTGGCGGTGGTCCACCGGTGGTGCACCGGGACCTACCTGGAGGACCAGGATATGTTCCGGAACAACGGCATTTTCCGGGACGTGCTGCTCTTTGAGTCCGAGCGGACCGACCTGTGGGACATCGACGCCAAGACGGAAAAGCAGGAGGACGGCTACTGCCTGACCCTCTCCGCCCAGGCCCTGGCGGAGACGGACATCACCTTCACTCTCTCCGGTCCCGGCGTCCAGAGAAGGCAGACCGTCCACGGCAAAACCGGCTCCGTCACCTTCTCCGGGCTGGAGGTCCGGGAGTGGAGCGCCGAGGATCCGGTCCTCTACGATGTGTACTATGAGACCCCCACCGCCTGCGTCAAGGAGCGGATCGGCTTCCGCACCGTGGAAGTAAAGGGCGATGTGTTCCTGGTCAACGGGAAGAAAATCAAGTTTAAGGGCGTGAACCATCACGACACCAGCCCCACCAACGGCTACTATATGACCCCCGGGGAGATTGAGCGGGATTTGAAGCTGTGCAAGCAGTTCAATATCGACACCATTCGCACCTCCCACTATCCCCCGGACCCCCTGCTCATCGAGCTGGCCCAGGAGCTGGGGATCTATATTGTAGACGAGAACGATCTGGAGACCCACGGCACCTTCGCCTGCCAGCTGCCCCCCACCTACAATTCCATCAGCAACGACCCCAAGTGGCAAAGCCGCTATTTGGACCGGATCACCCGGCTCTACCAGCGGGACAAGGTCAAGGGCAACACCGCCATCGTCATGTGGAGCCTGGGAAACGAGGCCGGGGGCTACCGCAACACCGACGCCATGTATGACTACCTGAAGGCCCACTCTACCCTGCCCGTCCACTATGAGAGCGCCGTCCACTGCAAGCGGATCGCCTACGACGTGGGCAGCGAAATGTACCCCAGCGTTCAAATGGTCCAGGACGTGGGGGAAAAGCGCCGCCGGGAGCAGCGGCTCAACGACCGGCCCTACTTTCTGTGCGAGTACGCCCACGCCATGGGGGTGGGTCCCGGCAATACCGAGGCCTACTGGCAGGAGATCTACAAATACGACAGCCTGATGGGCGGCTGCGTCTGGGAAATGGTGGACCACGCCGTCCTCCATCCCGACGGGACCTACACCTACGGCGGGGACCACGGGGAATGGGAGCATGACGGGAATTTCTGCGTGGACGGGCTGTTCTATCCCGACCGGCAGCCCTCGGCGGGGGCCAAGCTCATCCGGTTTATCTACCGGCCCATCCGGGTGCGCCACCTGGGGGAGGACCGGTTCGAGATTTTCAACACCACCGCCTTCTCCCCCGGCAGCCGCTACCGGCTGACCTTCCGCTGGAACGACGGCGCCGAAACCGCCGTCACCCCCACCGCCGGGCCCCTGGAAAAGGAAACCGTGCGTCTTCCCCTGGGCCGGGAGGTAGAGGGGGCCCAGATCGTCACCGTTACCACCGTCGATACGGTAGACGGCCGGGAAGTCTCCCAAGAGCAGTGCGTCCTGGCCCTGTCGGTCCCCGCCGCACCCAAGACCCAGGCGCTGCCCAAAGACTGCGAAGTAAAGGACGGCAGGCTGTCCTGGCAGGCCCTGGAAACGGCGCCCGAAGGGACCCTCCTCTACCGGGCTCCCACGGACAACGACACCGACATTCTCTTCCACAGCACCATGGCCCCCTATCAGGCCCAGACGGAGGAGGTCGTCTCCACGGAACAAATCCCCAACGGGATCCGTGTGGTCACGAAGGTCTGCAATCAGAAAAACAAATTCACCGTGACGGACACCTACGAGGGCGCCGAAGACGGCATTTTGGTGACGAGCATCCTCCACTGCACTTCCGGGGGCGGGATCGTGCCCCGGTTCGGCAAATCCTTCCGGCTGGACGCCGCTTTTGACAAGGTGCGTTACACAGGACGCTGCGGCGAAAGCTATTGCGACATGAAGGACCAATTCCCAATTCGGAATGTGGAATGCACGGTTTCCGACATGACCGAGCCCAACATTCGGCCCCAGGAGAGCGGCAACCGAATGGACTGCACCGTGGCCGCCGTCAGCGATGGAAAAACCAAAGTGATTTTCGAGGCGGTGGGCAAGCCCTTCGAGCTGGGGATCAAGCCCTACACCGACCGGGCGCTGCTGGGCATGATGCACCGGGAGGACGAGGTTCGCACAGGCACCTATGTGACCATCCAGGCCTTCCAGCAGGGCATCGGCACCGGCGCCTGTGGCCCGGCTATCATGCCGGAATACCAGTACAGCGCGGGGAAGGACTATTGCCTCCAATTCCGCGTCCGCATGGAGGACGTGCCGGAATAAGGCGGTTTTAAAAAGAAAAGGCAGCCGGAAAGCGGGATTTCTCCCGTTTTCCGGCCGCTTTTTTCACTTTTGAGGTTATGCCTCCAGGTTGATGCCGGTCTCCCGGCTGAAGACGTGGCACACGTTGCCCTGGAACTGGAAGTGGACCGTGGAGCCGGAGGTCAGGGCCTCGATCTCCGCGCCGGTCAT
>CANQQU010000044.1 GCA_947626085.1 uncultured Oscillospiraceae bacterium
CCGGATTTTAGTCTTGCAAGAATCTGCCTCCCTACGCATTTACTTTTGCAAACTGGTACTTAGTTTTGTAATTGACCGGAGGTCTGGGAACCCACTTCGCAGAAGCAGATCACGCCAAACCGGTCCACCACCACGGACACGGGGATGGCGCCGGTGGAAAAATCGCCGTAGATGTTGGGCGCGTCCCGGCCCACGGGGAAGGTCATGCCCATGTCGGCCACATAGTCGGCCAGGACCTCGTCGGTATCGGTGGCCTCGCAGCTCAGGGCGAAGATCTCCACATCGTCCTTGTACTGCTCATATGCCTGCTCCATGTAGGGAAATTCGGATCTGCAGGGGCCGCACCAGGTGGCCCACATATTGATGAGGACCATTTTCTTCTCCTGCAGGACCTCGTACAGGCTGTAGGTCTTGCCGTCGTAGGTGGTGAAGGTGAAGTCCCGGCAGCGCTTGCCAAGAATCGTGCCTTCGGGCACGGAGGTCTTGATCTGGCTGGTGGGGACCGCCTCGGTGGTGGTGACAGGCGGTTCGGTGGAGTCGCCGCCGGTGGGACCGCAGCCGGCCAGCAGGCTCACGCACAGCGCCAGGACCAGGGCCAAAACGAATGTCTTTTTCATTTATTTACCTCCTGAAAAGATTGTGGGATCTCTGCCCGGTCGGTCGCGCATCCGGGCGGAATACTATGAATTTTAATTCGCTTTTTACCAGATGTCAATAAGGAATTTACCCAAATTTATGAAAGTTTTCCATTGAAATTCCCGAGAAAATATACTATAATAATGCAAACGAAATTCGGCGTCAACGCCGGGGTAACCGGGAGGAAGCCATGACCGCTCTGCGAAAAATACTGAAAATTCTTCTCACCGTGGGCATTTTGGCCCTCTGTGCGGCGCTTTGTTTCCAGGCGGCGGACATTTACCGGGTCGGAAACGCGCCGGAAAATTTCAGCGCCCCCGGGGTGCGGATCGAGCCGGTGTACTCCCGGCAGATTGCGGGGGACCGCTTGACGGCGCTTTTGCCCCTGTTTTGGACCGCCGGGATCCTGGCCGCCGCCGGGTTGATCGTGGAGGCGGCGGGGAAGCCGGAAAAAGGCCGGGCCCTGCGTTTTCCTGAGGACGTGCTGCGGGGCATGAAAAGCCGGATCTCAGAGCTTCCCGGGGAGGCGCAACGGGAGGAGCGGCGGCGAAAAGCGGTGTATCTCGCGGCCTTGGCGGTTTCGGCGGTGTGCCTGATCTTGAGCCTTTGGTTTCTTTTGGACGGGCGGAATTTTGCCGGGACGGACCTGGAGCATACGGTGGGGCAGCTGCTGCTCCGGGTGGGGCCCTGGGTCGCCCTGTCCTTGGCGGCCTGGAGCGCCGCCGTGGTCTACGGCGGCAGGAGCGCGGAGCGGGAGATCGCCCTTTTGAAAACCCTGCCCAGGGAGAAGGAGGCGCCGCCGGCGAAGGAGCCGGGCAGGGGACGGACCTATCTCCGTCTGGCCCTCTATGCCCTGGGGATCGTTCTGGTGGCGGCGGGCGCTGCCAACGGGGGACTGCGGGATGTGCTGGTAAAAGCCATCAATATCTGTACGGAGTGTATCGGCCTTGGTTAAGATGAAAAATTGGATCCAAACCCATCTGCCCACCCGGCGGCGGCTGATCCAGCTCTATGCCGCCCTGCTTTACAACGCCCAGCTCAAGGGCTACGTCACGGGGCAGATCTATACCGGCGGCAGTAAGGCCCTGTGCGTGCCGGGCTTAAACTGCTATTCCTGCCCCGGGGCCGTGGGGGCCTGCCCCCTGGGGGCTCTGCAAAACGCCCTGGCCTCCTCGGGGAACCGGGCGCCCTACTATGTGCTGGGGATCTTGCTGCTGTTCGGCATCACCCTGGGCCGGACCATCTGCGGGTATCTGTGCCCCATGGGGCTCATCCAGGAGCTGCTGCACAAGCTGCCCACCCCCAAGCTGAAGAAAAATCGGGTGACCCGGGTCCTGTCTTACTTAAAATATGTGATTTTGGCGGTGTTCGTGGTGGCCATCCCCCTGTGGTATGCTCTGCAAAAATTCCCGGTGCCCGCCTTCTGCAAGTACATCTGCCCCGCCGGGACCTTCGAGGGGGCCATTGGCCTGCTGGCCAATCCCGCCAACGAGGCGACGTTTTCCATGCTGAACATCCTGTTCACCCGGAAATTCATCATCATGGTGCTGATTTTCGGGGCCAGCGTGTTCATTTTCCGGGCCTTCTGCCGGTTCCTCTGCCCCCTGGGGGCCATCTACGGATTGTTCTCGAAGATCAATTTGGTGGGAGTGAAGGTGGAGGAAAGCAAGTGTACCCACTGCGGCCTCTGCACCGGTCACTGCCAGATGGACATCCGCCATGTGGGGGACCATGAGTGCATCCACTGCGGCGGCTGCATCGATGCCTGCCCCACCGGGGCCATCACCTTCCGGGCGGGGAACATCACCCTTCGCCGCCGGGAGGTGGAGGAAGCGCCCAGGAAGAAGACCCTGACCCGCTACCGGACCATCGCCGGGGCCGTGGCCCTGGCGGTGCTGGTGGGCCTGCTGGTCTACTTCAACGCCCCGGAGACCCAGGCTTCTCCCACGCCAACGGAAACCACCGCCCAGACCGCTTCGCCCACCGAAACCGCCGGGCCCGCCCAAACCACCTCCGAACCGACTGTACTTCCCGAGACCCTGCCCACCGGCAGCGAGGTGGGGATGCTGGCCCCGGATTTCACCGCCCCCCTCTACGGCGGCGGGACGTTCACCCTGAGCCGGGACGGCCTGGGAAAGGTGACGGTGATCAACTTCTGGGCCACCTGGTGTACCCCCTGCGTGGCGGAGCTGCCCCATTTTGACCGGCTTGCCCAGGCGTACGGGGACCAGATCCAGGTCCTGGCCATCCACTCCGAACTCATCACCGACGATGTGGACGCCTATTTGGCCGGATTTGACTATTCCATTCCCTTCGCCCAGGACCCGGGGGGCCTGATCGAGAGCTTTGGCGGCTCTACCATGCTGCCCCAGACCGTGGTGCTGGATGAAAACGGCGTCATTGTCTACAATCAGGTGGGGTCCGTCACCTATGAGGTCTTAGAGTCCCTGGTGGCGCCGCTGCTGGAGGACTGAGCCGATATTTTCGCGCCGCCTGTCGGGAAAACCGGCGGGCGGCGCTTTTCTGTTACCCGACGCCGTCCTTGACGGGTGGGGAACAGAAGGGTATAATAGCAGAAAAGGGGGAAAAAGGGACATGAAGACCATTTTGGTGATCGACGACGATGTTTCCATCGGCAATCTGATGCAGGAGGCTCTGGAACAGGCGGGCTATCTGGTCCGCCGGGCCTACTCCGGCACCGAGGCGGCGCTGCTGCTGGCCCAGCAGACCCCAGACCTGGCGATTCTGGATCTGATGCTGCCGGGAATGACTGGGGAGGAGCTGCTGCCCCGGCTGCGGGGCATCCCGGTGATGGTGGTCAGCGCGAAGGCGGATCTGGAGGACCGGGTGTCGCTTCTCCAGGAGGGGGCCGCCGACTATTTGGTGAAGCCCTTTGCCTTGCGGGAGCTGCTGGCCCGGGTGGAGGCCCGGCTCCGGGAGACGGTTCACCCCGCCGGGCGGGTCCTGCGCTGTGGCGGCATCGAGCTGAATACGGACACCCGGGAGGCTTCCTTCAAGGGGACGCCGGTCCACCTGACAAGGACGGAGTACGCCATTTTGAAGCTCCTGCTCCAAAATCCCGGCCAGGTGCTGCCCAAGGGCCGGCTCCTGGACCGGATCAGCCTGGACACGCCGGACTGCACCGAGTCCTCTCTCAAGACCCATGTGAGCAACCTCCGCCGGAAGCTGAAGGAGGCGGGGGCCGGGGACCGGGTGGAGGCGGTGTGGGGCATCGGGTTCCGGCTGCGGGAATCTTGAGCAAATCTGGAAGCTTTTCTTGACCGCTCTGTGAAGCATTTGGCGGTATCCTTGGGCCATCCAAAAATGAAGGAGGGCCACTATTTATGGAATACGTCTTGGAAACCCAGGACCTCTGCAAACGCTACGGGAGCTTCCACGCTCTCAGCGGCCTGACCATGGCGGTGCCCCAGGGGGCCATCTACGGCCTGGTGGGCCGCAACGGGGCGGGGAAGACCACCGCCATGCGGGTGCTATGCGGCTTGCAGACGCCCACCTCCGGCCAGTACCGGCTCTTCGGCTGCCCCGGGACCGCCCGGCAGGGCGCCCGAGCCCGGCGGCGGATCGGCGCGGTGGTGGAGGAGCCGGCGGTGTACCCGGATCTGACCGGCAGTGAGAATTTGGAGTACCAGGCCCGGGTGCTGGGCCTGCCGGACCGGGGAGAGGCGCGGCAGCTTCTGCGGCTGGTGGGTCTGTCCGACGCCGGCGGGAAAAAAGTGCGCAATTACTCCCTGGGCATGAAGCAGCGGCTGGGCATCGCCCTGGCCCTGGCCGGGGACCCGGACCTATTGGTGCTGGACGAGCCCATGAACGGCCTGGACCCCCAGGGCATCATTGAGGTGCGGGAGCTGATTTTGCGGCTGAACCGGGAGCGGGGGATCACTATGCTCCTGTCCAGCCACATTCTCGACGAGCTTTCCAAGGTCGCTACCCACTACGGCTTCCTGGACTCCGGCCGGATGCTCCGGCAGATCAGCGCTCAGGAGCTGGAGCAGACCTGCCGGAAGTGCCTGCGGCTGACGGTCAGCGATACGCTGCCCCTGTCCCGGGCACTGGAGAAGCTGGGGGCGGAATACACCGTGCTGTCCGACACCCAGGCCGACGTCTACGCCCGGCTGAATATCTCGAAGCTGACCAAGGCGCTGGACCAGGAAGGCTGCGAGCTGGTGGGCGTGCAGGAGCGGGACGAGAGTTTGGAGACATTTTATGTAAACTTGATGGGAGGGGAACGCCATGATTAACCTCCTATCCGCTCAGTTTTACCGCCTCCGGCGGGACGGGCTCTTCTGGGCCCTATCCGCCGCCGCGCTGGCGCTCTCCGCATTCAACGGCTGGCGGGTGGGCGCCGACGCCGCCCTGTACAGCGTTCGGGCCACGCTGGACAAGGTCTACTTTGACGTGTCGCCCATGATGGCCCTGGCCTACGCCGTCTTTACCGCCCTGTTTCTGGGGGCGGAGTACGGCGGCGGAGCCATCCGGGGAAAGCTGGCCGTGGGCAAGACCCGGACCCAGGTGTATCTGGCGAACTACTGCCTCTGCCTGGGGGCGAACCTTTGCCTCCTGCTGCTGACCATGCTGGGGGGCCTGACCGCCGCCCTGTATATGGGAGGCTTCACCGCCGGAGCGGGAAAAGTGACCTTGGAGGTCCTGTCCTGCGTTTTCCAGTGCGCTGCCCTCACCGCCGTCTTTGTGGCCCTGGCCAGCCTGTGTACCAACCGGGCCCTGGGCAGCGCCGGGGCGCTCCTGCTGGCCCTGGGGCTGATTTTGGGGGCGAGCCTCATTTACAATGTCCTCCAGGAGCCGGATTACACCTCCGAAATGATCATCACCATCGACGGCGCCGTCATGGGCCCCAAGGAGCCCAACCCCCACTATGTGGCGGAGCCCCTGCGGACGATTTTCCAGGGCCTGCTGTACTTCCTGCCCACGGGGCAGGCCATTCTCCTGTCCAATCAGGAGCTGGCCCGCCCGGTTTGGGGGTTGCTCTGCTCCCTGACGATCGCTCTGGGGGGAAATCTGGGCGGGATTTTGGCATTCCGGCGGAAGGATCTGAAATAAGGCTGGGCTCTGTTGCCCGGTGGAGATACTGTGGAGGTGAGAGGATGCTTCCCTGGGTACTGTGCGCTATTCTGGCAGCACTGGTTTTGATCCTGCTGCTCCGGATCCACCTGCTCCACCGGTGCGCCGACGCGCTGGGTGAGCAGCTGGCGGAAAAACGGGAGCAGGAGACCAACACCCTGCTCACCCTCCCCAGCGGGGACCGGCATATGGCCGCCCTGGCCCGCCGCCTGAACGAGGAGCTGAAAGCCCTCCGGGCGGCCCGGCTGGGGTACGCCCAGGGGGACCAGGCCCTCAAGGAGGCGGTGACGGATCTGGCCCATGACCTTCGGACCCCGCTGACCGCCATCCGGGGCTATCTGGAGCTGCTGGGGCGGGAGGAGCTGCCGGAAAACGCCGTCCGATATGCAGCCATTCTTCAGGAGCGGGCGGAGCGCATGGCGGATCTGACCGACGATCTGTTCCAGTACACCCTGCTCCGCACGCCCCAGAGCCCCCTCCATTTGGAGACAACCATCCTGAACCGGGCGCTGGAGGAGCAGCTGGCCGCCTTTTACGCGGTCCTGACCCAGCGGGGAATCGAACCGGCGGTGACCATGCCGGAGACGCCGGTTCTCCGCCGGGCGGACCCCAAGGCCCTGGCCCGGGTCCTCTCCAATCTGCTGCAAAACGCCGCGCGGTACAGCCCCGGAGATCTGGCCGTCACGCTGACCCGGGAGGGGCGGGTGATTTTCGCCAACACGGCCCCGGAGCTGGACCCGGTGGCGGTGGGGCGGCTTTTCCACCGATATGAGACCCTTGCCGCCCCCCGGCCCGCCACCGGCCTGGGGCTGACCATCGCCCGGACCCTGGCGGAGCGGATGGGCGGCAGCCTGACGGCGGAGTACCGGGAGGGGAAGCTGATTTTGACCCTTTTCTTCCCGGAGGCGTTGCCAAACGGGTAAAAACGTGTTATGATAGGACTAATAAGGAGGGGGGAGCGTCATGGACACCGCGCCAAAATACCCGGTCCTGCTGGTCCACGGCATGGCCGTCCGAGACAACGGCCGCACCGGCTACTGGGGTCGCATCCCCCAGGCGCTGGAGGAAATGGGCTGCCGGGTCTCCTTTGCCGGGCAGGACAGCCAGGGGACCATTCCCGCCAACGCCCGGACCATCCTGGAGCGGATCGACAGCGTCCTGGCCCAGACCGGGGCGGAAAAGGTGAACATCATCGCCCACTCCAAGGGCGGCCTGGACAGCCGCTACGCCATCTCCACCCTGGGCGCCGGGGCCAAGGTGGCCTCCCTGACCACCCTCTGCACGCCCCACCGGGGGAGCCGGACGGTGGACTGCCTGATGTGCTTCCCCAAGCCCCTGGTGAAGCTGGCGGGGAAGGCGGCGGACGGCTGGTTTCGCAGTCAGGGCGACCAGGAGCCGGCCTCCTACCAGGTCTTCCAGTCCCTGACCACCGCCGGGGCGGAGGCGTTCAACCGGGAGAACCCGGACGACGCGGGGGTGTACTATCAGAGCTACGCCTTTGTGATGAAGCATCCCCTCAGCGACCCCACGTTGAGCCTGACCAATTTCGTGGTCAACCTGATCGAGGGGGAAAACGACGGCCTGCTGCCTCCCGAGACCATGGCCTGGGGGGACTTTAAGGGCATCCGGACCGCCCCCGGCCGCCGGGGCATTTCCCACATCGACGCGGTGGATATGCACCGCCGCATTTTTGCCAAGAAGCCTGGCAAGGGCGTGGAGGACATTGTGGAGGTCTACCGGGAGATCGTCTTAGAGTTGGCCCAGCGGGGATTTTAAGGAGGTACGGACATGAAAACGGAGAAAATTTATCTGGCGGGGGGCTGCTTCTGGGGCGCCCAGAAGTATTTTGACTGCCTGACCGGCGTTTTGGAGACCCGGGTGGGCTACGCCAACGGAAGGACGGAAAACCCCACCTATGAGCAGGTCAAATACCAGCACACCGGCCACGCCGAGACGGTGGAAGTGACCTTCGACCCGGCGGTTTTGTCCCTGACGGAGCTGCTGGAGCAGTTCTACAAGGCCATCGACCCCACCTCCGTCAACCGCCAAGGCGGCGACGTGGGGGAGCAGTACCGCACCGGGGTGTACTACACGGAGCCTGAGCAGGAGCCGGTGATCCGGGCCTCCCTGGCGGCCCTGCAGGCCCGCTGCAAAAAGGAAGTGGCGGTCCAGTGCCGGAAATTGGAGCAGTTTTTCCCGGCGGAAGAGTACCACCAGAAGTATCTGGAGAAGAACCCCGGGGGCTACTGCCATATCGGCCCGGCCCTGTTTCAAAGCGCCAGGGAATATAGGCCGAAAAAGTTATGAATTATAACAAAAAGCACTTGAAACTCAATGTTTCAAGTGCTTTTTGTTGGACTTCCAGTCAGACTCGGATTCGCTTTTTTACTATGCCGTATAATACTGCGCCTGGGCGGTCCAGAGGGCGTGGTATTTGCCGGTCTCGTCGGCCAGAAGGGCCTCGTGGCGGCCGGATTGGACGATTTGACCGGCGTCAAAGACGGCGATCTTGTCGCAGAAGCGGCAGGAGGCCAGGCGGTGGGAGATATAGACGGCGGTCCTGTCCCCGGCGATGCGGTTAAAGCCGCTGTAGACCTCGTACTCCGACACCGGGTCCAGGGCGGCGGTGGGCTCGTCCAGGACGATGAAGGGGGCGTCTTTGTAGAGGGCCCGGGCCAGGGCGATCTTCTGGGCCTCGCCGCCGGAGATCTCCACGCCGTCCCTGTCGAAGTCCTTGTAGAGCGGCGTGTCCAGGCCCTTTGGCATGGCCCTCTCCCGCCCTCCGAACCCCGCGCGGCGAAGGCAGTCTTCCACCCGCGCCCGGTCAAACTCTGTATTGGCGGCCACGTTCTGACCCAGGCTGACGGCGAAGAGCCGGAAATCCTGGAACACCACGGAGAAGAGGGACATGTACTCGTCGTAGTCGTATTTGCGAATGTCCACGCCGTTCAGAAGTATGACGCCCTCCGTTGGGTCGTAGAGGCGGCAGAGCAGTTTGATGAAGGTGGTCTTACCGGAGCCGTTCATGCCCACGATGGCCAGCTTCTCGCCGACCTTGAACTTGAAGTTGACGTGCCGCAGGGCCCAGGCATCCGTGTGGGGGTATTTGAAGGACACGTCGCGGAACTCCACGAAATACTCGTTGTCGTCCCGCTTCTCCACGGTGAGGGTGCCCTTATACATGTCGTTGGGGATGTCGAAGAAGGAGAAATAGCGCTTTAAATACGTGTCGTTCACCAGGAGCATCTGCACCGTCGCCACAAGGCCGGTGAGGGCAGCGATGAGCAGGGTGACGCAGGAGACGTACTGGGCGATGGACCCCACCGTGACCCCGCCCCGGAGGGCGGCGAAGAGGAGAATCATATAGACCCCGAACCGGAGGGCAAAGTCGAAGACGGTCCCGGCGGAGCCCAGGACGCTTGCGGGGATGTTCGTCCGGGCGACCTGGCGGCAGTAGTTCCGGTTCAGCCGGAGATTGCGCCGCGCAAGGCCCTCCGCCATGCCGTAGAGCCGGATGTCCTTGCCCCGGGAGTACTCCCCTATGAAGGCCCCCAGCTTCTCCGCCCGGATGTTGTCGTCCACTGCGTATTCAAAGAGCCGGAGATAGAGCCGCTCCTCCTTTGCTTTGAGGAACGTCCCGGCCAGGACCGTCAGAAGGACGCCGCCCACCAGGGCCAGCTTCATCCATCCGGGGATGCTCCCGATGCCGAAAAAGGAGGCCGTCAGAGCGGCGCTGGCCGCGATTTGGGTCACCTGGCGGACGAGCTTCGCCGTGAAGTGGTGCAGATAGTAGATGTTGTGGCCCATCTGGGCCTCCCTTTGTATCCGCTCCCGCAAAAGGGCCGTTTCCCGGTCCTCCACGCTTTTGTAGGCCATGTCCATGGTCTTCTCGGCGTAGCGCCAGTCGGAGTTATAGCCCACCTCCTCACCGCTCACGTTCATAGACCGGGTGATGACGGCGAGAAGCCCGTTCAGCAGGAAGGTGAGCCCCACCGTGAGGGCCGCGTAAAGGGCCAACGTCCCCGCGGGCCTCCCGGCGGCGATGGCGTCGACGAGCCGCGCCGAGAAGAAAATCGGTACGTAGGGCGTCACGGCGGAGACAAGGGCCTCCAGCAGGAAAGACACGGTGTACACGGGGCTCATCTCATAGAGCAGCCGAAGGCCGCGCCGGAAAATCTTGAAATGCTCCGAAAGCTTCATTCCTCTCCGCCTCCCTTGTAGTCGTCCCTGTACCAGCAGCTTTGAATCTCAAAAAGCTTGCTGTACGCCCCACCCAGGGCTATGAGCTCCTCGTGGGTGCCGATCTCCGCGATCTCGCCGTCCCTTAAGAAGAGGATCCTGTCGCAAAACCGGGTGGAGGCCAGGCGGTGGGAGATGAAGAGGGCGGTCTTGCCTGCCGTCATGGCGTTATATTGGAGATAGATCTTGTTTTCCGCAATGGGGTCCAGCGCCGCCGTGGGCTCGTCCAGCACGAGGACCGGCGCGTTTTTGTAGAGGGCCCGGGCCAGCATCAGCTTCTGGCGCTCCCCGCCGGAGAGGTCCGTACCGTCCTTGTCCAGCTGCTTATCCAGGTTCGTGTCCATGCCGCGGGGCAGGGAGTCCAGCTTATCGCCAAGGCCCGCCCGCCGAAGGCACGCCTCCGCGCGGGCCCGGTCTCCACCGCCGTCTGTCCGGCCGGTGACGGTCTCCAGGATGGTAAAGGGGCCGGTCCCGGTGTCCTGGAAGACGGGAGCGAAGAGCTTATACGCTTCCTCCAGCCGAAAATCCCCCATGGGCACGCCGTTTACCCGGATCTCCCCGCCGGTGGGGACGTAGAGACCGCAGAGGAGCTTCACCAATGTGGTTTTCCCCGCGCCGTTGAGGCCCACAAGGGCGATTTTTTCGCCGGGGGCTATGGTGAGGCTGATGTCGTGGATGGTGTCGTGCTGTGCGCTGTTATATCGGAAGGACACATGATCGAAGACGATCTCCGGGGCCCGGTCCAGGAAGTCCCCGGTGCTCCGTGTCCCCTCCGGGACGTCCTCCGCAAGGTCCAGATACTCCCGGAAATCGCTGACGAAGAGGCTGGCATTGGCCATCCCGTTCCACTCGGAGACGATGCCCCCCACAAAGTCCGCGAAGGAGGAGACGGCGGCAAAGTAGAGGACGAACTGCTCCGCCGTGATCTGCCCCCGGAGGGCCTCCGTGATCAGCACCGCGTAGGCCGCCCCGTCCCGGAGGAGGATGACCAGGAGGTCGGCCAGCTTTACGAGAAACTCGCGGGTCCCATCCTTCCCGGTCCACGCGAGGTCCCGGTCCAGGAGGTCCCGGTAGAGCGCACGAAACCACCCGGCCATGCCGTAGACCCGGATGTCCTTCCAGGCGGCAAAATCGGCGGGCTCGGCGCAGACGTAGCGGAGCCGGCGGCTCAGGTCCGTCCGGGCCGGGCGGGCGGCGTACTGCCATTTTCGGTAGGCCCTGGCGCAGAGGATATTCACCGCCGGCGCCAGAGTCAGCAAGACCACCAGCCAGGGGCTGACGCCCGAGAGGACCGTGCCCAAAAGCGCGTAGCACAGGAGGTTTTCCGCAAGCTTCAGGGAGCGCCTGGGTACGTCGCTGAGGGGCTGAACGCCGTTCCACATCCAGGTGGATCTCCCGGCCCGCTCCCCCAGGTCCCGTGTCTCCTTCCTCTCCAGGGTCTGGTAGCGGAACCCCATGGTCTTTCGGTCCAGTTCGCAGCTCCGGAGGGAGCGGTAGAATTGCAGCAGGACGTCTATCACCGTCTCGCAGGTGTCCCGCAGGACCGTGGCGGTCAGCATTGCCAGCAGGAACAGTCCCACGGCCAGCGCCGCGTGCCGAAGACTCTCCCCCCGCGTCACCTCGCCCACCACCAAGGCGGGCAGACGCACCTGGCCCCAGGCGAGAAACACCGCCAGCGGGACCTCCAGCACCATCACCAGCAGCGACAGCGGCGTGCCGTGAATCATCCCCCGGAGGCTCCACCAGGCGTTGCTCAGCACCGATTTATACGGCTTTTTGTTTGGGTTCTTTTCATATTCCAAGGCATTTCACCCCTTTCGCGCCCATCATAGCATAGACCGGATAAAAAAAGAAAATTCGTGCACCAACTGTCGCCAGCGGTGCACGAATTGCGTTTTCGTATGTGTCAAGGAAGCGCCGGGACCAGAAATTCGGAGGTGAAGGCCCCGTCCTCGCTGTTGTATTTGACCCAGCCGCCGTGGTCCTTGATGATGGCCTCGGCCCTTCTGAGCCCAAAGCCGTGGGCGCCGGATTTGGAGGTGGCGAAGAGGCTCCCTGCCTTCTCCCGCTTGGCCCCGGCGGCGTTGAGCATGGAGAAGTAGAGCATCTTCCCCTTCATGCCGATGTAGAGGCGAATGAATTTCTCGCCCCCGGCCGCCTTGCAGGCCTCGATGGCGTTGTCCAGGAGATTCCCCACCACGATGGAAAGCTCCAGGTCGCTGACCGTCAGCCCCTCCGGTACGTTGGCCTTCACCGTGACGGCGATGTTCTCGTTCTTTGCCTGGGCCAGCTTCGCCGACAGGATGGCGTCCAGGGACACGTTGCCGGTTTTGAGAAGGGTGTCCACGTTCATGAGCCGCCGGTCCAGTTCGAGAAGGTATTCCCGCGCCCTGTCCGTGTCCCCGGCGTCCAGATAGCTTTTCAGGGTCTGGAGATGGTTGTGGAAATCGTGCTTGTAGCCCCGCATCTCCCGGTGGATGCTCCGAACCTCCTCCAGGTGCTGTTTTGACTGCTCCGTCTGGTACTCCACCAGCTTCAAATAGGTCCGTTTCAGCATGTCAGCAAATCAATTCCTCTCAATAAACGCCCGGTTTAAGCCGTCGTATTTCCCGCGGGCCAGGGGGATCTCCGCCCCGCCCGCAAGCCGCAGGGACGAGCGGGAGATGCGCTCCACGGCCTTTAAGTTGACGATGTAGGAGCGGTGGGCGCGGAAAAAGTCACCGGAAAGCTGCTCCCCAAAGGCAGTGATGCTCTCTTTGAGCCTGTATACGTCCGTGGGGGTGTGAATTTCAATATAGTGGGCGAAGGATTCTATATAGAGAATATCCGCCTCCAACAGCTTCATCGTTCCGCCATCGCAGTTGACAACCACCGATGGCGGCTCCAGGGCCAGTCTCTCCGCCGCGCGGTCCAGCACTTCAAAGAGCTTCTGTTCCGCTACCGGCTTGACAAGGTAGTGCAGCGCGTCCACCTCGTACCCCTCGGCGATGAACTCAAAGTGGGAGGTGATGAACACGATCTCCGCCCGTCCCCGCTCCGCCCTTACGCGCTTGGCAAGGTCAATGCCGGACAGCTCCCGCATCTCCACGTCCAGCAGGAGAATGTCGTAATTCTTGTCTTCGGCGTATTGAAAGAGAAAGCTCTCCGAGGACGGGAATACCGACATGAAGACGTCATTCCCCGACGCCTCCGCCCACCGGCGGACCATGCCGGCAATTTTCTCCCGATCCGATTCTGAATCATCGCAAATTGCTATCTTATAATCCATAACCTCACTGCTCGCTCATCCAGAATTCTCAAATAATGTGTAAATCGAATCGCTTACACAACTACCTACAATTATAGCACAAACGCACGAGCTTTTCCACTGCCTTTCTTTCTTAAAAATGACTATGGCGGGAGCACATAAAAATGCCCCCACACAACGCTTGATCTTTCCCGCTCATCCCGTTTCCGCTTTTTGGGCTGCGGTGCATATGGCAAGGCGGTGGGTCATCAGCTCATCGGGGTCAATTTCCGCCGCCTGTTCCTCCAGATAAGCGTTCGCCGCATGGGTCAGCCACTCCGTCCACCCGCCGTTTCCTTTCCAATCCCTTCCGGCTTCTATCCGCTTGTGGGTCAGGCGAAAGCCCACCAACAGGCTATGAGTGGAATTTGAGGCGGTTTCGGGCAGACGTTCAGGCTCAAGAGGGCCCCTCCAACAGGGTCGAAAATCAAGCGGGAGAAAGAGGCGGCGCCGAAAGATGGCGTCCGCCTCGGCTCACCGCGGCGGCAATGCCGACTGCGCAAGGGGTTTGACGGTTTTGGGCAGATTAAAATTACGGCGCCGTATTTTCGGCCCTGACGCCGGGATACGGCGCCGTAATTCCCAAAACCGCCGCTTTTCCAAGGACCTTTTGCGACGCTGCCGCAGACGCCGCCGCGGGAACAGGGGTGATACCAATGAAAAAGAAACGGCGGCCCATAAAACTTCAAAACGCGGAGCCGACAGCAGTTCTCGGCCTGCTGTCGGCTCCGCGTCTATGCGTCCGGCTCGTTTGTGATTATTCTTCGTTGGTAAATGGAGCTATAGGAGAACACGTTTCGCCGTGAAACCGATTAAGGGAAAAAGGAATTGCCTTTTCACTGCCTGTTCGCTTTTTTCAATTCCTTTTGGGCGGCTTTGATCACACGCTGCAGCTCGTCAAGCTCCTGCTCCAGAGCTTCAGCGATATAATCTCCGGTAATCACAGCGGCACGGATCATGCAGGCGGTGCTTATAATGGCGTCCTCCACCTCTTTTCCAAGGCCCAGGAGCTGCAGAGACCCGGTGCCGTTTTCATCGTACAGCACCACGTCCGGGATTCCGTTTTTATCCGTATCTCCGAAGTACAGATTGAATTCTCCGTCGCCGGTGAGATCCACCGCCAGCGTGTCGATATCGCCGTCGCCGGTGGTATCCAGCAGGGCCAGATCCGCCTCCTTATCTCCGTCAATATCGATCAGGATCTCGTCCTTCCCGCTGCGAAGCAGCGTCTTGTGCCAGTCGCGGTCAAATCTCATTTTGGTTTTCAATTTTCTCAGGGTTCCCATAGTCCATTACTCCTTTTCTTTGGAACACTTGGAACAACCGGCACAGCAGTCCCAAAGCTCCGTGGCCTTCGGCGTCCACTTTTCGGCATAGCGGGAGGTTTTCTCGCACAGATGCTCGGCGCTTTCCGGGCTTTGGTAGTCGGTGTTGACCGCGCCTGTCTCACTGACCATTTTCGGAAGAAGATCCGGATTTTCCAGCATGGGACACGGGCGAAGCATATTGTCATTGAAAGGCTGCCCGTTGTGGTAGGCCATGAACAGAGGGCTTTGGAGCGCGCCCAGAAGGGTCGTGTTGTGGATATTGCAGTTGGAATAGTGGATAAACACGCACGGCTCCACATCGCCCTTGGCGTTGATATGCAGATACCGCCTGCCTCCGGCGATACAGCCGCCCACATATTGGGCGTCATTCTGGAAGTCCATGGTGAAAATGGGCTTCGTCTTGCGGAAAGCGCGGATGTTGCGCATCACCGTTTCCCGCTGTTCCGGGGTGGGGAGAAGCTCGGTGGCCGCATCGTTGCCCACGGGCATATAGTGGAAGAACCAGCAGAACAGCGCGCCGGATTCGATCAGATAGTCGAAAAATTCCTCGCTTGTGATATCCGCGTAATTTCTGCTGGTGTAGCAGGTGGAGATGCCAAAGAGCAGGCGGTGAGACTTCAAAAGCTCCATGGCGCGCTTGACTTTTGCATAGCTTCCCTCTCCACGGCGGCTGTCGTTTGCTTCCTCAAAGCCTTCCAGAGAGATGGCGGGAACAAAGTTCTTGACCCGCAGCATCTCCTGACAGAACGCTTCGTCAATCAGGGTGCCGTTGGTAAAGGACAGAAATTCGCAGTCCGGGTGCATTTCGCACAGCCGGATCAGGTCGGCTTTGCGTACTAGCGGTTCGCCGCCGGTATAGATGTACAGATACACGCCCAACTCCTTCCCCTGCCGGATAATGGAGTCAATGGTTTCCAGACTCAGGTTCAGCTTGTGCCCGTATTCCGCCGCCCAGCAGCCGGTGCAGTGCATATTGCAGGCGGAGGTGGGGTCCAAAAGGATCGCCCAGGGAATATTGCAGCCGTATTTCTCGGCCATTTCGTTCTGCGTGGCGCTCCCTTTCAGGCTGCCGTTAAACAGAAGATTCTGGAAAAACGCTTTCCGGACGCCGGGATCCAGCTCATATGCCTTCAGGATCAGTTGATACCAATTTCCTTTTTCTTCGATGGCTTGACGGACTGCCGCGCGCTGGCTCGCGTACCAGCCATTGGGGGAATGTTTGTCAACAAACGCCATCAGCTTGGGGATATTTTCCTCTGGAGCGTTTTCCACATAGTTCAGAGCCTGATTGATCGCGAAGTTCTGCATTGCGGTTTTCAGAGAGGTATTCATGTTTTTTCTTTCCTTTCTATCACTATTTGAAACGAGAACCGACTCAGCATCCTGAGTTTCAAGCAAAGTATACTGTGGAAAATGTTGAAAGTCATGGGACAGAAGGGAACGCGCGTCCCAAATTAGGACGCGACGCTGACTTTGTCCCTTTTTTGGACGCGGCGGGCTGTTTGTCCCTTGCAAGGGGGCGCCATTAAGAGTATGATCCACACAGTAACATCCATACCTTTTGCGCCACGGAAGGAGCAGTGAAAATGGAGAGCAGTATATCTAAAATATTAGTGGGTTCCATCGTAAAAAGGACACTGAAGGAAATGAAGGAGAACCCGGATCGCGGAATTCGGAATCTTGTGGATATGGCGCTGCAGTTTTCGGGCGGAAGATTTCAGGAGGATTTTTTTACAACGGCCCAAACCATGCTTCAAAATGAAAACAGCGCTTACTATCAGCTGGTGCGGGAAGTGGTGACCCATGCGGATACCGACCGGCTTTACACCTTCGGCATGAATCTCGGGTATAACGGATGCATCGTTGGCGCGCAGCGCATCCGTGAAAACGAGCAGAAGCTGGGGTGCAACATTCCATGGGCTGTGCCCATCCAAATCGGCACGGTCAATTTTGCGGATAAAGAACCGGACTATCAGACGGCAATCCGTTCCGGCGAGGGACTTGGGATTTATTCCTGGATGCTTTTTGCCGGCAACCAACCGCAATGCGTTCTGCCGCTTGTAAAGGCACATCCGGACAGCGCCTTTTTTCTGTTCTGCGAACCGGAGGGACTGACTTCTGAATTTCTGGATGAGGCGGCCGAATCCTATAACCTGATGCTGGTCATCCGATACGATGAAGATGCCGGGGAATTATATTCCCGGCTCCGTGATTTCGGGCTGCTGTATTCCGCGTGGTTTTCATACGGCGGGAAGGATTTGCAATTCATTGTAAATGGGGATCTTTTTTACAGCGTACAGCAATCCTCTCCTGCCTTTACGGTACTCCTGCCGGAACAGGGCTGCCCGGATGCCATTTCGCGGCTTGTCTATCAGACTGTGCAGCAGGCGCGTAAGGAACAAAGATACCATACCATGCTTTGGGATCTGAAGGGAGACAACAGTACGGTAGATCATATCATTTCCGATGATGTTTGTTGTGTCTTGTTTGATACGGATGGAAACCTGCGCGATTGGAGCGGGCCGGTAAAAAGCGGGCGGTACAATCTTTTTCAAAACGACTTGAAGGAAATTTTTGTGCGTGCGTGCCCGAAGAAAGGATGCCTGGCAGTATGAATCCAGGAAAAATCGGCGTTGTAGATGTGGGCGGCGGATTTCGCGGCGTCTATGCCGCGGGCGTTATGGATTATTGCATGGATCAACAGATCCAGTTTGACGTGGGGATTGGCGTTTCCGCGGGAAGCGCCAACCTGATCTCTTATGCGGCCGGACAGCGCGGGCGCAATCTCCGGTTTTATACGGAGTATGGACGGCGCAGGCAGTACGCCGGGATCGGGAATTTCCTGTTCAAAAGATCCTTTGTGGACTTAGACTATGTTTACAGCACCCTGAGCAATTCAGATGGAGAAAATCCCTTGGATTATTTCGCCGCGATCGCCAGTCCTATGGAGTTCGTCGCCGTTGCCACCGAGGCGGAAACAGGCCGCGCGAAGTATTTTGGAAAACAGGATATGTCGCCGGACGATTACAGTATTATGAAAGCGTCCAGCGCGATCCCGTTTGTCTGCCATCCCTATTCGGTAAAAGGGATCCCGTATTTTGACGGCGCGTTAAGCGATCCGGTCCCCATCCAAAAGGCTTTTGAACGTGGGTGCGAAAAAGTCGTTCTGCTTTTGACCTTGCCGGAAAACACGGTGCGAACCTCCGATAGAGACAAAATACTCGCCGCCCGAATCCGAAAAAAATACCCGCTGGCAGCGGGGAAGCTGGCACAGCGGGCAGAACAATATAACAACGGCGTGGAAATGGCACGCAGATTGAGCGCGGAGGGGAAGGTCTTGATTATCGCGCCGGACGACACCTGCGGCGTCAGTACATTAAGCAGAAACACCGAAGCGCTCCATAGGCTCTATGAAAAAGGATACCGGGACGGAGAGCAAATCCAGTCGTTTATTCAATGACTGTTATGTTCTGGGCCAAGCGCTTCGGCTCCGGCTTCCGTGGAATTCATTTCCCGATAAATCGCCACCGCTCCGCCGTGAATGATTTGCTTGATCTTTGTGACAAACTCTTCCGGCTGCATACATTGTTTCTCCAACAGCCATCTTTCAATCGCGCAGAGCACGGCGTCCGCGAAAAAATTGATGGTGAACTCGTCGGCGGCATCATCGCTGAGAAATTGAGTGATTCGCATTTTGATCAGGGGAAAGAGATATTCCCGAAGATGGTCAGCTGACGAGTTTTGGCCTTTGATCAAGAGTGCCTTGCGGTAAAACGCCCTGTTTGCGTAAAATTGTTCGCAGGCCCGCTCGATCAGTTCCCAGCGGTCATCGGAGGGCAGATCTTTCGTGCTGTCCCTGGCGAACGAGATAAACTCCGTATCGAAGATCCAGTTGACCAGATCGTATTTGTCTTTGAAATGATAATAAAAGCTCTTTCGATTCATATCGCACCGCTCGCATATCTGCGCGATCTGAATTTTATCGAAGGGCATTTCCTCCATAAGCTCCCGCAGTGCGGCGGCCAGCGCCCGTTTCGTAATATTGGAATCTGCCATCCGGTTTTCCTCCCTTACTGTCATCTCGGGATGCCAGGATATCCCGACATATCATCTCGCCGCCAAACTTGGCGATCCGCTGTGGATAAAAAGAACGAGCCTTACCCACCGCGGCAGATAAGTCTCGTCGTTTCAGATGATACCAGGAAAGACTCCGGTGTGTTGGAATCACCGCACAAAGGTGCCGACTACTCCCTTATTCAAAGCAATTATATCATGGGATCCGCGTTTTTTCAACTGAATTCGGAAACTCCGTTTTGGACAGATTGTAGCGTTACAATAGATGTGAGACCGAATGGCTAGAAAAAGGCGATTGAGTTTGTTAGAATAAAGTCTCCACAACC
>CANQQU010000045.1 GCA_947626085.1 uncultured Oscillospiraceae bacterium
GTGCCGAACGGATGCCCCGACTTGATCTCTATTATTTATTGCATTTTTCCTCTACCCCAACTATTGACATAGAACCACTACTTTTTAAGGTAAAGCTGCCACTGGCAGCTTTGTAAGATTTTGATTCGCTGCGCGAAGCACCACACTCTTCACTTCATACAAAGGGCCGATTTTTGGGAAGTAAAAAGTAATATGTAAGAGTGAAAAAGTGTGGTGTCCGCTTCGCGGACGATTGAATTGAATGCCGCGCCTAATAAAAAGGGGCCTACCCGAAAGTAGACCCCCAATAGTATGGTCACTTGGCGGGCGTCGCATCTCCCGCATCTCTCGGGTTTCCCCTGTCATACCATCGGCGTGTGGTCGCAACGAAATTTACCACCTCAAGTGACCGTCTCTATTCTATTTTTATTATATCTGTTTTATTCAGATTTGTAAAGGATTTTTTTGTTATTTAGATAGTTCCTCCACCGATTGTCACTGATACACCATGCGGAAAGAATGGAATTTTTAAACGCTGCCGGGTCATCCGAGGTGTGGATGCGTAAAACCACCTGAAAACGAAAATCGCCCTGACGAATTTGTTTTAGTATTAGTCCGGTATTTTCCATTTTGTCATCCAGGATATAATCTGGATCAGCAAGCGCGTCTTGCAGAAATGACCAGACTCGCTCATAATCGCCGGGATGCCGCTCTTGAATATGCGCGATCCGTTCTTCGGTGATGATCACCTCGTCGGTTGTGATGTCTGGTGTGATGCATTTATATTTTTCAATGTCGATCTTTCCGATAATCTGCACTGCTGCTCCACCGCCGTCTGCCGCTTTTTCTATTATTGTAGCAGCTTTTGGGGAAATATCAATATTTTCTCCGCTTTTTGGGCATCTTTTGCCTTTGCTGGCCATGCCCGCCTTCACGCCGGACATTTCAAATTCCGGCCAGCCTGATCTTTTGATCATATTGCTCCCACTCCGCACTACAGATGGCCTGAAAAAAGGGAAACCGGCGCACGATCCAAACGAATGTGTTTTAATCTAACAATACCTTCCATTCCGCCTATCGGCAGCGGCTATTTTCCCGCCAAAAATGGGAATATTACCTCTTGAAATCAATGATAAAACCATGTAGAATAGAAAAGGCAAATTATGGTAAACCAGCCGCCGAGGGATCGACCTTTCGGCGGCCGGAGGATCGGATCTCGGGCCGGTTTGCTAGCCTTGGTCCGATTGGAACATTCTGGAGGCGAAATCATGAATCGGAAAGAACATTTTTATGTCCGGGCCCGGCGATGGGTCAAATTTTTCGGCCAATATGTGGACGAAAAGCTCCACGGCCTGGATTTCAGCCTGTTTTATGTGGGCGACGAACACAGGCAGGTGGAGGAATTTCACGGGTACAGCATGACCGACCCCGGCGCTATGAAGAAGATGCTTTTGGAGGTCCCCGTGCGGCCGGAGGAGGCGGCCTTCCTGGACGTGGGCTGCGGCAAGGGAATGTGCATGCGCTGCGCCAAGGAGAGCGGCTATGGCAAGGTGGCGGGGCTGGACCTGGACGAGCATCTTCTGGGCATTGCCAAGCGGAACATGGAAAAGCTGAAGCTGGACGTGGAGTGCATCCAAGCCAACGCGGCGGAATTTGACGGCTACGGGGACTACGACGTGTTTTATTTCTACAACCCCTTCGGGCGGCCGGTGTTCCACGCGGTGGTGGAGAAGCTGATCGAAAGCCAGAAGGCCCGGAACCGGGATATTTGGGTGATCTATTACCATCCGGTGTACGGCGAAGAGTTTGAAACGGCGGGATTCCAGACCGTGAAGGATCTGCCGGACAGCACCCGGGAGACCTTCACCCGGTATTACCTCTATCCCGCCCGGACCGAGACGGTGTAAATCCCTTTTTCAGGGAAACAGCCAGGTAGAAGGAAGCCGCGCCCAGGCGGTTCAAATTAAAAATGGGGGTCGGCGATGCGCCTGGCCCCCATTTTTATGAACCAATTTAACTGTATGGACGGAAATTAGTCCGTCAGGGCCATGCCATTGGCGTCCTTGTCGATCTTGCCGGTGAGGATCATAATGCCCTCGATCAGGCCCCAGACCTCGCTGACGATGGCGCAGACGCCGCAGGTCAGCACGGAGATCAGCAGCTGGGCCACCGCCTTGCCGGTGTAGCCCAGGTAGAAGTTGTGGATGCCCAGGCTGCCCAGGAAAATACCCAGCAGACCGGCGGCCAGCTTGCTCTTGCCGCCGGTGACGGCGGTGGTCAATGCGGAGCCGCACTTCAGGCAGACCGCCGCGCCGGGCGTCGTGGGCGCGCCGCAGTTGGGGCAGTAGGAAATGCCGGTGCCCTTGGCGCAGCCGCACTTGACGCAGACTACCGCGTTGGGGTCCATGGGACTACCGCAGTTTTTACAGAACATATCATTTTCCTCCTTGCGATTGGTTTTATATGATGAGATCACCATGTAAAAACATTGCCAGCCGGGCGAAATAGCACACCGCGAACCCAATGCCCAGGGCGGCCAGGAGCCATGCGTTGGCCCGCTTGGACGGCAGCGGCTGAAAGTCAAAAAGCCACAGCGCGGCAACCGCCGGGACGATCCAGAACATGGGGTGATGGGAAAACGCCGCCCCCAGATCCAGCCGCAGCGCCGCCAGCCAGGCCCGGCTCATGCCGCAGCTGGGGCAGATGACGCCGGTGACCGCGCGGATCGGGCAAAAGCCAAACAAGAGAGCCCAAACCCCCAACACCGCCCCACAGGCGGCGAGAATCAATAGCTTGGGCCCCAAGTGGGACGGCTTACGCATATCCTCATCCCCCATTCAAAATATTAACATATTGTGACCGGAATTGCAACAACTTTTTTGGAATTCCGTATAAAAAATCACACTCTGTCGGATCTTCCCATATTTTTCCTGAAGTATCCGTACTTTTGGAGGATGGAAGATGAAAGAACCGTGTATTTTTACTTTCCTCCGAATAAAAAGTGTGCTATAATTACAAGGAAGGTTTGGAAAAGAAGGGCTCCTATGAACTACCTGATCGATTTTGCCGCGCTGGCGCTGGTGTATGTCTTTGCCTTTTTCCCAAGATGGCGAAAAATGGGCCGGGACAGGCTGCTGGTTCACACGCTGATGTACGCGTATCTCTCCAGCGTGCTGTATTTTACCCTGATGCCGGTGCTTTGTTCCCTCCCGTACCTGCTGGACCACCCCTATACCCCCATGAATCTGGTGCCGTTTATCGATGTGTCCCTGGGGCGGGGGGACTATCTCCGGCAGATCGTGCTGAACGTGCTTTTGACCGTGCCCTTCGGCTTTTTGTACCCGCTGACCCGGAACGGGAAGGCAAGATGCGCCGAGACCGTGCTGCTCTGCCTTTTGATGAGCCTGGGGATCGAGCTGCTCCAGCCCCTTCTCAACGGCGGCCGGTCCTCGGATATCACGGACCTGATCACCAACGGGACCGGCGGGCTGCTGGGGTACGGCCTTTACGTCCTGTTCCGGCCGGTCACGGACCGGATCCTGAACCTTCTGCGAAAGAACCAAGCACCGTGAAAGGAGGCGCGCTATGCTTACCCAGCTCTATACCCGCCAGGGTGAGACCCTCTCCGGCACCCCCTGGCAGATCTATCCCCGCCCCCAGCTGCGGCGGGACAGCTTTCTGTGCCTGAACGGCACCTGGGAATTTGCCGTTTCCCCCGACAAGGAGCCGCCGGAGCGGTTCGACCGGTCGATTCTAGTTCCCTTCTGCCCGGAGAGCGCCCTTTCCGGGGTGGGGGAGCATTTCCCCGAGGGAAGCTACTTATTTTACCGGCGGCGCCTGGCGCTCCCGGCGGGCTTTTTCCGGGGCAGGGTGCTGCTCCACATCGGCGCGGCGGACCAGGAGCTGGACTGCTTCGTGGGCGGCGCCCACGCGGGTCACCACCTGGGGGGCTACGAGGCCATGACCTTCGACATCACCCCCTTCCTCCCGGATGGGGAGGCGGAGCTGCTCCTCCGGGTCCGGGACGATCTGCGGGACCTTTCCCAGCCCTACGGCAAGCAGGTAGCGCCTGAAAAGCGGGGCGGTATGTGGTACACCCCCGTCTCCGGGATCTACCAGTCCGTGTGGCTGGAATCGGTGCCGGAGACCTACATCGAGCATCTGGATATCCAGGCCGACTGCCGCCGGGCGGTGATCGACACGGGAAAGCCCGCGGTCCCGGGAAGGGTCGTTCTGCAAGACGGCCAGGTGTTCCCCCTGGAAAAGGGCCGGGCGGTGATCGCGCCGGAAAACCCCCGGCTGTGGAGCCCGGAGGACCCCTGGCTCTATGAATTCACCCTGGAAATGGGGGAGGACCGGGTGGAGAGCTACTTTGCCCTGCGGACCGTGGACATCCGGCAGGTGGCGGGGATCCCCAGGATCTGCCTCAACGGAAAGCCCTACTTTTTCCACGGCCTGCTGGATCAGGGGTACTGGCCCGACGGACTGCTGACGGCCCCCGACCCTGGGTGCTACGCCCAGGACATTCAGGCCATGAAGGAGCTGGGGTTCAACACCCTGCGCAAGCACATCAAAGTGGAGCCGGAGGAATTTTACTACCAGTGCGACCGGCTGGGGATGGTGGTTTTCCAGGACATGGTGAACAATGGACAGTACCGCTATCTTCGGGACACGGCCCTGCCCACGGTGGGCTTCCAGGTGCGGCCCGACGGGGGCCTTCACCGGGACCCCAAGGGCCGGGAGACCTTCTACCGGAGCATGGAGGCCACGGTGCGGCAGCTGCGCAACCACCCCTGCATCCTCTACTGGACGATTTTCAACGAGGGCTGGGGCCAGTTCCGCTCCACGGAGGCCTACCGGCGGCTGAAGGCCCTGGACGGCAGCCGGATCATCGACACCGCCTCGGGCTGGTTCCGGTGGGGGCAGACGGATGTGAACAGCCGGCACATCTACTTCGGCCCCTGGGGGCAGCTGCGAAAGAGCAAGCGGCCTCTGGTCCTCAGCGAGTTTGGGGGCTACACCCTGCCCACCCCGGGCCACATGGCCAATACGGACGACGCCTACGGCTACCGAACCTGCCGGACCCGGGAGCAGTATATGACGGAGCTGCTGGCCCTCTACCGGCAGCGGATCGAGCCCGCCATCCCCAAGGGGCTGTGCGGGGCCATCTACACCCAGCTCAGCGACGTGGAGGACGAGATCAACGGTCTGCTGACCTACGACCGGAAGGTGCTGAAGCCGGACCCCGCCGCCATGGCTACATTGGCCGCCCGGCTGACCGGGGCACTCCAACCGGGCGGCGTGCCGCCGCGGACAAGACGTGCGCCGGTCTGACGGTAATCGCCCCACCTCTTGGGTCCGCTCGGTATCGAAATTGCCGAAAAAAGGCGGGCAAGTGGAATCTTGCCCACCCGCGAGGGTGATTTTTTAAGGGGGCGCTGGTTCGTGGGCTTTTGTCCCTTCACTTGGAGTACAATGGGCCCAGTCTATACCAAGGGGGAACGGTCATGCAGTGCCAAAAGCTGAAAACCTATATGGAAACCGGACGGGTGGTGTTCCTGCCGGCCAAGGCCATCCGCCCCAACCCGGCCCAGCCCCGGGAGTGGTTCCGGGAGGACGCCCTCCGGGAGTTGGCGGAGAGCATCCGCCGCCACGGAATTTTGCAGCCCCTGTCTGTGCGCCGGGTGGGGACGGCCTATGAGCTGATCGCCGGGGAGCGCCGCCTCCGGGCCGGGCAGATGGCCGGCCTGACGGAGATCCCCTGCATCGTCATGAGCATGGACAGCAAGGAGTCCGGCATGGCGGCCCTGGTGGAGAACCTCCAGCGCCAGGACCTGGACTTTGTGGAGGAGGCCCGGGGCATCGCCAAGCTCATGGAGACCTGGGACCTGAGCCAGGAGCAGGCAGCCAAGCTCCTGGGCAAGAGCCAGAGCGCCGTGGCCAACAAGCTGCGGGTTCTGCGCCACTCCCAGCAGGTGCTGGATGCCCTCCGGGCCGCGAACCTCACCGAGCGCCACGCCCGGGCCCTGCTGCGGCTGCCCGGGGAGCCGGAAAAGCTGAAGGCCCTGGAGACCATCGCCCGGGAGGGGATGAGCGTGGCCCGGACGGAAAAATACATCGCCGCCCTCCTGGAGGCCAAGCCCGCCCAGCCGCCCAGGGCCAACTTGGGGGCCTTCCTCAACGGCCTGAGCCAGTCCCTGGCCCGGATCCAGCGCTCCGGCATCCCGGCGGTGTCCGAGCGGCGGGAGACGGACAGCCAGATCGTGCTGACCATCACCATCCCCAAGGGGGCCGGGCCGGGGGACGTCCGAGACATTGCCCCCATGATACCGGGACCGGGACGCTGACGCGTCCCGGTCATTTATCCTGCTGTTCCGGCCAGGGCCTGCCGGGGGGCGATGTGCATCGACGCGGTCCGGGGATAGAAATAGCGCAGCTTCTCCTGGGCGATCCGAATTTCCAGGGCGTCCGTCCGCAGCAGCTCCCCGTCCAGGCTGACGCTGTTGATCTTGGAGCAGCGCACCGTCAGCCGGTCCGTCACCACATGGGTAATTAGATTGGGCAGCTGGGCATACTGGCCGGCCTTGTACTTGCCGATGACCATGGGCACCCGCCACAGCGGCACGTCCTTCACGATCACCACGTCCAGCATCCCGTCGGTGGGGTCCGCCTCCGGCACGGGATGGAACCCCCCGCCGTAAAACTGGCCGTTGCAGGCGGTGATCATGGTCTGCTTTCCCTGGAACACCTGGCCGTTGACCTCCACGGTGTAGGGCTCGGAGATGCCCCGGCACAGATTGACCAGGATGGACAGAATGTACGCCCCGGAGCCTGTGACCAGGGGCAGGCGCTTATACTCCCCGATCTGGGTGCCGATCCGGGCGTCCAGGCCCACGGAGCAGGTGTTGATTGCCAGGCGGTCATTGCATTGGATCATGTCCAGCACCGACTCCTGGCAGTCGAGATAGGGCTCTAAGCTGTCGAAGGCCATGCTGTCCCCAAAAATGCGAACGAAATCGTTGCCGCTGCCCCCGGCGAAATGGGTCACGGCCACGTTGGGAAAGCCCGCCGCCCCGGCGGCCACCTCGTTGAGGGTCCCGTCCCCGCCCATGGCGAAGATCCGGTACTCCTCCCCGCTCTCCCCCGCCCGGCGGGCCAGGTCCCGGCAGTCCCCGGGGCCCTGGGACACGGCGATCTCATAGGGTAGCCCCCGCTTGCCCCAGGAGCTTTGGATCATTTCCCGGTATTCTTCCGTCCGGTTCCGCTTCCCGGCGGCGGGGTTGATGATAAAAAGATCCTTCATTTGCGGCCCCCCTTGTTCTGCCCGGGAAGATACATGTAGCAGTTGCACTGGATGCGCCCGTTGTAGAGCTTCCGTTTTTTGTCCGCCCGGCTGCCGAAATAATGCTCAAATTCCGGCTCCGCCGCCAGCAGGTACAGCCGCCAGCCCGCCTGCCCCCGGAGGTGGCGGCCCAGGGCGGTATAGAGCCGCTGGGCGCTCTGCCGCTCCATCATCCGCTCCCCGTAGGGCGGGTTGGCGATGAGGATGCCCGCCTGGTCCGGCAGTGGTTCCCGGGTGGCGTCTGCCCGGTGAAATTCGATCAGGTCCCCCACCCCCGCCTTCCGGGCGTTGGCGGCGGCCAGGCTCACCGCGTTTTCGTCGATGTCCGACCCCAGGATGCGGTACTGGCCGTGAAATTCCCGGTCCCGGGCCTCCTCCCGGGCCTGCCGCCAGGCGCTTTCCGGCAGCCAGGGGAAGGCCTCCGCGGCAAAGCGCCGGCGCAGGCCGGGGGCCTGGTTTTTGGCGATGAGAGCCGCCTCGATGGGGATGGTGCCGGAGCCGCAGAAGGGGTCGAAAAAGGTCTCCCGCCCCCGGTAGCGGGACAGCAGCACCAGCGCCGCCGCCAGGGTTTCCCGCAACGGCGCCTCGTTGCCCACGGCCCGGTAGCCCCGCTTGTGCAGGCCCGGACCGGTGGCGTCCAAATAGAGGGTGGCCCGGTCGTGGAACAGGGCGAATTGCAACTGGAAGGTGGCGCCGGTCTCGGGGAGCCAGGTCAGGCCGTAGGCCGCCCCCAAATTTCTGGCCGCCGCCTTTTTGATGATGGCCTGGCAGTCCGGCACGCTCATGAGCCTGCTGTCCAGGCAGGAGCCTTTCACCGGGAAGGCCCCGTCCCGGGGGATAAAGTCCACCAGCGGCGCCCGGCACACCCCCTGGAACAGCTCCTCAAAGGTGCTGGCGGGAAACTCCGCCAGCACGATCAGCACCCGTTCTCCCGTGCGCAGCCAGGTCAGGGCCCGGGGCAGGGCCTCGGGTCCGCCGGAAAACAGGACCCGCCCGTTTTCCGCCTGGACGTTTTCCATCTCCAGCCGCCGCAGTTCCTCCGCCGCCAGGCCCTCCAGGCCGAACAGGCAGGGCACGGCATATCGCATTTGCGTCATAGTCCCTCCTACGGAATGATCTTGCTCTTTTTCAGGTAGCGCTCCTCCTCGGAGAAGACGCAGCCGCAGTATTTCTGGATATACATCCCCAGCTCCCGGGCCCGGGCCTGCCCCTCCCGGAAGTAGGGGCGGAAGTCCCAGTACAGGAACTGTACGCCCGCCGCCTCCGCCGCCCGCTGGGCGGTTTCCCGGAGCAGCTCGTGATTTTGATAGGGGCTGATGAACAGCGACGAGGTGAAGGCGTCGAAGCCCCCCTCCTTGGCCTGCCGGGCGGCCTCGAAGAGCCGCATCTCGTAGCACACGGCGCAGCGGCCCGGAATGTCCGCCGCCACCGCCCGGACAAAGGGCCGCAGGCCGTAGTCGTTCCGCTCCAAAATTGGCAGCTCCACGGTCTGGGCGTATTCCCGCAGGCAGTTGCGCCGGGCCCGGTACTCGGTAAAGGGGTGGATATTGGGATTGTACCAGAAGCCGGTCAGCTCCGCCCCGTCCCCCCGGAGCACGTCGATGCACATATTGGCGCAGGGCGCGCAGCAGATGTGAAGAAGCACCTTCATGGTCCCGGACCCTCCTTTTCGCGTTCCGCCCTTCGGGCGGAAAACGGCAAAATCTTTTTATTATTTTACCACGGCGAAAATGGAATGTCAAACCCGGTCCCAGGCGTGGGGCCCTTTTTTAGGGCCCTTTTGGCGCGATTGACAGGGGACCCCGGTTTTGATATAATACCAAAAACGCCCCTTTGGAGGAATGGTTATGAGAATGCGGAAAAAGCCCAATCTGGAGCCCCGGATGGCCGCCTGCGCCCCCTGGCAGGTGACGGACCCCGCCAATAAGCGGGGCGCCTGGCGGTCCTTGCTGCCCGGCTGCGCCGGGCTGTGGGTGGAGCTGGGCTGCGGAAAGGGCAAATTCACCGCAGAGCTGGCGGCGGCCCATCCGGAGGCGCTGGTGATCGCCGTGGAGCGGTGCCGGGAGGCCATGGTCATGGCCATGGAGAAGGCCCGGGACGCCGGGCTGAAAAACGTCTTTTTCGTGGACATGGACGTGGCCAATCTTTCCGCGTGCTTCGCCCCCGGGGAGATGGACCGGATCTACCTCAATTTTCCCGACCCCTGGCCCCGGAAGAAAAACGCCAAGCGCCGCCTGACCCACCGGAGCTTCCTCCGGCTCTACGCCCAGGCCCTGACCCCCGGCGGGGAAGTCTGGTTCAAAACCGACAACGCCCCCCTGTTTGCCTTCACGTTGGAAGAGTGCGCCGCGCTGGGTCTGGAGGTGAAAAACGTCACCGACGATCTTCACGCCAACGGGCCGGTGGGGATTTTGACCGGGTATGAGGAAAAATTCCTGGCCCAGGGCGTCCCCATCCACCGCTGCCAGATCGTAGCCCGGCCCCTGGAGGCGGAGGCATGACCTATTTCGCCGGGGAATACGACGTGGCGGTGGTGGGGGCCGGCCACGCCGGCATCGAGGCCGCCCTGGCCGCCGCCCGGCTGGGCTGCCGCACCGTGATCTTCACCATCAACCTGGACGCCGTGGGGAATATGCCCTGCAACCCCGCCATCGGCGGCTCCGGCAAGGGCCATCTGGTCCGAGAGCTGGACGCCCTGGGGGGTGAGATGGGCCTGGCCGCCGACGCCTGCTGCATCCAGTACCGGATGCTGAACCTGGGGAAGGGCCCCGCCGTCCACTCCCTCCGGGCCCAGGCGGACCGGCGGAAATATCAGCAGTATATGAAGCACGTCCTGGAGCTTCAGGAGCATCTGGACTTAAAGCAGGCCATGGTCACGGAGCTTTTGACGGAAAACGGCCGGATCTGGGGCCTCCGGACCCGCCTGGGGGCGGAGTACCGGGTCCGGGCGGTGGTGCTGGCCACCGGGACCTACTTAGACAGCACGGTGATCACCGGCGACACGGTCTACCCCTCCGGCCCCGACGGGATGCACCCGGCCACGGGCCTGGCGGACAGCCTCCGGGCCCTGGGGTTGCGGCTTCGGCGGTTCAAGACCGGCACGCCCCCCCGGGTGAACCGGCGGAGCGTGGACTTTTCCAAAATGGAGCCCCAGCCGGGGGACGATCAGTGCCCCGGCTTCTCCTTCCGGACGGCCCGGCCCCCGGAAAACCGGGCCAAGTGCTACCTGACCTACACCAACGAGGAAACCCACGCTGTCATTCGGGCAAATCTTTACCGTTCCCCCCTTTTCGACGGCACCATCCAGGGGGTGGGGCCCCGATACTGCCCCAGCATCGAGACGAAGCTGGTCCGCTTCCCGGACAAGACCCGCCACCAGCTCTTTGTGGAGCCCTGCGGGCTGGACACGGAGGAGCTGTATATCCAGGGTCTGTCCAGCAGCCTGCCGGAGGACGTGCAGCTGCGGATGCTTCACACCATCCCCGGCCTGGAGCGGGCGGAGATGATGCGCCCGGCCTACGCCATCGAATACGAATGCCTGGACCCCACCCAGCTGACCGCCGCCCTGGAGTGCAAGACCGTGCCGGGGCTGTTCGGCGCGGGGCAGTTCAACGGCACCTCCGGCTATGAGGAGGCCGCCGTCCAGGGGCTGCTGGCGGGGGTGAACGCCGCGAGAAGCGTCCAGGGGAAGGAACCCGTGATCATCACCCGGGACATGGGCTACATCGGCATCCTCATCGACGATCTGGTGACGAAGGGCACCGAGGAGCCCTACCGGATCATGACCAGCCGCTCGGAATATCGCCTGCTTCACCGGCAGGACAACGCCGACCGGCGGCTCACCGATCTGGGGGCTCAGATCGGCCTGGTGGACGAGGCCCGCCGCCAGGCGGTGGCGGAAAAATACCGGGCGGTGGAGCGGGAGGTCCGCCGTTTGGAGGGGACCGGCGTGGCGGAGAGCATAGAGCTCAACGAGATGCTCCGGCAGCGGGGTTCCGCCCCAGTGACCGGCTCCGCTCGGCTGGCGGAGCTGCTCCGGCGGCCCCAGGTGGACTATGACGACCTGGCCCCCTTCGACCCGGACCGGCCGGACCTGGCCCCGGAAATTCGGGAGGCGGTGCAGATCGAGACGAAATACGCCGGATATCTGGCCCGGCAGGAAAAGCAGGTGGAGCAGTTCCGCCGGGAGGAGGCCCGGGCCCTGCCCCCGGATCTGGACTATTCCGCCATCCGGGGCCTGCGGCTGGAGGCCCGGGAGAAGCTGGCCCGGATCCGGCCGGTGTCCCTGGGCCAGGCCGGGCGGATCTCCGGCGTCAGCCCGGCGGACATCGCCGTGCTGATGATCTACCTGGACAGCCGGGGAAGCGGGACCGGCGAATAGGCCCGCCGCCTGTGAATATTCCATTAAATTTTCCGGACAGGGTAGCCTCTGCCCGGAAAATATGCTATAATAGGTCAAATATCCATTGGAGAGACTTGCTATGCTGGAACTTTTGGCGCCGGCTGGGTCCATGGAGGCCCTCCGGGCGGCGGTGCAGAACGGCGCGGACGCCGTGTATCTGGGCTACGAGACCCTGAACGCCCGCCAGGGCGCGAAAAATTTTACCCCCCAGACGGTGACCGAGGCGGTGCGCTACTGCCACATCCGGGGGGTGGCCGTCCACCTGGCGCTGAACATCCTGACCTCCGACCGGGAGCTGGACCAGGCGGCGGAGCTGATCCGCCAGGCCGCCCTCAGCGGGGTGGACGCCTTTATCGTCCAGGACCTGGGGGTGGCGGAGTTTTGCCGCCGGATCGCCCCGGACATCCCCATCCACGGCTCCACCCAGATGACCATTCATTCCCTGCCGGGGGTGCAGATGTGCGCCGCCTGGGGTATGAAGCGGGTGGTCCTCAGCCGGGAGCTGAGCCGGGAGGAGATCAGCTATATCTGCCACAATTCCCCCGTTGAGATCGAGGTTTTCGTCCACGGGGCGCTGTGCATGTGCTATTCCGGAGCGTGCTATCTGTCCGCCGCCATTGGAGGCCGGTCCGGCAACCGGGGCCGGTGCGCCCAGCCCTGCCGCCAGAGCTACGGCTACGGCCGCTGGGAGGACAAGTACCCTCTGAGCTTGAAGGACAACTGCCTGGTCACCTACTTAGGGGAGCTGGCGGCTTTCGGCGTGACCTCCATTAAGCTGGAGGGCCGGATGAAGCGGCCCGAGTATGTGGCGGCGGTGACCCAGGTGTACCGCCAGGCTCTGGACGGCAAGGCCGTCACCCGGGAAATGATGGACAAACTCCTGGCCGCCTTCAACCGCCAGGGCTTTACCGACGGCTACTATACCGGCAGGACGGGGCCGGAGATGTTCGGCACCCGCCAGGAGCCGGGCGGGGAGGCCCCCTGGATGAAGGAGGCCCGCCAGAGCTATGAGGCCGGAGAGACCCCCCGGGTGGGGGTGCGGATGGCAGCCTCAGTGACGGGCCTGGGCAGCCGCCTGACCGTGGCGGACCCGGAGGGTCGGGTCTGCCGGGTGGAGGGACCCAAGGGGGAGCCCGCCCGGAACGTGCTGCTGACCCCGGAGGCCCTGGCCGCCCGGCTGTCCAAGACCGGGGGCACCCCCTACAAGTGCCTGGATATCCAGGCGGAGGTGGAGCCGGGCTTCACCCTCTCCGCCGCCGCCATCAACGGTCTGCGGCGGGACGCCCTGAATCAGCTCACCGCTCTCCGGGCCCGGCGGGAGCCGCCCCGGCTGGGGAAGGCCCCCCAGATCCGCCATGTGGCCGGACCCAGGAGCCATCCGGCGGTAAACGTCCAGATCACCACCCGGGAGCAGGCCACGGAGCGGCTGCTCCGCACGCCGCTGTCGGTGCTGTATGTGCCCATCCACCTGCTGCGGCAGGACCCCGCCTGGTGCCAGGTGCTGCTGGCCCGGGCCCGGGTCTGCGCCGTGCTGCCCCGGATCGCCCACGACCCGGAGCTTCCCAAGCTCCGCCAGGCCATGCTGGACCTGCGGGCCCTGGGGGTGCGGGAGGTGCTGGCGGGGAACCCCGGCCTGTTGCTCCCGGCACGGGAATGCGGCATGGCGGTGCGGGGGGACTTCGGGCTGAATCTGTACAATTCCGCCGCCGTCAATCAAATGGCCCGGCTGGAGCTGCGCTCCGCCACCTTGAGCTTTGAAATGACTCTGCCCCAGATCCGGGACGTGAGCAAGGCGGTGGACTGCGAGATCCTGGCCTATGGGCGGCTGCCCCTGATGGTGACGGAAAACTGCCTGATCCGGGGCCGCACCGGGGCATGTACCTGCGACCTGGCCCCCACCAAACTGATGGACAAGACCGGTGCGGAATTTCCCGTGCTGCGGGACGGGGACACCTGCCGCTCGGTGCTGTATAACGGCCGGAAGCTCAACCTGCTGGACCGGCAGGAGGATCTGAACCGCCTGGGGCTGTGGGCTGTCCGGCTGCTGTTCACCACGGAAAACAGCCGGGAAGTGGACCAGGTGCTCCAGGCCCTGGAGAGCCCCGCCGCCTTCGACCCCGGAGGAAGCACCCGGGGACTGTATCTGCGGGGCGTGGACTAAAGCCCGCCCCGGAAGGGGGAAGCGCGATGACACAACTGATTTTGGCCTCCGCCTCACCCCGGCGGCGGCAGCTGCTGCACCTGCTGGGGATGGACTTCAGCGTTCGCCCGGCGGATATCGACGAAAAAATGGACTTTTCCCTGCCGCCGGAGGCGGCGGTGGCCCGGATCAGCGCCAGGAAGGCCGCCGCCGCCCTCCGGGCCCCGGGAGAAGTGATCCTGGCGGCGGACACGGTGGTGGTGCTGGACCGGAAGGTGCTGGGCAAGCCCCAAAGCCGGAATGAGGCCCGGGAAATGCTCCGGGCCCTGTCCGGCGGGGAGCATCTGGTGATGACCGGCGTCACGGTGGCCTCCGACCGGGGGACCGAAACCGGCACGGAGATCACCGCCGTTCAATTCCGGGAGCTGGAGGACTGGGAGATCGAGGAGTATCTCGCCACCGGCGAGCCCATGGACAAGGCCGGGGCCTACGGCATCCAGGGCGGCGGGGCGGTGTTCGTCACCGGCATCGCCGGGGATTTCTATAACGTGATGGGACTTCCGGTGTGCCGGGTCTACGGGATGCTCCGCAGGCTGGCCCCGGAGCTTTGGGAGGACCGAGCATGAGACACTTTTTCACCGGGCGGATCCGGCTGATCCTGGCTTTGGCGGTGATCCTGGCGGTGGTGCTGGGGGTGGCGTCCAGCCTGACGGGGCGGGACTATCCCGGCATTTTGGTGCAGAGCGTCCTGTCCCCCATTCGGGCGGGCGCGGACAGCCTGGTGCGCCAGGCGGAGAAATTTTACAGCTATATGTTCCGCTACGAGGCTCTGGAGGCGGAGAACGCCGCCCTGCGCCAGCAGATCGCCCAGATGCGGGAGGACGCCCGGAACGCGGACACCGTCTCCCGGGAAAACGACCGGCTCCGGGCCCTGCTGGATATGCAGAGCCTCCACGAGGACTACACATTGCTGGACTGCTATATCATCAGCCGGGACTCGGTGGACTGGGCCGGGGGCTTTACCCTGAACCGGGGCGCCTCCTCCGGCGTGGAGGAGGGAATGTGCGTCATCACCGCCAACTCCGAGGTGGTGGGCATCATCGAGGAGGTGGGGCCCAACTATTCCCGGGTGCGCACGGTGCTGGACTCCACCCTGGAGATCTCCGCCACCATCGCCTCCTCCGGCTACAACGGCATGGTCCGAGGGAACTACACCGAAGGCTACGCCGACATGATGCGGATGGACTATCTGCCCACCTCCGCCGTGATCCGCAACCAGGATCAGGTGGTCACCTCCGGCTCCTCCATGTACCCCAAAAATCTGGTGCTGGGCTATGTGGTGGACGCGGGCTTTTCCGATACCGGCGTGGCGAAATACGCGATCTTGACCCCGGCGGTGGTCTTCGGGCAGCTGGAGCAGGTGTTCATCCTCACCAGCTTTGAAACGGCGGATTGAGCCATGGCACGACGGAGAAAGTACGAGTTTCGGCCGGATAAGACCGGCCCCGGGCTGCTCAGCCGACTGTATCTGACCAAGCTGCAGCGGCTGGCCCTGCTGAAATGGGTACTCTACGGCCTGCTGGTGCTCTTCGCGGCCCTGCTTCAGGACGTGATCTTCAGCCGCCTGCGGCTGTTTGGCGCCGCCACCGACCTGGTGCCCTGCGTGATTCTGACGGTGTGCGTGCTGGAATGCTCCGAGGGGGGCTGCCTCTTCACCCTGGTAGCGTCCTGCGTCTATCAGTTTTCCGGCTCCGCCCCGGGGTATCATGTGATCGTGCTGCTGACCTTCCTGGGGGTGGGCGCCACGGTGTTTCGCCAGGCGTTCCTGCGGAAGGGCTTCAGCGCCACCCTGGTCTGCGTGGTGCCATCCCTTTTGGCCTATGAGATCCTGGTGTTCGCCGTGGGCCTTTACAGCGGGCGGACCATCTGGTCCCGGATCGGGGGCTTTCTGGTCACCTGGCTGCTCACCTGTCTGGCTGCTCCGGCGGTGTACCCCGCCGCCAAGGCCATCAGCCGAATCGGAGGAGAAACATGGAAAGAATGACCCGTGTGCGGGTGAACGTGCTGCTCACCCTGTTCAGCTTGGTGCTGGTGCTCTTTGCGGCCCGCCTGTTTGACATTCAGTTTATCGAGACCAAGGGAGACACCAACAACGCCGACACCTTCATCACCGAGACCCGTGTGAAGGCCGCCCGGGGGGAGATCCTGGACCGGAACGGCAACGTGCTGGTGGGCAACCGGGCCAGCTATGACCTGGTGATCAATTACTTTGTGTTCATCGACTCGGACAATCCCAATCAATACCTGTACCAGATGGTAAAGCTGTGCCAGGAGCGGGGCATCGACTATGCGGAGAACTTCCCCGTGACCAAGACCCGGCCCTTTGAGTACACCTTGGACCAGCAAAATACCACCTGGCGGGGCTATTTCCAGGCGTACCTCCATGACCTGGGCTACGATTCGGATATCACCGCCCCCCTGCTGATCCAGAAGCTCCGGGCCGTCTACGACCTGCCCGACGAGTGGACCGACGAGGAGGCCCGGGCGGTGATCGGGCTGCGCTACGAGCTGCGTCTGCGGGTGCTGGTGCCCATCGCCAACTACCTGTTCGTCTCCGACGTGGACAACGACACCCTTTCGGAGGTGCTGGAGATGAACATCCCCGGCCTGAACGTGGAGGCCGCCACGGTGCGGGAGTATCATACCGACTGCGCGGCCCATATTTTGGGCTATGTGGGCGCCATGAACGATGAAGAGTGGGCGTACTACCAGGAGCTGGGCTACCCCATGGACGCCGACGTGGGCAAGGATGGACTGGAAAAGGCCTTCGAGGAACAGCTCCACGGCACCGACGGCATCCGCTGGGACGAGGTGACCTCCGACGGCACAGTCATCAATACCTATTACGACCCGGTGCCCCAGGCGGGCAACAACGTGGAGATCTCCATCGACCTGAAGCTGCAGATGGTGGCGGAGGACATGCTGGCCCAGACCATGGAGCAGCTCCGCACCGACGAGACCGTGGTGGACGGCAAGGACGCCGAGGGCGCCGCGGTGGTGGCCATCGATCCCCGCAACGGGCAGGTGCTGGTGTGCGCCAGCTACCCCACCTACGATTTGAGTACCTTTTTTGAAAATTACAACGAGATCACCAAGGCCCCCTTTGATCCCCTGTTCAACCGGGCCCTGATGGCCACCTATCCGCCGGGCTCCACCTTTAAGCCCTGCGTGTCCATCGCCGCCATCGACTGCGGCCTGATCACCCCCAATACGGAGATCGAGGACCGAGGCCGGTACGACCGGTATATCGACTCGGGCTTCTATGCCGACTGCCTGCAGTACTCCTCCAACGGCACCGTCCACGAGCACGTCAACGTGACCCACGCTCTGGAGGTCTCCTGTAACTATTTCTACTACTGGATCGGGGACCACCTCAGCGACTGGAGCGTGCTGGACAACACCGCCAAGGGCATGGGCCTGGGGGAGCCCACCGGCGTGGAGCTGTACGAGGAGACCGGCTACCGGGCCAATCCCGAGACCAAGCGGCTGCTCCACGGCGACAATCCGGACAACGCCGGCTGGTATCAGGCCGACGCCATCATGGCCGCTATCGGCCAGTCCGAAAATAAATTCACCCCCATGCAGATGTGCGTCTACGCCAGCGTTCTGGCCAACCGGGGCCAGCGGTACAAGGCCACGTTCCTGAGCCGGGTGGTTTCCCCGGACTACCGGGAGCTGATCATGGAGAGCCGACCCACCCTCTTAAGTACCTTTGAGATCTCCGACGAGGCCTACCAGGCCTACTCCCAGGGCATGTTCCTGGTGACGCAGCAGCCCGACGGCACCGCTCGGGTGGCCTTCGACGGCTTCAATGAACGGATCCGAGTGGCGGGCAAGACCGGCACCGCCGAGAACGGCCTGGGCGTGGGCTCGGACCACGCGGCCTTCATCTGCTACGCGCCCATGGACAATCCCACCATCGCCATCGCCGTCTACGGCGAGAAGGCCGGCCACGGCAGCGCCGTGGCCAGTGTGGCCCGGGCGATTTTGGACACCTACTTTGCCGGCGGCGTGGAGGGCGAGATCGTGACCTCCGAAAATATGCCGGGCTAAAACGCGTTGCCCCGCCGGGTTCCCGGCGGGGCTGTTCTTTGGGGCGAAAGGCCCCTCAGCCGGCGGTTTCTCCCCGGCAGGAGGGAGTCCGGGCGCGGAAACGGCCCAAATTCGCCCTCAAAAAAACCGAAAAAGAGGTTGCAAAATAGACTTTGCCATGCTATAATAAGTCCCGTGTCCGATGCCGGATTCCACACTGGGATGTCGCCAAGCGGTAAGGCACCAGACTTTGACTCTGGCATCCGTCGGTTCAAATCCGGCCATCCCAGCCATGATCCGCTAGCTCAGTTGGCAGAGCAATTGCCTTTTAAGCAATGGGTCCGGGGTTCGAATCCCCGGCGGGTCACCAAAAGGAAAGCGCCGCCCTGTGGGCGGTGCTTTCCTTTTGGCAGCCGGGGATTCGAATAATTCGATCCGGCAGCCCGGTGGGCTGCCGGCCGCCGGGGCTGGACCCGGCGGACCCTCTGCCAGTGAATCCCCGGCGGGTCATCAACATAAACCACAGCCCTCACGGGGGGCGCACTGATTTTGAGACCTACCCCAAGACGCTCCATTCGGCCACCTGGCATAAGGAGCTGGATGCCGCTTTAGAATGACCCCGCCGGAGGGATTTTTCCCGCGCGAACGCAATTACGCCCGGCCCCAAATAGGGGGCCGGGCGTTTGGCGTTTCCAAAGGACCGCTTATTTCTTCTCCTCAGCGGGGGCCTCGTCCTTCTCCTTGGAGAGCATGGCGTTTGCCAGGATGCCCAGGATCAGGGAGCAGGCCACCGTGCGGATCTCCACGGGGCCGAAGCTGACGGACAGGCCGCCCACGCCGGTGATGAAGATGATGGAGGCCACGAACAGGTTCCGGTTCTTGTTCA
>CANQQU010000046.1 GCA_947626085.1 uncultured Oscillospiraceae bacterium
CCGGTGGTCTGGTTCAGCACGGAATAGCCCGTCACATCCGAGGGCAGCACGTCGGGGGTGAACTGCACCCGGTTATAGCTCAGACCCAGGGTCCGGGAGAAGGCCAGGGCCAGGGTGGTCTTGCCCACTCCGGGGATGTCCTCCAAAAGAATATGCCCCTTGGCCAAAATGGCGGCAAGCACCCAGAGCAGCACCTGATCCTTGCCAACCACGACCTTGCGCACCTGGCCCAGCACCCGCTGGGCGTAGGAAACCACGTCTCCGCCTTTGGTCTGCACGGAAAACCCTCCTAAAAAATTTCATTTTGTAAATTATAGCACACAGAAGGGGAAAAAGCAAGACTTGCCGGTTTGCAGAATCTTCCGGCGGCGATTTGTCAAAACGCCTGGTATTTTTGCGCGTTTCCAATGAATTTTTCCAAATATATTGACAAAATTTTGTTGACTTAGTATAATAGAGCCCGTATATGTTTCGGTTTTGTTTCAATGAAAAGGAGGACCATGATGGAAGAGAACAAACGGGAATACAAAACGCGGAAGCGGGCCTACAACAAGGCCCGGCGGCGGGCGATCCGGCCCTTTAAGGGCTTGACGATTCTCCTGCTGGTGCTGGCGCTGATCCTGGGGCCGGCCATGATGGTGATGAAGATGTTCGACAACACGGTGGCGGTGTTCTTCGGCGGCGCCTTCTGGGAGCTGGAAAACGAGGACCCCAGCGCCATCTACTATGGCAAGGACTTCGCCACCCAGAAGGAGCTGGCCCAGTACGGCGTCCAGCTGGCCCAGCAGGTGGAGGCCGAGGGCGCGGCCCTGCTGATGAATGAAAACAATGCTCTGCCTTTGAAGGCCGGCGCCAAGGTCAGCTGCTTCTCCAATTCCTCGGTGGACCCGGTTTTCGGCGGCACCGGCTCCGGCAACATTGACGCCTCCAAGGCCGATACCCTCCGCACCGCCCTTTCTAAGGCCGGCTTTGAAGTGAACGAGACCCTCTGGCAGTTCTATGCCCAGGGGGCGGGCAGCGAGTATGGCCGGGGCGGCAGCGGCGGCGTCTCTCTGGCCGCCGCCGTGGTCTCTGAGGTGCCCATGAGCGCCTACACCCAGGAGGTGAAGGACTCGGTCAAGTCCTATGATGACGCGGCCATTGTCATGATCTCCCGGGTCGGCGGCGAGGGGGCGGATTTGTCCTACGGCGAGGTCAACTACCTGGCGCTGGACCAGAACGAACAGGACCTGCTGCGCTATCTGGCGGAGGAAAAGCGGGCCGGGAACCTGGAAAAGATCGTCCTGCTCATCAACTCCGCCAACGCTTTGCAGGTGGATTTCCTGAAGGACAACACATACGATTTGGACGCGGTCCTCTGGATCGGGGACGTGGGCATCTCCGGCCTGAACGCCGTGGCGGACATTCTGGCGGGCCACACCAACCCTTCCGGCAGCCTGGTGGACACCTACTGCTATGACAATTACTCCGCCCCCGCCATGGCCAACTTTACCCCCACGGTCTACGGCGGCTACAACGGCTCCAATATTCCCTCTGCGGCCAGCACCTATATGATCTATCAGGAGGGGATCTATGTGGGGTACAAGTACTACGAGACCAGGTATGAGGACTATGTCCTGGGTACCGGCAACCCCGGGGACTACCGCTACAGCGACCTGGTGGCCTTCCCCTTTGGCTACGGGCTGAGCTACTCCACCTTTACTTACAGCGATCTGAAGGTCCAATACGACCAGCAGGCGGATCAATTCGCGGTCCAGGTGACCGTGACCAACACCGGCTCCGTGGCCGGAAAGGAAACGGTCCAGATCTACGCCCAGTCCCCCTACACCGATTATGACCGGGAAAACGGGGTGGAAAAGGCTTCCGTGGCCCTCTGCGGCTTTGGCAAGACCGGCGTCCTGCAGCCCGGGGAGAAAGAGACCTTGACTATTTTGGTGGATCGGTCCGAGCTGGCGTCCTTTGACGCCTATGGCGCCGGGACCTATATCCTGGACGCGGGGGACTACTACCTCACCGCCGCCACCGATGCCCATGCCGCGGTGAACAACATTCTCGCCGCCAAGGGGAATAGCCCCGAAAGCACCGGCGGCCGGATGGACGCGCCGGGAGAGAAAAGCCTGGTCTACACCTGGTCCAACCCGGCCCTGGACGTGACCACCTATTCCGTCGCTCCCAATGGCCAGCCCATCACCGCCCGCTTGGGCGACGCGGACCTGAACCGGTACGCCGGCAGTCCCACGAAGATCACCTACCTGACCCGTTCCGACTGGACGGGGACCTTCCCCAAGGAGACGGTCCAGCTGACGCTGAATGACGCCATGATCGCCCATCTGCAAAACGTCCAGCACCAGCCGGAGTCCGGCGGGACCTTGCCCACCATGGGGGCCAAGAACGGCCGCAAGCTGGTGGAGCTGGTGGGGAAGCCCTATGACGATCCTGCCTGGGAGGAGCTGCTGGACCAGCTGACCTTTGACGAAATGGTGACCCTGATCGGCGATTCCTTCCACTGGACCATGCCTGTGGCCTCGGTCCAGGCCCCCGGCAGCCGGGACGAGAACGGCCCCCAGGGCCTGACCGCCTCCCTCTTCTCCGGCGGTCTGGCGGAGGTGGAGGCCACCGCCTTCACCTCCGAGGATGTGATGGCCGCCACCTTTAACACGGAGCTGATGTATGAGATCGGCCGGGTCATTGCGGGGGACTGCATCGAGGCCGGGGTGGACATCCTCTACGGCCCCGGCAACAACCTCCACCGGACTCCCTATGGCGGCCGGAACTTTGAATACTACTCCGAGGACGGCTTCCTCTCCGGCGAGATGTGCCGCTACGAGGTCCAGGCCATGGAGGAGCGGGGCGTCCATGTGGTGATGAAGCACTTTGCCCTGAACGACTGCGAGCAGGACCGGATCGGCCTGGGCGTCTGGCTCAACGAGCAGTCCGCCCGGGAGCTGTACCTGAAGGCCTTCCAGGCCCCCATCCAGGACGCGGGAGGCAACGGCGTGATGACGGCCTACACCCGCTGGGGCTGCACCTGGTCCGGCGCCAACGGCCAGCTGATCAACGGCGTTCTCCGGGACGAGTGGGGCTGCCAGGGCCTGATCATCACGGACAACGTCCTGTCCGATTACATCAGCGGCGTGGACGGGGTCCTGGCGGGCGTCTCCACCTATGACTCCATGATGACCTTTATCATCACGAACCAGCTGCCCAAGTACAGCCAGGACGCCACGGTGGTCGCCGCCATGCGGGAGGCCTGCCATCACGACCTTTACGCCCTGGCCAACTCCACCGCCATGAACGGCGTGGGGAAGGACACCACCATCAAGCTCCTGACGCCGGGAAGCATTACCGTGGTGACGGTGCTGTTCTACCTGGTCTTGGCGGGATGCTTGGTTTGCGGCTGCTTCTGGACCCTCCGGAGCATGAAATTCCGCCGCAGCGACGCCTATAAGGATTTCCGTGCCTACCGGAAGCAGTACCGCGCCGCCCAGAAACCCAAGGAACCGAAGGAACAGAAAACCTAATTTCAGCAGCTCCGGCGGGATCTTCCCGCCGGAGCTTTAAAAACGCGAAAAAAATGCGCCTGAACGGTTGCGAATCGCCTGCGGCGGCGCTATAATAAGGTGTATTTTGGAGTGGGCGGCGCCCGAAAAGGAGGATTCGCGCCATGTCTCAGTTTTCTCAGGATTACCGGGAGAGAATGCTCCCCGGCTATGTCTCGGAATTTGCCCAGACCGACCCGGAATTTACCCGGCTGTTTGACGATTTTGTATTCGATCAGGTGATCAATCAGGATGAGCTTCCCGCCCGGACCCGGTTCCTGGCCATCCTGGCGGCGCTGCTGGGCTGCCAGGGGGAGGAAGAGTTCCGCCGGATGCTGCCCGCCGCCCTGAACGTGGGCGTCACGCCGGTGGAGGTGAAGGAGACGGTCTACCAGGCCGCCGCCTATCTGGGCATCGGGCGGGTGTACCCCTTCCTGCGGATCACCAACCAGGTCTTTGCCGCCCGGGGCATCTCCCTGCCCCTGCCCAACCAGTCCACCACCACCCCCGCCACCCGCCGGGAGGCGGGCACCCAGGCCCAGGTGGACATCTTCGGGGAACAGATGCGGGACTTTTTCCGCTCCGGCCCGGAGGAGAGCCGCCACATCCGGTATTTTCTGGCGGCCAACTGCTTTGGGGACTACTACACCCGCCGGGGCATGGACTACCGGCAGCGGGAGATGATCACCTTCTGCTTCCTGGCGGCCCTGGGGGGCTGCGAGCCCCAGCTGGTGAGCCACGCCAAGGCCAATCTGCGGATGGGCAACGACAAACGGTTCCTCATTCAGGTGCTGACCCAGTGCCTGCCCTATATCGGCTATCCCAGGACCCTGAACGCCCTGGGATGCGTGGAGGAAGCGGCGAAATAAGAAATTTTAGCACTCTATTTAATAGAGTGCTAAAATTTACAGTTTGGACATGATTCGTCCACACATTATTCATATTTCAGGGGTAGAGTATTCTCAGAACAAAGAAAGAAGGTGGTTCCCAATGGGCCCTGTTTCCGGCGAGAGCAGGATGCGGCGTCCGGTGGGACGCTGAAAACCGATTTCCAATCTACCCCATCGGTATCAAAAGGGCGGATATCATATTTACATTTTTAGGAGGTATGTATTATGTTTGAACTGAGACCTTATCGCAAGAGCAAAGCTGAGATCGCTTACAACCCCTTCCGGGAGATGGAGGAAATGGAGCGCCGCTTTTTTGAGGAGCCCTTTGGTTCCTTCTTCACCAGCGCGGACATTGCCGAGTTTAAGACGGACATCTCCGACGAGGGCGACCACTATCTGCTGGAGGCGGACCTGCCCGGCTTCGACAAGAAGGACATCCATCTGGAGATTTCCGACAACACCTTGACGGTCAGCGCCGAGCGCCACTCGGAGCATGAGCAGAAGGACAAGAAGCAGAAATACATCCGCGTGGAGCGGTCCTACGGCAAGTACAGCCGCCAATTCGACGTTTCCGCCATCGATACGGATCACATCAAGGCGAAATACGACAACGGCGTGCTGCGGCTGACCCTGCCCAAGAAGCAGGAGATCCTTCCCCAGGCCCGGCACCTGGAGATCGAGTGATTTTCAGTAAAATCTCGTATTAAACCAAATTGGGCGGTATGGCCTCGGCCATACCGCCCGATTATTATATGGAAGCTCGTTAGTCCACCTGGGCCTCGCCCAGCATGACCTTCAGGATCTCCACGTCCGTCCCCGCCATGCCTGTCCGGCCGATGTAGCCCATGCTCTTGATGGTGCGCTCCACGTCCTCCTGGACGATGCCCTCCTCGCTGCCGAAGACGATCCCCGCCATGCTCATGGTGTGGCCCAGGATGGCGGCGTTGAGGGAGGAGGCGATCTTGGCGGCGCAGGAGGCCTTGGCCCCGTCGCAGAGGATGCCCCCCACGTTGGCCAGGGTGTTGATCACCGTGTTGGAGATCTGCTCCAGACTGCCCCCGTACAGGAAGGTGATCGCCGCTCCGGCGCCGCAGGCGGCGGACACCGCCCCGCAGAAGGCGGACAGGTCCCCGATATTCCGCTTGATGTGGATGGAAACCAGGTTGCTGATCACCAGGGCCCGGTAGGTCTGCTCCTGGCCGGCCCCCAGCTCCTTGGCGTATTCCAGCACCGGCAGGGAAACGGTCATGCCCTGGTTCCCGCTGCCGGAGTTGATGACCACCGGCAGGGCGCAGCCGTTCATCCGGGCGTCGGACCCGGCGGCGGCAGCGGCGATGGCCCGAATTTTAATGTCGTCGCCGTAGGCGCTGCGGAGCAGATAGCCGATCCGGGCGCCGTACTTGCCGGTGAGGCCCTCCTGGGAGATGGCCTGGTTCAGCTCCGCCTGCCGCCCGATCACCTCCCGGATGTCCTCAAAGTCCACGGTGCGGGCAAATTCCACGATTTCCGCCATGGTCATGTCCAGCCCCTTCACCCGGGCCTCCCGGTTCATGGGCTCGTGGGCGAAGAGCACCTCCCCGTCCTTGACCACCTTGGTGATCAGGGTGTGCCGGTTCATGACGATCACCTGGGCGGTGTGTTCCGGGGATTCCACCGTGACGTCCACATAGAGATTGTCCACCCCGGTGGCCAGGCGGCACTGGCAGAAATGCCGTTTCAGCAGCGCCCGGGCCTGGATGCGGTGGGCCTCCGTGATGCTGGAGAGGACCTCCAGCTTGGCGTCGGCGTCGCCCCCCACGATCCCCAGGATGGCGGCGATCTCAATGCCCACCATGCCCCCGGAGTTGGGCACCGTGACGCTTTTCACGTTTTTCACAATGTTTCCGCTGCACAGCACCGTGGCACGCTCCGGAAATTCCCCCAGGACCTGCCGGGCCCTGGCCGCGGCATAGGCAATGGCGATGGGCTCGGTGCAGCCCAGGGCGGTGATCAGCTCGGAGCGAAGCACGGATAGATAGTTCTCTCGAACGGCGGGTTCCATTGGCCTCATCCTTTCTCTTTGGACTGGCGGTAGCTTTCCCCATCATCATACAAAAATCGAGGGAATTTGTCAATGGATGATTTTGGGCCGGATACCCCGCCGAAAGTGGGGCTGGATTTTTAGCCGCCGGTGTGATACAATGAAAAAAACCGGCAAAAAAAGAAAAACGCCGGAATGCTGGAGGAACGGACATGGATCAGACACGCCTGGAGGAAAAGCTGGCGGAGCTGCCGCTATATACTTACTTTTTCATCGATCCCCGGGAGCTGACCTTCTCCGCCCGGGTGCGGACGGTGTGCCAACAGGAGTGCCCCATGTACGGCAAGACCTGGGCCTGCCCGCCGGGGGTGGGCAGCGTGGAGGAATGCCGGGAAAAGTGCCTGAGCTATCGCCGGTGCCTGGTCATCGGCACCGCCGCCGAGGGCGTGGACGTGACGGACCTGGAGGCCACCCTGGCCACCCGGGAGCCCCATGAGAAAATCACCAACCAGGTCCGGGACCTGCTCCGGGAGGAGGGGGAGGCGCCCTATGTGCTGTCCAGCGAGGCCTGCGCCATCTGCTCCCGGTGCGCCTACCTGGACGGGCTGCCCTGCCGGATGCCGGGGAAAATGCACCCCTGCGTGGAGAGCCACGGCATCGTGCTGACGGACACCCTGGAAAAGGCGGGGCTGCCCTTCCAGTACGGGGGGGACGTGGTCACCTGGTATTCCCTGCTGTTCTATTAAAAAATGGCCGCCCGGGGGCGGCCATTTTTAGGCTTCGTAGCCCTTTTTCACGTTGTAATAGAGGACCAGCAGGGCAATACGCACCGCCAGGCACCCCATCGTGGCAAAGGCGCTCACCACCGGGACCCAGCTCACTACCAACGCCACGCTTTCCAGCACCACCAGCACCAGCCAGAGGGGCCGGAGCTGCTCGGCGCCCAGGTCTTTGCCGGTCTTTGCCTGGAGCTGGCCGATCCCCCGGTTCATTAGGTACAAAATGGAGAAGTACACCACCAGCCGCACCGCGTCGATGATCCATCTCAGCAGCCCCAGCTGGGAGGGAATGCCCAGCAGGTTCAGGATGTACATCACCAGGGTGTAGACCGCCATGACCAGGGAAAGGGTCCGGGCCTTGGAAAAATCGGGGTCCTCCGGCAGGGTTTGGAGCCCCCGGGCCAGGAGATAGCAGCCGACGAAAGCCGGCAGCAGGCCGATGGTGATCGTGCCAAAATGAATGTTCAGGTCCAAAAAGAGAAAGATCATGCCCACAAAAATATTCGTCATCGCGCAGCCTCCTGTTTGGAAATTTGCCGCTCCAGCAGCCGGGCCAGCCGGGGCCGGTTGTACCGCTGGATCAACACGAAGGGGAGATTCCCCCAGAGGGATAGAAAATAGACGACCCCGCCCCCAATTCCGGGCCAGATCCAAACCACCCCCAGGGACAGCAGGACCAGGGCCCAGTGGACCGCCTCCGCCACCATGTTCTCCTCCAGCTGGGTTTGCAGCTGCTTGGCGGTGGGGCGGGCCCCCACGGCCTTGGGCACCATGTCCCGGCAGAGCTTGCTCATGTCCGGCACATGGTCCTTCCAGCGGTGGACGCCGATCTTGCGGTAAATTCGGCCGCCCCGCTCCCAGGGAAAGCTCCGCCAGGGAAAGCGGTCACAGTGGAACCAGGTCCTGGGCAGGGCGTTGCCGATAAAGTGGGCGGCGACGCCCAGGGCGGCAAGGTAGAGGGCGCACAGCAGCAGCTTCATGTCCGGTCAAACCCCCAGCAGGACCTTGGCGCAGCCGAAATACACCAGCAGAGACAGGGCGTCCACGATGGTGGTGATAAAGGGGCTGGCCATCACCGCCGGGTCAAAGCCCAGCTGCTTGGCCGCCAGGGGCAGGGTGCAGCCCACGGCTTTCGCCAGCACCACGGTGATCCACAACGTCAGGCACACCACCGCCGCCACAAGGACGGTCACGCCGGTGTTGCCCATCAAGAGCCGGTCAATGAGCATGACCTTCCCGAAGCACACCACCGCCAGCACCCCGCCGCAGAGCAGGGCGGTGCGGACCTCCTTCCAGATCACCCGTCCAATGTCGGCAAACCGCAGCTCGCCCAGGCTCAGGGCCCGGATCACGGTGACGGAGGACTGGGAGCCGGAGTTGCCGCCGGTGTCCATCAGCATGGGGATGAACACCGTCAGAGCCACCTGGGCCGCCAGGGCATCCTCGAAATAGGCCAGGATCATGCCGGTAAAGGTGGCGCTGACCATTAAAAGCAGCAGCCAGGGGATCCGGTGGCGGAACAGGTCAAAAACGGTGCTTTTTAAGTATGTCTTTTCCGAGGGCAGCATGCCGCCCATGATCTCCATGTCCTCGGTGGCCTCGTCCTCCAAAACGTCCATGGCGTCGTCAAAGGTGACGATCCCAACCATCCGGTTCTCCCCGTCCACCACGGGCAGGGCCAGGAAGTTGTACCGGGACAGCATGTTGGCCACTTCCTCCTGGTCCGTCTGGGTGGTGACGGAGATCAGGTTCGTCACCATGATGTCCGCGATCTTGGTGTCGTCGTCCTCGGCCAGGAGCAGGTCCTTCACCGTCACCAGGCCCACCAGGGTCCGGTCCTGGGTGACATAGCAGGTGTAGATGGTCTCCTTGTCAATGCCCTGGCGGCGAATGCGGAGGATGCTCTCCTCCACCGTCATGGTGGGCCGGAGGGAGACGTACTCCGTGGTCATGATGGATCCGGCGGAGTTTTCCGGGTAGCGGAGGATCTGATTGATGGTGTTGCGCATCTCCGGGTCCGCCTGGCGCAAGATCCGCTTGACCACGTTGGCGGGCATCTCCTCCACCAGGTCGGCGGCGTCGTCCACATACAGCTCGTCCACGACTTCCTTCAGCTCGCTGTCCGAGAATCCCCGGATCAGCAGCTCCTGGGCGTCGTTTTCCATTTCCACAAAGGTCTCCGCCGCCAGCTCCTTGGGCAGCAGGCGGAACAGCAGGGGTATTTTGGCATCCTCCAGGCCGGTAAAAACGGCGGCGATGTCGCTGGGCTCCATGGTGATCAGAATATCCCGGAGGGTGGCGTATTTCCGCTCCTCCAGCATCTTGACCAGCGCCCGTTCCACGATTTCAAAGCGTTCTGTCAAAGGTCCAGCCTCCTTTATTTAAAAGATCGGTAATGGGCCCAAGCAGCGCGCCCCATGACGGGGCAAGCGGCTACTTCGCCCCGGCACTATACTTCCCCCGTCCATGGTATTCCCCCCTTTTTAAATCGGATCGCACCTATTTTACCCGTTTTTTTGAAGAATGTCAATGAAAATAACCTGCCGCCTCCGAAAGAATGGGCCCTGCGGCCGGAGGAGCCCATCCGTTAAGTTTCCACGAAAGCGCAAATTGCCAAAGCCCCCTGCCTTTGCCGGGCAAAGGCAGGGGGCGTAGGGGGACTTTAAGGAAAAAATGGGCGGTTTTCAGGTCAAGCGGGCCTTTTTAACCAAAAAGCTGGAGGATCTCGCCGATGAGCGCGGAAAGCACGGCCAGCAGGAGTACCGGCGCAAGCAGCACTACTCCAAGCAGGAGCACGCCGATCCCGGCAGGTTTCGAGAGAACATGACGGAGCGTCCGCACTGCCGGCGGCAGGGCCCGGATTCCCGACCGGGTAAAGAGCAGCATCAACACCAGCGGCCCCAAGGCCAGGAACAGACCCAGCGCCATGCGCCCGGTGGGATAGCCCCGGGAGCCGCCGGCAAGCCGCTGGGCAAGCTCCATCGTTCCCTGGGTGATCAGGGCCCGCAGCCGCAGCGTTCGACCCATCAGCCATGCGGAGACCCGGGCCGAAAACGCCCCCGGCGGACCCTGCCGGGTCCGATGCTCCAGAGCGCCCGTCGGGGTGAAAACGCTGTCGGGAAAATGGGCAGCGATGAGATTATCTTGGGACGCCGGGGCGGCGAAAAAGGTCTGCTTCTCCACCGGCGGAAGTCCCAGAGGATTGACAAAGTCGTTTTCCGAGGCGAACCGGGTGATCCTCTTCAGCCGCTCCTGGAAATCGGGAACCTCCCGCCGCAACTGCGCCAGGGCCTCCGGCGAAAAGCCCTGGGCGTCATATCCCAGCGCCGTTACCGGCTTGCTGGCACGGAACGCGGCAAAAAACGCCTTGTTCCCGCCCTTGGAGTGCCCCGACGCCACCAGTGTCGCTCCGGGGTGAAGGGCAACGGCCCGTTCCAGATAGTTCAGCGCCTCCGCCTGCTGCTTGGAGGCGTAGTCGCCGGAACGGGTGACCGTGCTGACGACGGCCCCCTGACCATCGTAGGTGTGATAGACATTGGCCTGGGGCAAGCCGGACAGGGCCACCCCGTTGTCCAGCCACTCATTGTTCCGGGTGCCCTGGTATACCAGATGCACCGTCCCATCGGGGGCCAGAATGGTGCAGGCGTAGACCGGTTCAAGGACGACCTCCTCCAAAATGGAGGCCGCCGCCTCCCTTTCCGGCCCCTCCAGGGCGGCGGACAACGCATCCAACATTTTGGATTCCATGGCGGACCAGCTCTTGGGCCGGAACTGCCGGGCACGCTTCAGCATCCGGACGGCGTCAGCCAGATCGACCCCCCTTGCCCCGCCGTCCAGCCGGCCCATGAGGTAGGAGAAGGTGTCGTAGAGCGCTTCAACTGCCAGCCGATTCATCTTTTTCGCTCCATTTCAGCTGTGAAAGAGAATAGTCGTCCTCCAGCTCCATGCGGCCCCGCAGCAGCGGGCGCAGGGGTACAGATGCGGCGGAGCGCCCCGCCGGCAGATAGAATAGATCGATATCCGCCAGGAAGCGGGCCTTTTCCATGGCGTCCCGAAGGGCCTGGGCATCCGCGTTCCGCCGGGCTGGGTCCGCGTGGGTGTAAACGGCGCAGTAAACCGCCGAATCCCGGCTGGCAATGTAACTGGAAAAGGATGTGTCCGCCGGAGGGCTTTCGGTCACATCCCGGTTTGGCACGTTCACCACCGTCACCGGGCCGTAGATGGGTTCCGCCAGCTTGGCCAGGGTCTCCTGAGTCTGCGCCTGGTATTGGACCGCCAGGAAGTTATCCGCCACGGACCCGTCGGGGAACGCCCGCACTGTGACGGTTGCCCCGCCCAGCTTGGAGGCGGAGAACAGCGCTTCCTGAAAATGGGCGTACATGGTTTCGGTCCTCCACGCCTGGAGGGAAAACTGGCCGCCGTACTTTTTTTCACAATCCCGCTTTAGTGTATCCTGGGTCATAACCGGTGCTCCTTTCATCATTCGTCAAGAAAAGTATATCCTGTTCCGGCGTTCCTGTCAAGTGCGGGCACAAAAGCCGCCCGCCCTTGACTTTCCGCCGGTTTCTTTTTATAATACAGTTGACAGGAAAACAATCGGCTGCCTCCCGCCGGAGAGGGCGGCCAACATATCGGAAAGGAGTAAAACAATGGCAGAAGAAATGCGTTCGGCGGACATCCAGCAGGCGGTGGAGCTTGCCGCCAAGACCTACGGCGCGGTGGGCGTGCAGGCCACGGTGATCCGGGGCGGTGTTACAGGAGAGACTTATGTCTATGGCTGGGCCACCAAGGATACCGACCCCATGACTCCGAACCACAAATTCCGAACCGCGTCCATCACCAAGATCGCCACCGGCATTGCGGCCATGCTCCTGCGGGAGCAGGGCGTTTTGCGTTTAGGGGACCCGGTGGCCAATTACTGGGGGGATCAGGTGCAAAATCCCAACCATCCCAGTATTCCCATCACCATCCAAAATTGTCTGACTCACACCTCCTCGATCAGTACCTTCCTGCCCGGTGTTTCCCTTTCCTATGTGAATATGGCGGAGCAGCTCCGCAAGCCGGAATCCTACACCATGGCGGTACCTGGGGAGCCCGCGGCCTGGGACTACAATAACTATGTCTTTGCCCTTTTGGGCCTGGCCTTTGAACGGGCGGCCAATCTGCATTTGGACGTCATCCTGAACCGGGGGATCTGGAACAAGCTGGGCGTGGATGTGGCGCTGGAAGCCGGCGAGCTGCGGGACACCCGAAACATTGTCACGCTTTACCGCGCGGATGGCAGAGTGGGACTCTCTGTGGCCGCCCAGATCGCCGGCCGCCGTTCCAAATTCCCGGGGGTGGACGGCTCCCACTATATGGGCGGATTGACCGCTTCCTCGGAGGACATGGCCCGGATGGCCGCTATGCTGATCAATCGGGGCACCTTCGGAAGCCAGCGGATCCTGAGCCCAGAGTCGGTGGCCATAATGCAGCAGATCCAGTTCCAGGTCAACAACATGTTCTGGCAGGCCCAGCCTCTGGACTACCAGGAGGGGATGTTCAGCCGCCCGGAGATCTACTATCACACCGGCAACGCCTACGGGGCGTTCAATCTGCTGTCCTATGACCCTGCCAGCGGCGATGGGATGGTGGTGCTGACCTCCGGCGCGAAGGGTACGCAGGATCTTTTTGGGATTTACAGGGTCTGCTCCGATATCTGCCAGGTCGCCTATGATGTCATGCGCCGGTAAGGCGCTCCCGCCGCTGGAAGCCGCGGGGAGAAGATAAAACGCGGCGCATCCGTTCGCTCTTTTTGAGGGCGAACGGATGCGCGTTTTTTCTTTTATGAAGGGCAGGCAAAGAGGCAGACGCCTTTCGTCACCGGGTCATGATACCGTCCCGGCAAACTCCCGGGCGTCCGGGGTGCCGTTGAGCCGGGCCACCACCTCCGCCTGCTTTTCCGGCGTCATCTCCGGAACCGTGGTAAACAGCAGCAGAAGATCCGGCTGGACCTCCCGGAAAAACAGCAGCGCCTGGACGCAGTCCTCCGGAAGGGTTTCCGGCTGGGGGTCTGGCAGCAGGCCGGTCAGGTCCCGGCTCAGGCCCCACTGCCAGGTTTCCGGACGATATTTGTTTTGCAGCGCCTCCTCCGGATCGGTCTCCGCCATGGCGCTCAAGTGGGCGGAGGTCTCGCCATAAAGGCTCAGCCGCCGGCGGCCTCGGACGGTGTCCAGGTCCAGGCACACCGCGCACAGACCCTTCCAGTCCTCCGCCGCCTGGACCAGCTTGCCGTAGACCGCCTGCTGAAAGGCAATTCGATCAGGCTCCATCACACATTCTCCCGGGCTCAGCCCACCTCGGACATTTCAATGGTCAGCTCTTTCTTGGGGATCAGGAACCGGCGGATGGCGAACAGGCCCGCGATGCACGCGACGCTGGTGATGTTGGTAAAGGGGTCCTCGTGGTTGAGAATGACCTGCCGGGCCAGGGCGATGGTGAGTACCTCGATGGTATTGGCGGGGGTCATGTCGATGAGCATCCGGACAAATTCCAGACCCACCACGATGGTCAGGATATTGTGCAGGTATTCGTTCAGGGTGGAAAAGTACTCCGGCTCGGTAAACATTCTCCAGATCTCCAGGCCCACCATCCCCACCAGCACCAGCAGGGTCATCAGGGCGATGAGCAGCTCCAGAACGTGGAGCGCGGAATGAATGAATTTTTCAACTTTTGCCCGCATGGGAAGACCTCCCTTATTCTTGATAGGGAAATTATACACCATTTCCCCGGAAAAGGGAAGGGAAACTTTCCACTTTCCCCGGAAAAACCGGTCATTTTTTAAAATGTTTCTCCATTTCCCGGTGGGCCTCCTCCACCTCCGCCTCCAGCTCCCGGGCGGATTTTCGCAGCACCCCCGCCCGGAGGGAGGACAGCTGCACCAGGGCGTCGGAGGTGGCCACGGAAACCGCGTAGCTGCCCCCCAGCTGGGCCGCCAGGGCCTCGATGTAGGCGTCCGCCGTCTCATTTTCCTTGGTGTAGACCACCTGAATATTGTGATACCGCTCCTTTTCCCCGGGATTGCCCTTGACCTTGTAGCCGTCGAAAACCAGGACCAGCCGCAGCTTCCGGAATCCGGCGTAGCTGCTCAGGGCGTCCATCAGCCGCCGCCGGGCGGTTTCCAGATCCTCCTGGGCGATCGGACGCAGGCTTTCCCACTGAAACAGGACGTTGTACCCGTCCACGATCAGGCACCGGTCCCTGGGCGCGCGGATCACCACCTCCTCGGTGGCGGGGCGGGTGTCGGACGCCCGGTAGGCCGGGCGCTTGATGGGGCCAAATTCCCGCTCCATGATGGCCTCCAGCGCCTTGTCGTCGGCGGCCAGGTTTTTCGTAAGAATGCCGGGGCTCCGGCTTTTGCCGTAGCCGCTGTCCAGGTGCATGTATTCGGGCACCTGGTCCCATTTTACCACGAAGCCCGCCCCGTGGGCGCAGAAAATGGAGTCGGGGGAGTTGTCCAGATCCGCCTGGGGATCGTAGGCCGCCGCTTCGATCACCGCCTGGGCGTTGTGGCACAGATCGTACCCGCCGGGGGTGAGCTGGAGACGGCCCCGGCCCTGGGTGTAGGCCGCCAGCCGGTCGGGGTAGTCCCCCACCTCTCCGGCGGGGACCCGGCCCCGGAGCAGGGCCTCCTGGCCGATGGTCTCAGGGGGCTCGATGGTCCCGCCCATGGCCCGAAGGTCGGTGATGGCCCGGCCCAGCTGGGGGGCCGGCAGGGTGAGAACGAAATCGTACCAGGGCTCCAAAAGCACCGACTCCGCCTTCATCAGCCCCTGGCGCACCGCCCGGTAGGTGGCCTGGCGGAAATCGCCCCCCTCGGTGTGCTTGAGATGGGCCTTGCCGATCAAAAGGGTCAGCTTCATGTCGGTGATGGGCCCCCCGGTGAGGACGCCTAAGTGGGTCTTTTCCCGCAGATGGGTCAGGATCAGCCGCTGATAATTGCCGTCCAGCACGTCGGTGGAGCAGGCAGTGTCGAAAACAAGCCCCGCGCCCCGGGGCAGGGGCTCCAGCAGCAGATGGACCTCGGCGTAGTGGCGCAGAGGCTCATAGTGGCCCACCCCCTCCACCGGGGCGGCGATGGTCTCCTTATAGTAGACCCGGCCGCTGTCCAGACTGGCGTCCAGGCCGAACCGCTCCTTCAGGGTGCGGAGAAGCACCTCCCGCTGCACCCGGCCCATGACCTGCACCCGGATCTGCCGGGTGGCCGGATCGAAAAGAATGCGCAGCTGGGGGTCCTCCTCCAGGGTTTTCAGCTTGGGCATCACCAGGGCCGGGTCCACCCCGGTTTGGAGGCGGTAGGTCATCACCGGCTCCGTCACCGGCGGCAGGGCGTCGGAGGCGGCCCCCAGGCCCTGGCCCGCCCAGGTGGCCGTGAGGCCCACGGCGGCGCAGAGGGTCCCCGCCTCCACCGCCTCCGGGGCGGTAAATCTGTCCCCGGAGTAGAGCCGCAGCTGGGTGATCTTCTCCGTCAGGGGTTCCCCTTGACGGGTCCGGTAGGCCAGGGAGTCCCGCACCCGGAGGGTGCCCCCGGTGAGCTTCAGCCAGGTCAGCCGCACCCCCTGGGGGTCGTAGGTGATTTTATAGACCTGGGCGCCCAGGGCCTCCCCCCGGGAGGGCCGGGGGGCGTAGGCTTCCAAATCCTTAAGAAGCTCCGCCACCCCCTCCAATTTAAGGGCGGAGCCGAAGCGGCAGGGGAAAATCCGCCGCCCGGCGATCAGGCCCCGGAGATTGCCCTGGGTGACTTGGCCGGTTTGCAGATAGGTTTCCAGCAGGGCCTCGTCGCACAATGCCGCCGCCTCCGAAAGGGCGTCCATGGGCTGCCCGAAATCCACACAGCCCGGGTCCAGATGGGTCTGCAGCGCCTCCATCAGCGCCTCCCGGCGCTCCTGGGCCAGATCCATCTTGTTGACAAACAAAAATACCGGCACCCGGTAGCGTTTCAGCAAATTCCAGAGGGTGACGGTGTGGGCCTGGACCCCCTCCGCGCCGCTGACCACCAGCACGGCGCAGTCCAGCACCGGCATGACCCGCTCGGCCTCGGAGGAAAAATCCACATGGCCCGGGGTGTCCACCAGGGTCACGTCCAGGCTCTCGGTGGAGAACCGGGCCTGCTTGGCGTAGATGGTGATGCCCCGCTCCCGCTCCTGGGCGTCGCTGTCCAGCAGGGTGTCCCGCCGGTCCACACGCCCCAGGGTGCGGCGGGCGCCGGAGGAAAAGAGCATGGCCTCGGACAGGGTGGTTTTCCCCGCGTCCACATGGGCCAGCAGACCAATACCACAAGGGACCTTTTTCTTTTCTTCCGCCAACAAGGAGCACCCCCTTCCGTGCGTAATTTCAGATATTATAACACGGAAGGGGGCAATAGTCGATAGATAAACTTCGATTTTTCGCTTCGATTTCCTTCCCGTCAAGCGGGAATTTGGCCAATCACGCACGCTCTGTCCGAATGGTAAAGTGTTCAGGAAGATCAAAAATGTCCGTTTTCAGGAATATCGGATAGAAGTATTCATCCCGCAGCCGTTCAAACGCAAGCCATTCAAAGTCATGTGTATGGCGGCCTTCATGGAGCGTAAAATGTTCCCCTCTGTCCAATAGCCCTGTTCCGGCAATGTCCATCAGAAAATATACGCAGATCTCATGATAATGAAGATGGTCAACATCTTCGGTGAAAAAGCTCTGATTCAGCCATAAAGGACGAATAATTTGGGGCGTGATATTCAGTTCTTCTTCCACTTCTCTGACAACCGCGTGCTCAGCGGTTTCTCCCATCTGAACCCTGCCCCCAGGCAAATAAAAGTATGGAGAACGCTCGTCGTGCATTGCCAGAATTTTATTGTTCGAGAGTATGATCGCACAAACCCTATAATTAAACTTTTCATGTCCGGAAATATAAGTGATGTCCATTCTTATGCCTCCTTGTATGATATCTTCCATGCAAGCTGTCTTCCGCCATCACGCTTTCAGTTGCCTGATCCATCCCCGCCGCCTGAAAACAACGAGAGAAACGACGAAGCGGACACATTCTTCTAAGGACAGGGTGAGGTAAACCATCGGGATGGGCCAGTGGAACACGAAGGCTGAGAGAAGGCCCAGGGGAACGCCGAAAAGCCAGGTGCCCATCAGGTCGATGGCCATGACGTAGGTGGTTTTCCCGCCGCTGCGCAAGATGCCGCTGCCGACGATCATGTTCAGCACCTTGAAGGGCATGACCGCGGCGTAGGCGGCGAGGATCTGCTCTGTCAGCTCCCGGATGCCGGCCTCCACCTTGAAAACGCGCGCATACCAGGGGCTTACAAAGAATATCAACACGCTCAGCAGCAGGGAGCCTGCCAGACCGTAGAGCAGGAGCTTTTTCGCCTCCTGATAGGCCGTCTCCCGGTCCCCGTCGCCAAGGCGCTTGCCGATGAGGATCGCCGCCGCCTGGTTCAAGCCGCACAGGGCCCCGATGGCCAGAGCCTGGACGGGATTTGTCAGCGTCATGGCAGCGCTGGCGTCGGTGCCCAGGTGGCCATAGATGCCCGCGTACACGTTTTCGCCCAAGACCCACAGTAGTTCGCTGACCAGCAGCGGCAGCAGCATGGAAAGATACTGACCCCAGGCAAAGGGACCGGTCGAGGTGTTCTCCGCCCGCTCCCGGTATTTCAGATACATCACAAGGATGACCACAAAATAGACAAGCTGCGCAATCAGCGTGGCCAGCGCCGCCCCTGTGACGCCGAGAGCCGGCGCGCCCAGCTTGCCGAAGATCAGTACCCAGTTGAGGCCGGTGTTGACCGCCGCCGAGGCAAGCCCGGCCCAGAGCGGCAAGGAAGCCTTCTCCATACACCGCAGGTGGGTGGACAAGATGGTGATCCCCGCCGCGGGAAAGAAGGTGCCGGAGACGATGGCGAGATACCGGCCCGCCGCCTCCGCCGTCCCCCGGTCTTCGATGTAGAGGCCCATGATCCGTTCCGGGACGGCCACGCCGGCCAAAGTGAACAGCGCGGCGAGGAGAAAGCATATCCGCAAATTGAGGACCATGCTCCGCCGGGTCTCGGCGGTATTTTTCTGGCCCATGTACTGGGAGATCATGATCCCCGCCACAG
>CANQQU010000047.1 GCA_947626085.1 uncultured Oscillospiraceae bacterium
TTGGCTTGCTTTTCCAAATATTTGCAGAAGAATCCCTGTTTTCGCTTCTTGAAAACAGGGTTTCTTTGACAGACTGAAAGCTGCCAGTGGCAGCTTTACCTTAAAAAAACAGTGAAGAAGTAAAAATCGGCAAGCTCCTAAAGTCGCTTGCCGATTTTTGGTGCCGGTGGTGGGACTCGAACCCACACGGGGGATTAGCCCAACGGATTTTGAGTCCGTCACGTCTACCATTCCATCACACCGGCTTGTCCGGTGATTAGTATACATGATTTCCTGGGAAATAGCAAGAGGAAATTTTCAATTTTATCTTCCGAACAGGGCGTAAAACCACACCGCCGCAATCTCTCGGAGAAAATAGTTGACCCGAAGAGACACCCAGGAGGTGGTCGCCGGGATGCCCGAGGCGGTGATCCCCAGCTCTTGGGCAAATTGCTCCGCCCGGTAGAGGTGGTACTCGCTGGACACCAGGCCAATGTGGTCCGGAGCTTCGCCTGTGCGCTCCTGGATCAAAGCCAGAGAAAGGGCCAGGTTTTCCCGGGTGTTGGTGGCCTGCTCCTCCTTCCAGACCCGGTTGGGGGAGATGCCCCGGGCGGTCAGATCCCGGTACATGCACTCCGCCTCGGTGATGTCCTCGCCGTCGCCCTGGCCGCCGGAAACCACGCACACCGCCTCCGGGTGCGCTTCCAGATAGTTATAAGCGGCGTCCAGCCGCTCCCGAAGGGAGAGGGAAGGGGTGGTCCCGTTGACCCCGGCCCCCAGCACCACCACATAGGAACACTCGGTTTTGAGATCCCCAAACCCGGCCTGGGCGATGAGGCAGCCCGTCCAGACTGCCGCCGCCAGGCCGGCGCCGGTGCAGACGCACAAAATGCCAAGCATCCACCGGGCCCAGGCGAACCGCTTCCGGTACACCCATGCCAGCCGAAACAGGAAGACCAGCACCAGGGTCCCAAACAAAATCAGTACGGAGAAACCATATCCTAAAGAAACACAGGGATAACCCAGCGCCGCCAGCAGGGCTGCAAGGATTCCATAAATCAAAAGCTCTTTCTTTTTCATGCTTGATCCTTTCCGCTATTTCTGTTTTAGGGTCACGATCACCAGCTCCGGGGGATCGTTCACCCGCAGGGGGATGACGCTGTTTCCCAGCCCCCGGCTGACGACCATCATCGCCCCGTATTCCTGGTAGAGTCCTGCGTCATACTTGGGGAAAAAGCCCTGGCCGGGGGCGAATAGGCCCCCCAGGAAGGGAAGACGCACCTGGCCGCCATGGGCATGGCCGGAGAAGACCAGATCTGCCCCCTGAGCGGCGTAGCGTTCAAAATATTCCGGCCGGTGGGCCAGAAGAATGAGAAATTCCTCCGTTTCCGGCAGGGTGGGGGAGGCGCCGAAGGCCGGGTCCTGAAGGCCATAGAGGGTCACCCGGTCTGTCCCCCGGGTCAGGCTCACCGCCTGATTATCCAGCACCGTCACCCCGACGGACAGGAGGCCGTCTTGCAGGGAGGCGTAATCAGCCAGGCGGGCCTCGTGGTTGCCGGTGACAAAATAGGTGGGGGCGATCTCCACGGCGGCCCGGGCAAAGGAAATGGCCACATCCATGTCTGTATGGCGGCTGTCCGCCAGGTCCCCGGTCAAAACAATGAGATCGGGCGCTGCCGCCCGGAGCTTTTCCAGGAGCCGGGCGTTGTCTTTCCCAAATTCCGCGTTGTGCAGGTCCGAGACCTGGGCGATGCGGAAGCCGTCAAAGCCGGATGGCAGGTCCGGAAGGGCCACGGAGTAGGCGCTCACCGTCACGGCCAGGTTTCCCCAGAGGAGCCAGGCGCACAGCGCCGCCCCAGCGGCGGAAAGGAGCAGCGGCCGGATCTTTTTCCGGCTCATAACGCCTGCGCTCCTCCGCAAAGGTCCCGGAGCCCGGTGAAAATAGCGGCCATGCCGTTTTCGCCGGGGAGATGGCCAGAGCCCGGAACAACGGTACAGGTCAGCCGGGGATTTTGCGCCTGGCGGACCAGGGCTTCCACCTGGCGGGTGGAGGTGACAATGTCCGTCTCTCCCTGCAAGATGTGATAGGGAACGGCGACGTGGCGCAGTTCGCTCCGCAGATCCACCTTGCTCAGCTCCCAGAGCAGGCTCTTGTTTTTTCCATAGCCGTTCACGGCGGTGGCAAGCACGTCCCGGAGGCGGTAGTCCGGGCTTTTCAGCAGGCTTCGGAACAGGGGGAAAACGGAGGGCTGGGGGTCGAGGCTGTTTACATAACCTTCCGTGAACTTTCGGACCCAGCGGCTGATCTTCATGGCGTTTTCGGGGGTAAATTCCCCATAAACGAAGATCTTTTTTACCTGGGTCTTGACTTTGTCCGGAGCGTCGGATTCCAGAAGGGCGGAAAGCGCGTCCTCCGATTGCAGGACCCGGTGGCAGACCTGGCCATAGGCAACCGCGCCGTCCACGGCCCCGGCGTTCCAGTTGGCTGCCAGCAGACTCAAAATGGAGCCCCAGGACATGCCGAAGAGGTACAGCCGGTTTTGGGGAAACTCCCTCTTGAGATAGCCGATTAGCTCTGACGCCATGGCCGCGTAGTCCGCGATGGAAATGTCCGCCGGAAGGGCGGCGTTGTTGGCGCCGCAGCCGTACTGGTCCCAGCACACCAGAACGCACCGCTCCGTGATCTCCGGGAACAGTCCCCGGCTGCCCACGCAGAAGGGGAGGGGACTCCCGGGGCCGCCGTGGAGGGTCAAAAGGACGGGAAGCCCGGCATCCCGGCCCTCCAGAAGGATCTTTTGCGGGTATCCGCCCAGGTTGACAGTCGCCACCCGGGAGATGGACCGGTCCGGGGACGTTTTCATCGGCATCGCTCCCTTTTGCCTAAAGTAAAGCCATTTTACCAGGAAAATATGAATGAAATAAGACCGCCGCGGGCCAAAGCGGCCCGCAGCGGCGGGAATTTACACTTTCTTTACACTCTCCGGCTCATTTCCCGGATCTCAGTCAGGCACTTGGACAGGAAGTCTTCCAAAGGCACAGCCCCCTCGTCCCCGCCGGAGCGGGTGCGGACGGCCACGGTGCCATCCTGAGCCTCCCGGTCGCCCACGACCAGCATATAGGGGATCTTCTGGCCCTGGGCCTCCCGGATCTTGTAGCCCAGCTTCTCGGAACGGAGGTCGCCCTCGGCCCGGATGCCGGCAGCGGTGAGCTTACTGACCACGTCCTTGGCATAGTCGTGGACCCGGTCGGTGATGGGCAGGACCTTGACCTGGACCGGGGAGAGCCACAAGGGCAGAGCCCCCGCGTATTTCTCGATCAGGTAGGCCAGCGTCCGCTCGTAGCAGCCCATGGAGGTGCGGTGGATAATATAGGGCAGGGCTTTGTTGCCGTTTTCATCGATATAGTACATCCCAAACCGCTGGGCTAGGAGCATATCGATCTGAATGGTGACCAGGGTGTCCTCCTTGCCAAAGACGTTGTGGTACTGGATGTCCAGCTTGGGGCCATAGAAGGCGGCCTCGTCGATGCCCACGGTGTACTCCACGCCCAGGTCGTCCAGGATCTGGCCCATGACCCGCTGGGCCTCCTCCCATTGCTCGGCGGTGCCCTCATACTTGTTCTTGGGATTCGCGGGGTCCCACTGGGAGAAGCGGAAGGTGCAGTCGTCCAGCAGGCCCAGGGTGCCCAGGCAGTACTTGGCAAGCTCCAGGCAGCCCTTGAACTCCTCCTCCAACTGGTCGGGGCGGAGGATCAGATGCCCCTCGGAAATGGTGAACTGCCGCACCCGGATCAGGCCGTGCATCTCGCCGGAGTCCTCGTTGCGGAACAGGGTGGAGGTCTCGCCCAGGCGCATGGGGAGATCCCGGTAGGACCTCTGGCGGTTCAGATACACCTGGTACTGGAAGGGGCAGGTCATGGGCCGCAGGGCGAAGCACTCCTTGCTCTCGTCATTGGGGTCGCCCAGGACGAACATCCCGTCCAGATAGTGGTCCCAGTGGCCGGAGATCTTGTACAGGTCGCTCTTGGCCATCAGCGGCGTCTTGGTCAGCAGATAGCCCTTGGACTGCTCCAGATCCTCGATCCAGCGCTGCATGATCTGGATCACCCGGGCGCCCTTGGGAAGCAAAACGGGCAGGCCCTGGCCGATAACGTCCACCGTGGTAAAATACTCCAGATCCCGGCCCAGCTTGTTGTGGTCCCGCTTCAGGGCCTCGGCCCGCTTGGTCAGGTACTCCTCCAGCTCCTCCTTCTTGGGGAAGGCGATGCCGTAGATCCGCTGAAGCATTTTCCGCTTGCTGTCGCCCCGCCAGTAGGCGCCGCAGGAGCTGGTGAGCTTGATGGCGTTGCCCTTGACCCGGCCGGTGGAGTCCAAATGGGGACCGGCGCACAGATCGGTAAACTCTCCCTGGGTGTAGAAGGAGATCACGGCGTCCAGAGGCAGGTCCTGGATCAGCTCCACTTTGTAGGGCTCCTCCCGGGCCTCCATATAGGCGATGGCCTCCTCCCGGGGCTTCTCCGTGCGGACCAGGGGCAGCCGCTCCTTGCAGATCTTCTTCATTTCCGCTTCGATTCTTTCCAGATGTTCCGGTGTGATGGTGAAGGGGGCGTCAAAGTCGTAGTACCAGCCCTCGTCGATGGCGGGGCCAATAGCCAGCTTGACCTCGGGCCAGAGGCGCTTTACCGCCTGGGCCATGATGTGGGAGCAGGTGTGCCAGTAGGTCTTCCGGTACTCGGGGTTTTCAAAGGTGTATTGGTTTTCTTCGCTCATGGGTATACCCTCCTTTAAATTTGGGGCAGACAAAAGTCCCACCCCTGAAAATTCAGGGGTGGGATACAGACTGTATTCCACGGTTCCACCCTGGTTGCGGCCATGGGGCCGCCGCTCATTGGACGCTGTAACGGGCGCACCCGTCCCGGCATTTCCGCCGGAAGGCTCGGAAGTGGTGTCCCCGGCGCCGCGGACAGGACCATTTCACCAACAGGTCCCTCTCTGAGGAAGCGGCATCCGGATCGGTCTTCGTCAAGGCCTTTTCGTTGACATCAATTTATCACAAAATGGAGCCAATGTCAATCCCAGCCGCAAAAAAAGACGGCAAATTGGTGTCAGCTTCAAAATTTTTACCCCTTTTGGGAGGAAATAGGGGAAATCAGTTTCCATAATAACGATTCCGGAAAAGATTTTCTGGTTAACATAATGCTTTTTATTATGTTAACAAATGTCATTTTTTCTACAATATATTGGGTTTTCCACCTTTTTTCCAAACCAATATTCCCGTTTTTTAATGGAATATAGTTAACATAAAAATATTAACAGAAATACGAAAAAGTTGTCGGATTCCCGAATTTTGCAAAAAAGACTTGACTTTTTGGAATTAAATGTTATAATAAGCATACAAATTCCATTGGGAGAAGAATTTGTTACTATTTGATACCGATTTTGATACTTTTTCTCGAGCGAATTTCTGTGAAAGGAGGTAGCTTCCCATGCAGACAAGCACACGATCTAGAAAGAGAAATTTTCCCCTTTTCCGCACAATGGCACTGCTCGTTCCCATTCTGATCGCAGTGGTATTGATGTCCCAGACGGTTTTCGCCCAATATACATATGTGATTACGGACGGCACCCGGGTGCTGGTTCATACCACCTCTGCCACCGACCTGAACGCGGTACTCAATGAGGCCGGGCTGAAGCTGAATGCGGATGATACCTTTACCACACAGAGAGGCGACGGCATTTCGGAGATCACGGTCCAGCGGGGCCGCAGCGCGGAGTACGGCACGCAGGTGGAGCAGGAGCAGGTGACCCGTGTGGAGACCTATACCACCAGCATCGCCCACGGCGTGACCTATTATCACGATCCCAACCTGCCTACCGGCGTCCAGGAGGTCCTGACCAAGGGCGTCAACGGCGAGCTGCTCTGCACCGCCAACGTGGTCTACTCCGGCGGAAAGGAAACCAGCCGCACAGTCCTGTCCCAGACTGTGGTGAAAAGCCCGGTGGAGGAGGTCATCGCCATCGGCACCGGTTCTGCCGGGCAATCCGTCCAGGGCGTGGACTCTCTGACCATCAAGGACGGCTTTATCTACACCGCCAACGGCGAGGTCCTGTCCTACACAGGCACCCTGCGGGTCCTGGCCACAGCCTATACCTGTGAGGGCGATCCTACGCCGCCGCCCACTGCCACCGGCACGAAGGCCCGGGAGGGCGCCATCGCCGTTGATCCCAGGGTGATCCCCTACGGCACCCGGATGTTCATCGTCACCGAGGACGGGCAGTACATCTACGGCATTGCCACGGCGGAAGACTGCGGCGGCCTGATCCTGGGCAACCGGGTGGACCTGTACTACGACACCGAAGCGGAGTGCATCGCCTTCGGCGCCCGCTGGTGTACCATCTACATTTTGGGTTGATTTGGGTTGCAAAACCGAATCCTTTCTGGTACAATGGCCGAAAGACCACTGTACCAGAATTTTTTTGAGAGGACAGCTTATGCTCAACGTCTGCGATTTAAATACCATGCGGCCCCTGCTGGCCCGGGAGGGCTTTCACTTTTCCAAGGCTAAGGGCCAGAACTTTCTCACAGCCGCCTGGGTCCCGGAGCGGATCGCCCAAGAAGCGGGCATTGACCGGGATACCGGCGTGCTGGAGATCGGCCCCGGCGTCGGCAGCCTGACCCAGCAGCTCTGCCTGCGGGCGGGGAAGGTGACGGCGGTGGAGCTGGATACCCGCCTGGCGCCCATTTTGAAGGAAAGTGTCGGCGAATTTGACAATCTCCACCTGCTGTGGGGGGACGCCCTGAAGCTGGACCTGCCCGCTCTGGTACGGGAGGAGTTTGACACTCTCCGGCCGGTGGCCTGCGCCAATCTGCCCTATTACATCACTTCGCCCATCCTCTCAGCCCTGCTGGAGGCGGACTGCTTTGACACGGTGACGGTCATGGTGCAGCGGGAGGTGGCCCAGCGGATCGCGGCGGCGCCGGGGACCGGGGAATACAGCGCCTTTTCCCTGTTTTGCCAGTACTATGCCCAGCCGGAGCCGCTGTTTCCGGTCCCGCCGGACTGCTTTGTTCCCCGGCCAAAGGTCACCAGCCAGGTCCTGCGCCTCCGGGTTCGGAAGGAGCGGCCCTGGGATATCGAGAGCCGGGATCTGTTTTTCCGCACGGTCCGGGCGGCCTTCTCCATGCGCCGGAAGACCCTGCTCAACTGCCTTTCCTCCGGTTTCCCGGAGCTGGGCAGGGAAGGCGCCGCCGCCGTGATCGCCGAGGCGGGCCTGCCGCCCCAGGTGCGGGGAGAAACCTTGGACATTCCGGCCTTCGCCGCCCTGTCCAACGCCATCAGAAGGAGGCTTGACCATGTTTGAATTTCTGTTTTTGGACCTGGACGATACCATCTTGGACTTTCACAAGGCCGAGCGCATCGCCGTCGGCAAGACCCTGGCGACCTTCGGCGTCGATCCCACGGAAGAAGTCTGCGCCCGCTACAGCCAGATCAACAAGCTCCACTGGCAGATGCTGGAGCGGGGGGAGATCACCCGGCCACAGGTGGTGGTGGGCAGGTTTGCCATGCTGTTCAGGGAGTTAGAGGTGGACGGAGATCCCGCCCTCTGCGCCCAGCGGTACGAGGAGCTGCTCTCTCAGGGACACTACTTTATGCCGGGGGCGCTGGAGGCGGTGCGAAAACTGTCGAGATCATACCGGCTGTTCCTTGCCAGCAACGGCACCGCCAAGGTCCAGGCGGGGAGGCTGAAAAGCGCCGGCATCGGGCCCTATTTTGAAAAGATTTTCATTTCCCAGGAAATCGGAGCGGACAAGCCCTTCCCGGCCTATTTTGAGCGCTGCTTCGCCGCCATCGACGGCTTCCGGCGGGACCGGGCCATGATGGTGGGGGACAGCCTGACCTCCGATATTTTGGGCGGAAAAAACGCCGGGATCGCCACCTGCTGGGTCAATCCCGGTAATTCGGCGCCCCGGCCCGACATTCTGCCGGACTATCAGATCGGCGCCCTTTCCGAGTTGGAGAATCTACTGGACCGATTGAACGCCTCTGTCACAGCCGAACCTTGACCGGGGAGCGGATGACCATGGAATCCGGCGTGACCTGACAATCCATGGCCAGCACCTCCACGCCTGCCGCCGCTGCCTCCCGCAGGGCTTGGCCGAAGGCCGGGTCCGTTTCATCGTTGGGGATCAGGTATTTGACGTCCCGCATTTGGATCACGAACAGGACGTAGGCCCCGAACCCCGCCTCCGCCGCCGCCTGAAGGCCCCGCAGATGCTTGGCGCCCCGCTCCGTGGGCGCGTCGGGAAAGGCGCAGACCCCGTCCGTTTCCAGGGTCACGCCCTTGACCTCCAAAAAGCAGGGCTTTCCGCTTAAGTCGAAGGAAAAATCGAACCGGGAGCCCCCGTGGACCGTCTCCGCCCGGAGATGCTGGACAGGCCCCAGAGCGCCGGCGGCCAGCCACTCCGCGGCGACGGCGTTGGGGGCCTGGGAATCCATATTGATAAGCCGGGACCCTTTTTCCACGGCGATTAGGTCAAAGCGGGTCTTTCTCAGCGGATTTTCCGCCCTTTGGCACCAGACCGCCGCCCCCGGGGGCAGCAGCTCCCGGCACCGTCCCGTATTTTTGACGTGGCACACTTCCACCCGCCCCTCGATCTCCACATGGGCGATGAACCGGTTGGGCCGCTCCAAAAACCGCCCGGGGACCATGGAACTGTATGTCATGAGCGCACCCCCTTTCATAGATTCTTTATGAAAACCAGCTCGCGAAACAGGGAATATGAAGAAGTAAAAATCGGGGGGATTCCCCCGTTTTCTTTTTGCCCCCGTCTCCAGGCTACGCCTGCCGTTTTGGCTATTATGCCACGGCGGAGAAGGTTTGTCAACCGCGATCGGAAGAAGGATTCCTGGAAAAACCGCCGCTTTTGATTGCAAAAAGGCAGCTTTTGTGATAAAATCAAAATAACAAGGGGGTGAGCGGATGTATCGGGTGGCCATTGTGGAGGACGAGGCGGTATACGCCCAGCAGCTGGAAGCCCTTCTGCGGCAATATGAGCAGGAGCGGGGCGCGGCGTTTCAGATCAGCGCCTTCGCCGACGGCTTCGCCATCGTCCGGGATTACCGGCCGGTGTGGGACATTATTTTCCTGGACATCCGCATGCAGCCCATGGATGGCATGGAGGCCGCCCGCCGAATCCGGGAGCGGGACGGGGAAGTGCTTCTGATCTTCATCACCTCCCTGGCCCAGTACGCGGTGCAGAGCTACGAGGTGGACGCCCAGGACTTTATCCTGAAGCCGGTGAGCTATCCCCAGCTCCGGGTCCGGCTGGACAAGGCCCTGCGCCTGCTTGAGCGCTCCGCCCAGCGGTTTCTGGTGCTGCCCTACGGGGAGCTCAAGGAGCGGGTGCCGGTGCGGGACATCCTGTTCATCGAGGTGCGGGACCACAATCTGGAGGTAGTGACCCGGGACCGGGTCTATTCTCTGCGGGCGCCCCTGCAGGAGATGGAGAAAAATCTGGCCGGCTGTCATTTTTCCCGGTGCAACCACTGCTATCTGGTGAATTTGCGGAATGTGACCGGCTTTTTGAAGGACAGCGTGCTGGTAGGCGGGCACACCCTGCCGGTGAGCCGCCCGAAGCGAAAGCAGTTTTTGCAAGAGCTGTCGGATTATCTGGGGGTGGCGTTCTGATGGAGGAACTGGAAAGCGCGCTGTGGGGGATGCTGCCGTTTCCCCTGGAGCTGCTCGCCGCCGTCGTGGCCTTCGCGTTCCCACTGGAAAAGCGGCCCCACCTGCACAGGCAGGCGGCCCTGGGCCTGCTGGTGGCAGTGGGCTTTTCCGCCCTTTTCTTTGGGCTGAATTTGGCGCTGTATTGGATTTCGCCGGCCGGTCAAAGTACCCCGGACTGGGGCAGAGGTGCCAGCTCGCTTCTCTGGTGCGGCCTGCTTTTCGCCCAGATGGCGCTGATCGTCTGGACCGTCTGCGCCGTGCCCTTCCGGGAGGCCCTCTACTGCGCCTCCTGCGCCTACCTGATCGAACACATGGCGTACTGCGTCCGGCTGCTGCTGGCCTGGCTGCTGCCGGGGGTCTCCACCGACCCGAGGGCGCCGCTGTATTTTCTTTCCATCGGGCTGGTCTACCTGATAGGATATGTGTTCTTCGTCCGCAGAATGGTCCGGGAGCGCCACTATGCCACCACGGCGGTGGAATCTCTGTGGCTGACGGTGAGCGTGCTGTTCGTGGTGCTGATCATGAGCGTGATGGCGACGGCCTACGGCTTCGAGCCCCTCCACGGTGCCTACGCCCTGCTGTGCGGGGGCTTCGCCCTGGTGGGGCAGGTGCGGCAGCAAGCGCAGCTTTCCTTGCAGCGGGAGCTCAATACGCAGCAGCAGCTTTGGCTGCGGCGCAAGGCCCAGCTGGAAATGTCGAGAGAGAATATCGAGCTGATCAATCGGAAGTGTCACGACCTTAAACATCAGGTGGCCGCCCTCAAGCACATCGGCGACCCGGAAAAGCGGGCGGCGGTGATCGATTCCCTCCAGACCTCCGTGATGATCTACGACGCGGTGCTGAAAACCGGCAACGAAATTCTGGACACGGTCCTGACGGAAAAGAGCCTGCTGTGCGGTCAGGAGGGGATCACCCTTTCCTGCATCGCCGACGGCAGCCTGCTGGCCTTTATGGACGCGGTGGACCTGTACACCCTGTTCGGCAACGCCCTGGACAACGCCATCGAGGCGTCCCGGGAGCTACCCCAGGCGGAGCGGATGATCGATTTGCAGGTCCGGCAAAAGGCGGGGCTGATTTTGATCTGTGTGCGCAACCAATTCCTGGGCACCCGAGTCCTGGGGGCGGAGGGGCTGCCACGGACCAGCAAAGCGGACGCCGGCTACCACGGCTTCGGCCTGAAAAGCATCCAGTCCATCGCGGAGAAGTACGGCGGCGTGATGACCGTCAGCGCGGAAGCGGGCATGTTCCGGCTGTGTGTTTCGATCCCCGGAGAAAGGGAAGGGTGATGGGCGTCAAGCCCGCGCCGCTTCACGGGGGCAAAAATAAAAATGGCGCAGACTGCGGCGGAAAACCGACAGCCTGCGCCGTTTCATTTGCGCTCCGCTTCTTATATATGGTATCTTAAGCGTAACAAGGACCTCCTCAAACTTCTCTCACGCGCCCGCCGGGACCGTCCCGGCGGGCGGGGCGGTCCGAATCCGATTTATTATTTAAGAAAGCGAGGAAAAGATCAATGAAAAAGAAGCTCCTGTTGGCCCTGCGGACTGTGGTGTGCCTGGTGCTGATCCTGGCGTTGGCTGCCGGAATGATGACGGTGAACAACCTGGTCTCCACCTATGCCCGGATGATGGACAGCATCATGGGCGGCTTTGCCCGCAGCGTGGACAACTCCAAGGCGAACACCGAGGGGCTGGACCTGCAGTACAACAAGCCGGATTACACCGCCGATACCATTGGCGCGGCGGAGGACGATCTGGCGAACCGGATCGCGGCGGAGGGCGTGGTACTCCTGGAAAACCGGGACGGTACCTTGCCTCTGGCGGCAAACACCACCTTCAGCTTCGTCAGCGTCAACGCCGCCAAGGTCAGCGCCGGCGGCGGCCTGATGGGCGGCGGCGTGGACCTGAAGACCCTGTTCCAGAACGCCGGGGTCGGCATCAACGAGACCCTGTGGAGCTTTTACACCGAGGGCGCCGGAAGCGGCTACGGCCTGGGCACCGGCTCCATCAACTTTGGCGACGCGGAGGACTTCCGCATCAACGAGTGCCCCCTGTCCGTAATGCGGGGCACCGACGGCGTGCTGGAGAGCATGGACGGCACCGTACCGGTCTACTTCCTGAAGCGGGTGGCGGGCGAAGGCCGGGATATGCCCCGGAGCATGTATAACCATGCCGATTCCGCCGAGGACAAGGCCCGGACCTACATCGAGCCGGACTCCACCGAGCTGGAGATTTTGGACTACCTGAACGAGCATTTTGACACGGTGATCCTGGTGGTCAACTCCAACGCGGCCCTGGAACTGGACTGGGTGAAGGACTACCCCAGCATTAAGAGCGTCCTGTTCGCTCCCGACGGCCTGCAGGCCCTGCCCGGCATCCTGACCGGCGCTATCAACCCCTCCGGCCGGACGGTGGACACCTTTGCCGCCGACGCTCTGGCCAGTCCCGCCGCCCAGAACTTTGGCGACTATCAGTACTTTGACGAGAGCGGCAACCCCACCAAGTACAACTACGTCTCCTACGCCGAGGGCATCTATGTGGGTTACAAGTACTACGAGACCCGCTATGAAGACGTGGTCATGGGCGCCGGCAACGCCGGGGACTACGACTACGCTTCCCAGGTGGTCTATCCTTTCGGCTACGGCTTGAGCTACACGACCTTCCAGTGGTCGAATTTCAAGACCGCCTGGTCCGGCGACACCTGCACCGTCACCGTTGACGTGACCAACACGGGAGCCGTAGCGGGCAAGGATGTGGTGGAAATCTACGTCCAGAGCCCCTACACGGACTATGACCAGCAGTACGGGGTGGAAAAGGCGTCTGTGATGCTGGTTGGCTACGGCAAAACTGGCGCCCTGGAGCCCGGCGCTTCGGAGACGGTGACCGTCACCTTCCAGAAAGAGCAGCTGAAGGCCTACGATTCCCAGAACGCGAGGACCTACATTCTGGACGCCGGCGACTATTTTCTCACCGCCGCCGCCAATGCCCATGCCGCTGCCAATAACGTCCTCGCGGCCAAGGGCTATACCCCGTCTGACGGCATGACCGCCGAAGGCGACGCCGCCTTGGTGGATACCTACACGGTGGAGGCGCTGGATACCGAGACCTACGCGGTGGACAGCTACTCCGGCGCGGCGATCACCAACTTGTTTGACAGCGCCCGGGGGGAGATCACCTACCTGACCCGCAGCGACTGGACCGGCACCTTCCCCGTCCATGACGGCGAGCCCAGCAACCTGGTCAGCACCTGGGGCGGCGAGATCAACGGCGACGACGGCGTGGCCTATACCTGGAAAAAGACCGCCAGCCCGGAACTGATCGCCCAGCTGGATGCCTTTGACTCCGGCAACCCGGCGGACCCTGCGGCCATCACCGATACCCCGGTCTACGGCGCGAAAAACGGCCGCACCCTGATCGAAATGCGGGGCCTGGACTTTGACGATCCCCAGTGGGACGAGCTGCTGGACCAGCTGACCACCGAGGACTATTTCCAGACCATCTCCCGCTCCGGCTATGGCGTGGAATTCATCGCCTCCGTCAACAAGCCCTTCACCATCGACGCGGACACCGCCGCCGGCCTGATCTACGGCGGCACCGGCAAGATGTTCCCCAATCCCATGACCGTAGCCCAGACCTGGAACCTGGAGATCGCCACGGAATACGGCCGGATGATCGGCAACGAGGCCCTCATCGGCGGCTGCAACGGGTGGTACGCCCCCTCCATGAACATTCACCGGACGCCCTTCTCCGGCCGGAACGGCGAATACTACTCCGAGGACGGGTTCCTTTCCGGCGCTGTGGCTTCCCGGGAGATCTACGAGGCCGCCGCCAAGGGTATGTACACCTTTATCAAGCACTTTGCCTTCAACGACCAGGAGAATCACCGGGGCGACCGGCCGGGCCAGTACAGCGTGGCCACTTGGCTCAACGAGCAGTCCGCCCGGGAGATCTACCTGAAGCCCTTTGAGATGTGCATGAAGGTGGGCGACGTGGAGCTGAACTATGTGGAGAGCGACGGAAACGGCGGCTACCGGAACGCCAGCCGGATGATCCGGGCCAGCCAGGCGGTCATGACGGCCTTCAACCGGGTGGGCGCCACCTGGACCGGCGGCTCCTACAACCTGCTCACCGGCCTGCTGCGCAATGAATGGGACTTCCACGGCTTCATCATCACCGACGCCGCCAACGACGGTGTGTTTATGGACGGCTATCAGATGATCGAGGCGGGCGGCGACGCCAAGCTGACCTACCTGCGGGATTCCGCCCGGTTCAACTATGATCCTGACGATGCCGCCACCTATCACTATGGCAGAGAGGCCATCCACCGGCTCCTGTACACCATTGCCAACTCCAACGCCATGAACGGCGCTATGCCCGGCAGTGTGTTCAAGGACGGAATGCGCCTGTCCCAGAAGCTCATCATTGGTGTGGATGTGGTGCTCGGCCTGCTGATCCTGTGGTTTGCCTATGTACTCTTCCGGGGCTTCAAGCCCAGCAAGCGGAAGCTGGCGAAGCTGGAGAAGAAGCGCGCCAAAAAAGAGGCCAAGCGCCAGGCCAAGCAAAACGGATAATTTTCAAAAGCCCGCCGGTCCCCCGGCGGGCTTTCGCTTATGAAAAGAGGGGAGAATGATCAAAAGGATCCATTACTATTTTCTGTTTCACCGCTGATCAGCCGGCGGCAAAGGCCGGACAGTGCTTCCCGTTCCTCCCCAATGGCAAAGAGGAGATATTTGCCATTGCGCTCCAGAATGAAGTTCTCAAACCGCGCCGCCTGCTCCGGAAAATACATCTCGAACCCCGTTCTCTGGTCCTCGGCATAGGTTTTCAGCGCTTCTTCTAATCGATCCGCCGCTTTTGAGTCGGCCCCCTCAAGCAGAATAAACTGATTGGCCGAATAACCCACCGTCACGCCGTAGTATCTGGCGTCCACCAAATCCGCTGTCGACGCCTCGACCCGATCCCCATCCAGGAGCAAAAGCTCCGGCACGGATCCAGGGTCCATCATGGCCATTTCCCCGGAAAAATACCCGCTGGCGCACAGAGCTTGGGCAATGGCGTCCAAATCCAATTCAATATCCTTTTTGGGCGCCGTTTCCTTGCAGGCGGAGAGGGAGAAAAGGAGAAGCGCGGCCAGAGCGGCTGATAAAAGTCGTTTCCTCATGGAATCAGTCTCACCTCGTTTCCAGCTCAAACTGGTCGGCCCAGGTGTGGAGAAGCTCGTCGGCCTGGGCGGCGGCGGAGGGCGTGTAGGCGGCGTGGAGGGTGTAGAGGATGCCGGCACAGATGATGTGACCGTCATAGGTGACAAAGCCGCTCTCCAGAGTGGTTGAGCGGAGCACATGGCAGGCGCAGCCCCCAGCGGCGGTAAACTTTTCCTCCGTGTAATCCACATCCTCCGTGGCGCGGGCGCTGAAGATGGCGTCCGCACCGTCGTTCTCCGTGCGCAGCCACGTCTCGGCCTGGAGGCGCACGTCCCCCTCCTGGCATTGGGTTATCATGCTCACACTGGCGATCTCCCCCTGCTGTCCCCCGTAGACGGAGAGCGTCGTCCCCGTCTCCTCCACATTCCAGCGGATGGGCCGGAGCTCCTCGAGGCCCACATACTCCAGGGCCTGGGCGGCGGTGTTGAACGTGCGGATATAGACGTTGGGGTGCTGGTTTGACCAGGGAGTTGCCTCCTCCAGCTGGCGGCGGATGAGCGCCGGGACCTCCCGGATCTCTCCGGTCAGCGCCTGCTCCGGGAACGGCGTCAGCTGGGCGTAGATGTCGTAGCCGGACTCAGAGCCCTGGTCCCCCTTTCGGAACTTCTCCAAGAGCATGGTCCCCGCCCCGGTGGCGGCGACGGTAACCGGCACCAGAACGAGGCACACGCAGGCGGCGGCAAGCAGGATCCGCGCGGCCCGGCCACGCTGTTTTTTTGGAAGCTCGGCGTCCATCAGGTCCTCGTCAATGAGGCCCAGGACGTCGGCGATCCTCGGTACGTTCATATGGAAATACCTTCCTTTCTTAGATCGTCTCTCAGACGGTTCCGGCTGCGAAACAGGAGGGATTTCACCTTGTTTTCGCTAAAGCCGTACCGTCCGGCGATGTCCCGCACGGAGTCGAAGTACCAGTAGCGTCGGACGAATACGCATCGTGCCTCCGGGCTCTGTTCTTTGAGGAAACGCCCAATGAGCTGGGCCAGCTCCTCGTCCTTCACATCAGGTCGGAAGCTTTCGTCCGGCAGGACCTCCGCAAGCTCTGACAGGGGCACCAGGCACCCGGCAGAGCGTTTCCCGGCGGCGTCGTGGCGGAGCCTTTTCAGGGCTTGGCGGCGGGTGACGCCGGCGGCGAATGCCTTCAGGCTCCGGGGCCTTGCCGGGGGAATGGCGTCCCAAAGCGCCAGGTAGACGTCGTTGACGCATTCCTCCGCGTCCTGGGCGGAACCCAGAATGTTGTTCGCAAGCTGACGGCAGAGGGGGCCGTACTTGGCCTCCGTCTCCCGGAGCGCCCCCTCGTCCCGGGCAATATAGAGTTGGATAATCGCCTCGTCCTCCACGCTTTCGCCTCCTTTTCCTTTCAGGGCCCTTCACCCTATATGTACCCTTTTGTCTCTCCCCGGTTGCGGAAAAGGGAGAAAAAAAGTTTCGATTCAAGCTCTGTCAAATTGGGACGAGAAAAAAGCCGCGGGACCCGCGTGTTCCACGGCATTGCGCCGCCAACGCCGTGGGCGGCGGGGCAAAATGCGGATTGCTTTTCGATTATGAATATGGTATAATTTTTTCATTCGTACAGATTTACAAGTCGGGATTTAACGAGGTGAAAGTTAATGGTTTTCAAAGAAACAAAGTTTGAACTAAAAGATGGCCGGGAGGCATTGCTTCGGAGCCCTTGCGAAAAGGATGCGGAGCAAATGTTGCGTTATATCATCAGAGCATCTGGCGAGACGGATTATCTGAATATGTACCCGGAAGAATTTGCAGATTTTACTCTGGAGCAGGAAATATCTTTCATCAATAAGAATTGTTGCAACCAGAATGAGATGATGATTGCTTGCTTTGTGAACGGAGAGGTAGCCGGGAATTGTCAGATTTCTTTTCATACCAGATTGAAAGTCCGCCATAGAGTTTCCGTCGCGATTGCAATCCTGCAAGAGTATTGGAACCTTGGAATTGGAACAAAGATGTTTGAGGAAATGATTCAAATTGCGGAAAAACGCGATGGAGTCTGCCAAATCGAACTGGATTTTATAGAGGGAAACACCAGGGCAAGAGGGCTGTATGAGAAGATGGGGTTTCGTATTACGGGAGTTAAACCGGATGCGATACGGTTGAAAAACGGCACTCTTGTAAATGAGTACATGATGCTGAAACGGCTGTAATCTGCAAATTCCCGTTTGTAGGGCTGATGAAATGCTCTAAAATATAAACACCGGCGGGCGAATCCTCTGCCCGCCGGTTTGCCATTTTACAACTTTACGGCTTCGATTTAATCGTCCCCGGAGGGGACACCACACTTTTTCACTCTTACATATTACCTATTACTTTCCAAAAATCGGCCCATCGATTTAGTGAAGAGTGAATAGTGAAGAGTGAAGAAGTAAAAATCGGCAACCCTCTAGCGAGGATTGCCGATTTTTGGTGGAGACTACAGGACTCGAACCTGTGACCTCATGCGTGTGAAGCATGCGCTCTAACCTGCTGAGCTAAGCCTCCGGCTGACGCTGAGTATTATATCATGAATTGGCAAAATGTCAAGACTTTCTTGGGAAAAAGTTTCACTCTGCCCTCCGCCGGAGGGGCGGAGGGCAGGGGAGCGCTTATTTTCCGGGCCGGTAGCTGTCCTTCAAGCTCACGGAACGGTTGAAGACCAAATGGCCGGGAGCGGAGTCCTTGCTGTCCGGGCAGAAGTAGCCCAGCCGCATGAACTGGTAGGAGGCGGGGGCCTGGGCGTCCCGCAGGCTGGCTTCCACCTTGCAGCCGGTGAGGATCTCCAGAGAATCAGGATTCAAACAGGCTAGGAAATCCTTCCCCGCGGCGTCAGGATCCGGGTCGTTGAACAGATTGGAATACTGCCGCACCTCCGCGTCGCAGCAGTTGGAGGCGTCCACCCAGTGGATGGTGCTCTTGACCTTCCGCCCGTCGGCGGGGTCGCCGCCCCGGGAGTCCGGGTCGTACTCGCAGAGGACTTCGGTCACGTTTCCGGCCTCGTCCTTGACGCAGCCGGTACATTTGACCACATAGGCGCCCTTCAGCCGCACCTCGTTGCCGGGGAAGAGGCGGAAGAATTTGCCCACCTTCTCCTCCATAAAGTCGTCGGCCTCGATCCAAAGGTCCCGGGAGAAGGTGACAGGCCGGGTGCCAGCGTGCTCGTCCATGGGGTTATTCTCAATGTCGAAGACCTCCTGCCGGCCCTCGGGGTAGTTGGT
>CANQQU010000048.1 GCA_947626085.1 uncultured Oscillospiraceae bacterium
GGAACAAATTTGATCCTGCACTCGGATCAAGGCTGGCAATACCAGCACAGGCAGTACCAGCGGATGCTCCGGGAAAAAGGCATTCGGCAGAGTATGAGCCGCAAGGGAAATTGTCTTGACAACGCCGTTATGGAAAACTTCTTCGGGTTACTCAAGAGCGAATTGCTATATTTGCAGGAGTTTCGTTCTATGGAACATTTCAAGCAGGAACTGATTGAATATTTGGATTACTACAACAACCGCCGCATCAAGACAAAGTTAAAGGGCTTGCCGCCCGCAATTCACAGACAGCAAGCCCTCTCGGTAGCTTGAACAATTTTTACTTCAATTTATTGTCTAACTTTTTGGGGGCACTTCAAAACCGGCGGGCGGCATTATATTTTCGGAACCTGTTTTTTATGCTGCCCCGCGGGACCGGGGCGGCCAATAGGCCGCCATACTCTATTTTAGGCAGCGGTTTTACCGGCTTTTTGTCTCCAAACTCCGGTGGAGGATCCACACGCCGCCCAGCAGGCACGCCTGGGAGCCGGTGTTGATCCCTTGCTCGATCCAGTTCACGGCGGCGGAGGTGGTGTCCTGGCCGGACATGGCGCCCATGCCCATGGCCAGCAGAAAGGCCAGGGCAAAAAGCGCCACGGCGGCGTATTTTTTCTTCTTTCCGGCCAAAACGCCCAGCCCGGTACACATACTTCCCAGCCCCAGCACCATCAGGATGATGAAGACAAAGCTGCCGCTGAATACCGGCGGCGCGGCGGCAAGGAGGAGCTCCCGCTTGCGTCCAAAAACGGCCATCAGCATCCCCGCCCCCGCCAGGGCAAAGCCGATGGACTGCACCGGCAGGAACATGGAATTAAGTACGGCGAAATCGCAGATCCCGGCGGCGTACAGGAGCTTCCAGAGGGCCTTGAGAAATCCGGCGGCAAAAATATCGATCACCCCGGTGGCAAAGAGCGTAAAGGCGGTTTTCCCCATTTTCAGGTCCCGGAGCAGCAGCACCGCCGCCGCGCCAAAGAGGGCCACGGGCAGAAAATCCACCAACGCCATGGGAACGGTAAATTCGTACACGGTTCGGCCCTCCTTTTTACTTCTGCTTATTCAGGTGGTAGATGGGCAGCAGGGGAATGAGGATGGGGGTGGAGTCGGTATAGGCCTTGTACTCCGGGTCGTCGCCGTAGCGGGCCATCTGCCGCTTTTCCAGCCGCTGGGCCCCGTTGAACATGATGAACACGATGCACACATAGGCGATGATCGCGGTGAGCCACTGGCCCACGCCCGTGAGAGTGTCCAGACAGGAGACGGTCAGGCCGGTCCAGAACAGGATCTCCGCAAAATAATTGGGGCAGCGGACGATCTTGTACAGGCCCTGGGTGGCCACCTTGTCGGGGCGCTGGGCCTTCTGAGCGCTCTTCTGCTGATCCGCCACCGCCTCCAGCACAATGGCCAGGGCGCAGATGACGATGCCCGCCCAGGTAAAGCCGGAGACGGCGCCACCGTTGTACAGCCGGAAATATACCGGGGAGGTCTGGGCCACATACAGTATGCCCATGAACAGCCACATGGCCACCTTCACAAAGAAGGGCAGGGCGCTCTCGTCGCCGGTGGCCTCCTTCAGGGTCTTGCGGTAGGCGGCGTTTTTCAGCTCCCGGACCAGCAGGAAACCGGACAGGCGGATGCCGTAGATCAACAGCAGCAGGCACAGAATGTAGTGGGCCGCCTCGGCGTGGAACACCCCCACCAGGCTCATCAGCGCCAGGGTCACGCCCACGGCGGCCACGGAAAAGCCGTAGCCGATGGACATGAAATAGACGTACTTCTTAAATCCGCACAGGCACGCCGCCAGGCATACCGCGAACAAAATTCCAAGATATCCCCAGCCCATGATTTACTCCTTTCCAAAGCTCTTGTTGATATATTCCCGGAAGCTCATGTCCCCGGTGACGGTGTCGCCCACCATCTCCTCGGTGAGGGTCCACTTGGAGAACTTAAGAATGGCCTCCTTGCCGTTTTTCTTGAATTTGTTGATAAAGGCCAGCACGTCGAACAGCCAGGCCGGGGCCCGCTTGATCACCGGCTCCTTCCCGGCGGCGGCGAAGCACATCTTGGCGATCTCCTCGTAGGACCAGGTCTCCTTGCCGCCCACGTTGTAGGTCTTGTTGTCGTCCATCATGTGGGCCACGATGAAATCGGCAAAGTCCTCGGTGGAGACCACGTTGGCGTGGACCGGGGTGTTGCCCAGGAGAGTCACCTCGCCCTTTTCGATCATGGGCTTGAAAACCTTGACGATGTCGTAAAAATAGCCGGTGGGCCGGAAGATGCACCAGGTCAGGCCGCTCTTTTTCAGCTCCTCTTCAAACAGGTACTTGGCGTGGAGCATGGGCACCTTGGGGGCCTTGTCCGCCTTGAGAACGGAGACGTAGGCGAAGTGCTTCACCCCCGCCGCCTGGGCCTCCCGGAGCAGGTTCAGGTTGCCCTGATAATCGATGTCATAGTTGGTGACGGTGGCGGAGGTCTTGGTCAGACCCACGGTGGTGATCACGCAGTCCGCCCCGTCGCACAGGCCCTTCAGGGCCTCCGGCTTGGTCACATCCAGCTTGCGGAAGGTGAAGTCCCCGGTCAGGCCCAGGTCCCGCTCCATCATGTCCGCCGCCACCACGGTGTGGCCCGCCTTCAGCAGCGCCTTGAACACATCGGAGCCCAGATTGCCATAGGCTCCCGCCAGAACGATTTTCATTTTCAGGTTCCTCCTCATCATTTTGTTAATATAAGACGCACCCGGTGTAGGTGATCGTCTTTTCTCCGTAATAATAGCTTGCGCCGCAGTCCCGGCAGACCTGGGTGACGAACAGACCGTAGCCCTCCATGGAGGACATGGCCTTCTCCGGAAACCGGCAGGCATCCGGGTAGGCGCAGCTGCCGCAGATTCGGCAGCCTCCCGCTCCCAGGCACAGCGCCCCCGGCTCTTCTTGCCGCAGCTCCTCCCAAAAGGCCCGCAGCAGGTCCAGGTGCCGCTCCTCGGTCCGGCGGTAGGCCCGGGTGTCGATGGCTTTTTCCGTCCGGCCCACGGTTTGCAGCAGAAGGCCCCGGGAATAGCTGTGGAGCCGCTGGGCGCATTCTTCCAAAGTGCCGCAGGCCGGGGGACAGGTCCAGTTTTTGCCATAGGCATGGCACCGGTCCGCCCGGCACATCTCCCGCACCGCCGGCAGGGGCGTGAGTTTTTGGGGGTCCAGGGGCGTCGCCTGGGAAAAGCCCAATTCCAAGGCCCGCTCGCGCCAATCCGTCATGATCCCGCCTCCCGAAATTCCATAGACTTGGCAAACCGCCGGGGGAATCCGGGGAGACTCGATAGTTCCACAGGCCGAATCTGCTCCGCCAGGGTCTGGGCCAGGGCCAGCGCGGATTCATCCCACGCCAGGCGGATGGCGCCCGCTCCCGCCGCGTTGCCCACCGGGGTGATTTTCTCCAGCAGCTCCTCCGGGATCAGCCCGATCCGGCAGGCGCTGGCGGGGTTCAGGGAACTGCCGAAAGCCCCCGCCAGGAACACCCGTTGGATTTCCTCCATTTTCACACCCATCTGTTCCGCCAGAAGCTCGATCCCGGCCCGAATGGCCCCCTTGGCAAGCTGCACCTGACGGATGTCCTCCTGGGATAGAAAAATCCGTTCTGTCAGACGCAGATCAGATTCCACCCGGCCCCGGCGGTTGATTTGACCGGCCTCCAAAAATACCGCCACGGCGTCGATAAGGCCGGAGCCGCAGAGGCCCTTGGGTTCCCCACCGCTGATAACGTGAAAATGAAGGTCCCCGTTTTCCGTCCAGACCCGGTCGATGGCGCCTTCGGTCCCACGCATTCCGAAGCGGATTCCGGCCCCCTCCAGGGCAGGTCCCGCCGCTGAGGCGCAGGCCAGGAGCCCATTCCGGCCGCCCAGCACCATTTCGCCGTTGGTGCCGATATCCAGAAGAAGGGTGAGCTCCTCCGCTTCCTGGAGATTCTCCGCCAGCACGCAGCCCAGAATGTCCGCTCCCAGAAACCCGGCGATATCCGGCACCAGGAGCAGCTCCGCCGCCGGGCAGCAGGGCAGGACCGGTCCGCAGGCCACGGTTTTTGCCTGCCGCATCAGGGGATTAAAGGGGGGCCGGGCCAGATTTTCCACCGGCAGGCCCAGAAAGAGCTGCTGCATACAGCTGTTTCCCACCACTGCCAACCGCCGGATGGCGGCGGGCTCTGTGCCGCCCGCCTCGCAGACCGAACGGGCCAGCGCCTCCATGCAGCGGCGGACGGCGGCGGTCAGCGCCGACCCTTCCCCCGCCAGGGCGGCCCGGATCCGGGATACCACGTCCGCGCCGAAGGCGGTCTGGGGATTCAGGGCGCTGGCCGTGGCCAGTATTTCTCCCGCGTCCGAGAGCAGATAGCAGACCACCGTGGTGGTGCCAATGTCAAAGGCCAGCAGCGCCCCAGTCCCCGCTTTCCCGGAGGATGCCGGGGAATATGGTCCGCGGCTGTCGGGCAGAAGGACGGTCATATCCGCCTCCACCGCGGTCTGGCAGGCCAGGACCTCCACGCCGTTTACGGCTACACGGCATTTGCCGCATTTACCAAGGCCGCCGCAGGGAGCGTCCAGGTAGAATCCCGCCTGCCGCAGAGCGGCGAGGAGGATCGTGCCCCGGGGAACGGACAAAGTTTTACCGGCGGGCAGCACGGTCAGCCTGGGCATCAGATCCCCGCCCAGTCCCGGCAGACGGACACGGTCTTCTGAGGGCTGTGGGCCCACTCGTCGGCCCCAATGGCTTTGCAGGCGTCCTCGCTCACCGGCGCGCCGCCAATGATGATCTTCACCTGGTCCCGCATTCCCGCGTCGGAAAAGGCCCGGACCGTGGCCTTCATGGAGTCCAGAGCCAGGGTCAGCACCCCGGACAGGGCGATAATGGAGATCCCCTCGTCCTTTGCCGCCTCCACCACCTTCTGGGGCGGAACGTCGATGCCCAGATCCACCACCTCAAAGCCGCCGGCTTCCAGCATGGAGCGGACAATGTTCTTGCCGATATCGTGAAGATCGTCCTTGACGGTGCAGAGGATCATTTTCGCCTTTTTTCCGGCGCTTTGAGTGCCCACCAGGGCGTCCTTCAGGGTCTCCACCGCGTCGGTCATCAGTTCCCCGGCATAGATCAGGTCCCCGACGAAGTATTCCCCCTCCTCAAAGAGCTTTCCCACCGTGTCCATGCCCTTCTGGCAGGCGTCCATGGCCTTGCCGGCGTCGCCGCCGCCCTCCGCCATGACCTGCTCCAAAAGCGCCTTTACCGTATCTTCGTCCAGCTCACCCATGGCCTGGGCCAGCGCTTCAAAATCGATCATTTTCGATCCTCCTTACTTTTTCTGCCCGAATTTTCCCTGGCGGTAGGCCCGGTTGTAGCGCCTGCCGCCTTTATCTTTCATCCGCAGGGCCTCGCAGGCGAAGACGGTGCCCATCATGTCGGCGCTGCAGGGGTCCAAAATGGCGCTGTCCAGCCCGGCCGCCAGGGCGTAGCTCAGGCAGTTCATGTTGACATACTTCCGAGCGGGCATTCCGAAGCTGATGTTGGAGATGGCCCCCGTGACCTTCACCGCCGGGGCATAGGCGTGGATCTGCCGGATGCAGAAGCAGAAATCCTCCATGGCGCTGGGCACCGTGGCCAGGGCCATGACGCAGGGATCAATGTGCAGATTCTCCAGGGCCACTCCGAATTTATCCGCCTTGTCGATGATCCGCTTGGCAATGTCCACCTTTTTGGCCGGGTCGGCGGGAATGCCCTCCCGGTCGCAGGTCAGCCCCACCACCTGCCAGGCCGTCCCGGCAATGAGGGGGAAGATGATCTCGCATTTGGTCCCCTCCTCGTTGACGGAGTTGACCATGCCGGGCCGCTTTGCCCGGCCCTCCTCCAAAACGCGGGCCAGGAGCCTGGGATCGGGGCTGTCAATGCACAGCGGGGTCTCCGCCGCCGCCTGGATGGCATCCATGAGCCACACCATGGCGTCGTATTCCAGCTCCGTGGCGGTGCTGGGGGCACAGTCCAGGAAGTCCGCCCCAGCGGCGGCCTGGGCGGCGGCCCGGTCCCGGATCACGCTACTGTCCCGGGCCTCGATGGCCTGCTTCACGGCGGGAATGGCGCCGTTGATCTTCTCACCGATGATGATCATGCCGCCACCTCAGCCGTCGGTCAAAATGGTCAGCAGCAGACGCATCAGCATCTCCTTCATGGGGCGGAAATAGAAGGGAATGATGTCCTTCATCAGCCGCCGGTAGCCCTCCGGGTAGGAGGTATAGCTGTTCTTTTCCATTTCAGGTCCCTCACAGTCGATAGTCGTTGACGAATTTGCACACCGCCAGCATGTTTTCCGGCTTGGCGTCGTTGCGGTAGGAGAGCATTTTGTTCTCGCTGAAAATGAACCCCCCGTCCCTGCCCAGCTCGTCGCAGAGGCGCTTGGCGTAGGCCACGCACTCCTCCGGGGTGCCGTTGGACAGCAGATCGGTGGTCATGCCCCCCATGATGGCCACGTTGGGTAGATTCTCCCGGAAGGCGAAGGGGTCGTCCTGCTCCAAGTGGAAGGTGAGAACGCCCTTGGGGTAGTCCTTGAAATAGTCCGCGAATCGGAGGATGGAGCCCTCGGTGAAAATGCGGATGTTCATCCCCTTTTCCGCATAGGCGTCCAGCAGCAGCTTCAAATGGGGCCAGTAGAACCGCTCAAACTGCTTCCGATTCATCACATTGTGGGCCAGCATCAAGATGGAGGAGTCGAAGCAGTATTTGTAGTTGGGACCCGGGCCGTTTTTGATTTTCTCAATAATGGGGATCATTCGCTCCTGATGCCAGCGCTCCACAAACTGGTCCAGCTTCTCCGGGCTTCGCCGCATGGCGATGGAGAGCTGCTGGATGCCCAGCAGATTGGATAATAGCTCCTCCGGCCCCGGCACCACGGCGCCCATCATGGGATTGTTGGGGGAGAGGGAGGGAAGGCCGTAGGTCCTGCCGGTGAGGGAGGACATTTGCAGGATGTACATGATGTAGCGCATGTACTCCCGGAAGGTCTTCTTCCAGACCTCCTTGGTTTTTTGCTCCCAGCTCGCGCCGTATTTTTTCGGAAGGATCACCTCCCAGGCGTATTTCGTGGGATCGTCCAGGTAATCGTTCAGGGTGTCCACGGTGCAGTGGGCGTGGTCGTGGATGCCCACCACCTCTTTGCTGTAGTAATAATAGCCGCCCCCGCCGAAAGCCTCCGTCACGTTGAACTGGTTGCGGATGCCCACGTCCATCAGGCCGTCCACCGGGTAGGTGTCCAGGAAATGAACCACCGTTTTTTTCATCACGTCGAAATTGGTCATGGCCTGGTCCAGGGTGTAGCCCGCGTCGAAGACCTTCCAGGTCACCACATTGGCAAAATGGGGGACGCGCTCCGTCTTTTTGAAATTTGCCGCATCCCGGAAGAGCTGGACCCGGCTCTGCTGCATCTGCTTGGCGTTCATGGCGGCCTCCTTATCGCTTCTTTTCCTTGGCCCGCTTGTCGTTGATGATGTCCATGTGCTCGGCGGTGATCAGGGTGACGTTGTTCTGCTTTGCCCACTCCACGCAGCCCTTCAGGGCCGTGGGCAGGAAGATCCGGGGCACATTCACCAGCTTGGCGCAGGCCTCCTCCGTGAATTTCACGGTATCGTCGATCCGGTTGGCGGCGTATTTCACGGAGTCCACTGTGGTGGCCCGGACCGGCAGCAGCTCCGGAATGGCCCAGGAGAACTTGGTGTACCAGAAGTTTTTGCTGTCCCGGTAGCCGTAGTCCACCGGCACCCGGGGGAAGTCCGTGGCCTTGACGCCGTTGATAATGCCGTTGTACTGCTTCTCCTTCATGAGAATTTTGTCGATGCGCAGAATAAAGTGGGCCCCAAACTGGGAGGTGATGCCGTTGAAGTCGTGGTAGGGCGGCTCGTAGCCGTTGAGCTGGCCGGGCTGATCATCCTGGGCGTGGTCCAGCTCCCGCATCCAGGTACACTCAAAGACCTGGAAGGACTCGGTGATCACCTGGGGAAACTTCTCCTGGGGATGCTCGGCGGCCATCAGCCCGTCCTCAAAGTGGAACAGGCAGTTTTTCATCTTTTCGGCGGGGGTGTCCCCGGGCCAGCCCATGCGGACGGCCTCTTTAAAATACTTCCGCTTGTCGGGAATGAAGTTGATGGCGCACTTGCCGTAGCGCAGCAGGTTCTGAGCGGTGTTGGAGGAGTTGCGGCAGTTGAGAAGCATGGCGTAGTAATCCTTCCCCGCCACATAGTAGGGGGCGATCAGGCTGTAAGGCCCGCAGGTGGTGGTACCCTCCGGCGTCAGGGTGCTGATCAGCACCGTGGGCATGGGATAATAGGCGGAGGTCTGATAGAAATTGTCTACGATCCTTAGATTTTTAAAGCTGCTCATGGGTTGACTCCTTTCAGTTTAGTAATTTGTCGAAGGCTTGGCGGATCTGGGAATAGGGGTACTTTTTCGTGCTGAAGGACAGGACGCTCTCCGCCAAAAAAACGGTGATGTCCGCACCGGGGTCCACGCCGAAACGGTTCAGGAGGGTCTGTAGGAGCCCTTCCATCTGCCGCCGCAGCAGCAGATGCCGGTCGTCATACCCGAACCCGTCCTTTCCGTCCCGGATGTCGAAGGTGGTCAGATATTGATGGGTCTCCTCAAACCGGCGCATGGCGTTGTAAAGCTCCTCCAAGCCCTGGTCCGGGGTGGCCGCCCGGCGCATCAGGGCATCCATTACCTCCAGAGCCGCCTGCCAGTCCTCCAGCACCACGCAGCCCACCAGGTATTCCTTGGAGGGAAAGTAGTTGTACAGCGTCCCCGCCGCCACGCCGCAGGATGATGCGATCTGGCGCATGGTGAAGGTCCTGTATCCCGGGGCGGTGAGGACCCGCCGGGCCTCCCGGATGGCGTTGTCACGCAGACTGTCGATGATTTTGGGCATAGACGCCTCCTTTTATGAACGTGTTCATTATACTATACCATTTTTGTGAATGACTGTCAATAACAGGCCAAAAATTTTTCAAAAAATTATAGAATATGCTCAGAACCCAGAAGGGATTGTCTTCCAAAGAAGGCGGATTCTTATTAAAAATGTCCATAGAATTTCGCCGGAAAACCTGTTATAATTTCTATCGGCAGGGAAGGGGGGGAAAAAGGAAAATGGAAGGTTTTACGGTGACACTGGCGCTGGTGGACGCGATCCCGGTACTGCTCTTTGGCGGAAGCATTCTTCTGGTCGCCGGCAGATTCGGAAGCCCGTGCTTTCTCATAGGCGGGCTGCTCAGCACATTGGCAGGCTGCTGCAAGGTGGCGTGGAAGCTGATTCTGGGGATCTGGAAAAAGGACGTCAAGTGGCTGAATAAGCCCTTCGTTCCTATGCAGACCGCCGGATTTTTGCTGATTTTGGTGTCCTTGGCGGTGGACTTCGGGAAAATTTCCTGGGCCGCCCTGGGCGCCTCGGTGATGCGCTTCCCCGCCGTACTTTTTTTCCTGATCTGGCTGTTCGTCATGGGAGCCATGGGCTGGTATCGGAAGAACCGATTTGACGGATCCGCCAGGGCAAACTGGACGGCCCAAATTCTCAACTGCGCCGGTCAGGGCGCCCTGTTTTTGGGCGTTCTAGCCGCCTTGAGCGCAGGCTAGAGCCCTGAATATTCAACGAAAATTATAGCGGAGGAACCCGCCGGGCCGGCCGGAAGCCGTTCCCAGGGATCCCCGCGTATTAAAAAGGAGGAAACCGGAACATGGAGAAAAAGAAACTGACTCCGTTCCAAACCGCTGCCTTCGGCATCGGCGCCGTGGGCAAGGACATGGTCTACGCCCTGTCCGCCACCTACGTTATGGCGTACTATCAGGATATCCTGGGCCTGCCCGCCATGTTCGTAGGCACGATCCTGATGATCGCCCGGATTTTTGACGCCCTGAACGACCCCTTCATGGGCATTCTGGTGGCCAAGACCCGGACCCGCTGGGGCCGTTTCCGCCCCTGGCTGTTCAGCGGTACGGTACTCAACGCCGTGGTGCTCTACGCCCTCTTTGCCGCACCCCATGTCGAGGGGGTGCCCCTGATGGTGTATTTCACCGTGATCTACATCCTCTGGGGCGTCACCTACACCATGATGGACATTCCCTACTGGTCCATGATCCCCGCCATCACCTCCACCCCCCAGGACCGGGAGAGCCTGTCTGTGGTAGGTCGGACCTGCGCCGGCGTGGGCTCCGCCCTGATCCAGGTGGGCGCGCTGCTGCTGGTCACCACCCTGGGCGGCGGGGACGACCCGGCCCACCAGCGGGAGGGCTTCAAATGGGTGGGCCTGATCGTGGCCGTGCTGTTTGTAGTGGCGGAGATCCTCTGCTGCATGAAGGTGAAGGAGCGGGACGGGGAGCGGATGCAGACCTCTACCATCCCCGAGATGTTCAAGGCCCTCTTTAGCAACGATCAGGCCATGATCACCGTCCTGGCCATCCTGCTGATCAACGGGTCGCTGTACCTGACCTCCACCCTGGTCATCTACTTCTTCAAATACGACGTGGGCGTTACCCTGGCGGCGGAGGCCAGCTGGGTGGACAACTACACCCTGTTCGTCACCGTGGGCGGCGGCTGCCAGATCCTGGGCATGATGGTGGTCTACCCCCTGCTCCGGAAATTCCTGGGGAACACGGACCTGTTCAAGGTGGCCCTGGGCCTGGCCATGGCGGGCTATGCATTGATTTTGGTCACCTGCCTGGTGGGCCAGGCCAGCAATATGATCCTGCTGTGCGTCTGCGGCGCCCTGGTGTTTGCCGCCAACGGCATCCTCTCTGTGCTGACCACGGTGTTCCTGTCCAGCTCCGTGGACTATGGGGAGCTGAAGACCGGCCGGCGGGAGGAGGCAGTGATCTTCTCCATGCAGACCTTCGTGGTGAAGGCCGCCTCCGGCGTGGCGGTGTTCATCAGCGGTATCGGCCTGAGCCTGATCGGCCTGGAGGGCAACTCCGACCAGACCGGCCCCGTGGTGGCCCAGAGCGCCCAGACCATCCTGGGCCTGCGGCTGCTGATGACCATTTTGCCCATTCTGGGCTTGGTGACGGCGTTCCTGTTCTTCGTGAAGAAGTTCACCTTGACGGACGGCAAGGTGCAGGAGATTGCCGACGCCCTCCGGCTGAAAAAGGAGAAGCGGAATGTTTGACTGGCGGGTGACGGTGGACGCCGCCGAAGGGCCCAAGACCCTCTCGGGCAGCTGCCCGGCGGAGGGGACGGTAAGAGTTGCCTGCGACTTGCCTTCCGGAGTTCTAAACACCGTCCGGGGGAGAATACCCTTGACAGTTGCGAAGGACGAACGGATCTTCATGAACGGATACCAGACCTGGACCCGGAGCCCCGAGTTGGGGCGGGGAGACCGGCTCAGGGGCCTGAACGGCGTGCCCAAGGCGCTGCTGAGAAAGTACGGCTTTGACCGCTATGGGGACTATCATTTCGCGTCCTATCCAAACCGGCCCGGCCTGAGCCATGGCTATTCCTGGTGCTATTTTCGCCGAGGAGACCGGTTCCGGCTCATCGCCTCCCTGGACGAGACGGCGGGCTATACCCAATTCCGCTACGACGCCAACAGGGGAGAGCTGACCGTGGACCGGGACTGCGCCGGCGTCCAATGCGGCGGACCCTTCCGCCCCTTTGAGCTTTACGTTGCCGAGGGGACGGAGGATCAGGTTTTTGACGGCTGGTTTGCGGCCATGGGCATGGAAAAACCCACGGCCCCGCCTCTCAAGGGCTATTCCAGCTGGTACAACCGCTACGATGCCATCTCCGAGGCGGCCATTCTGGCGGACCTGGAGGGGTGCAAGACCCTCCTGGCCCCGGGGGACCTGTTCCAGATCGACGACGGCTGGGAGCCGGCGGTGGGGGATTGGCTGGAGCCGGACAAGGTCAAATTTCCCGGCGGGATGAAGGCCATGGCCGATCAGATCCATGCCGCGGGGTTCCAGGCGGGGCTTTGGCTGGCCCCCTTTGTCTGCCGGGCCGGCTCCGATTTGATGAAACAGCACCCGGACTGGCTGCTCCAGGCGGAGGGCGGTCCCTGGAGCCTGGGCTCCAACTGGGGCGGCTTCTACGCCCTGGATATCGACAATCCCGCCCTTCTGGAGCATCTCCGGCAGGTCTTTCACCGGGTCCTCCACACCTGGGGCTTCGACCTGGTGAAGCTGGACTTCCTCTACGGCGCGGCCCCCTTCGGAAACCAGCGGGAAAGCCGCGCCGGTCGGATGATCCGGGCGATGGATTTCCTCCGGGAGGTCTGCGCCGGGAAACGCATCCTGGCCTGCGGCGTGCCGCTGATGCCCGCTTTCGGGCGGGTGGACTACTGCCGGGTGGGGCCGGATGTGAGTCTGGATTGGGACGACGTACCCTATATGCGCCTGTTTCACCGGGAGCGGGTCAGCACCAAAAACGCTTTGACGAACACCATTTTCCGGCGGCAGCTCAATGGCAGGGCCTTTCTCAGCGACCCGGATGTGTTTTTCCTCCGCCGGGACAATATCCGCCTGACGGAGGAGCAGCGGATGCTGCTGGCGCGGGTCAACGCGCTGCTGGGCGGGGTTTTCCTCACCTCCGACGACCCGGCGACCTATGATCCGGAGCAGCGGGCGGCCTATGACAGCCTCCGGGCGCTGAGCGGCGCCGGGCAGGTGCGGGTGGACGCCGAGGGCCGGCGGATCCTGTGGCGGCAGGATGGGATTGAACACAGTCTATCCCTGCCGGAGGCCCTTTTCCGATAATCAAAAGACGGCGAAAAGAACGGCACAGCCCCATGGGCTTTCCGTTCTTTTCGCCGTCCGCATATCTGCTAGGATAGAGGCAAACTTTACGGAAGGACGATATATTCCGTCACCACCGTGCCGCCGGAGGTATAGGTGAGCTGGAGGACCTGGTCTTCCGCCTCCGGGTCCGCCTGGATCATGATGGCTTCCCCTTGGCTGAGACTGCTGGCCGCGAAGATGGTGCCCTCCGGCTGGAAGTAGTCGCCGCTGCGGCTGCCCTGCACGATGGACAGATCCAGCATGGTCCCCTGGGCGCTGAGCAGGAACCGGCTGCCCGCCCGGTCCACGATTACCTCGGTAAACTGGGAGAACCGGTCCCGGTCGGCGCTTTCAAAACGCTCCACCACCGGGCTGCCCTCATAGGCGCCCCGCTCTTCCGGAAAGTACTCGTTGCGCAAAATTCCGCCCAGAGACGAATAGGGGATCTCCGCCACCACCGTTCCGGTGACGTAGGAGGCGATCTCGTAGGGGGCAAAGTAGAAGCACAGACCCTTGGGGGAGAGATACCAGTTGGTCAGCTCCCGGGAAAACAGGTTCCGTACCACGGTCTCATATTCGCTGTACAGATCGTCCTTCTGCGGCTCCAGGGCGTCCAGGAGCAGCTGACACAGCTCCGGGGCGGAAAATTCCTCCGTCACCAGGTCCTGAAACGCCAGGGCCTTGCCTGTGACCAGGTCATAGGTCACGGAGGACAGGGCGTGATTGGGATGGGCCTGGCCCCCCGCCACGCTGGAATACTGACCCAGCAGGCTCAAAACACCGGCGTCGATCCGGGTGGGGGTGTAGAGAATGCTTGCATAGTAGGGGTTCCAGGCTGCCGGATCGCCGCCGTAGGCTTCCCGGGCGGCATTCAAAACGGTTTCCGCGTCGGTCAGGCCCAGGTCGATCCGGTCCAGCAGGTCCATGGTCACTTGCTGGGCAATGTCCGGCTCCTGGAACATGGGGGACACGTTCTGATAGACCCCGTTGAAGATCACCGTTCCGTCCTCGGCGGTGACGGCGTTGTGGGCCAGAGGCAGGGCAATGGAGACCATGGCGGCCTGAAAGGTTGGCTGCGTTTCCGGGGAAACGGTAGTTTCCTCCGCGGGAGCGCTGGTAGAAGGGGCGATCGTAGGATCGGCGGAAGGGGCGGTGGTTTCATTGCCCGGCACAATGCCGCAGCCGCCGAGCAGCAGGGCCAGACACAGCATGAACAGGACGGCTTTTCTCATAGGAATGTCCTCCTCTCGTTTTCGACAGATTTCTTTTCAGCAATTATAACACATTTCCCGGCCCGGCGCAATCCCTTTTTCGCTCCCCGCCCGGGGGAACATTTTTCGGCTTGACAAAACCCGCCGCCGGGTGGTAAAATAAGAAAAATTCCATATCGCTGTGAACGGAAAGAGTAGCGGTCTATCCCCTCCCCAGAGAGCCGGGCCTTGGCTGGGAGCCCGGTGGGGGCGGCCGGGAAAGTGCGTCCGGGAGCGAACGTTCGTTTTGAGGGATAAATGAGAGTGGAACCGCGGAAAACACCGCCTCTCACGCTTTTTTGGCGTGGGAGGCGTTTTTGATGCCATCATGACTTGGGAGGAATCAACATGTATCTTTACAATTCTCTGACCCACAAGAAGGAGCTGTTTCAGCCCATCCAGCCCGGCCAGGTGAAGATGTACACCTGCGGCCCGACGGTGTACCACTATGCCCACATCGGCAATCTGCGCACTTACATCATGGAGGACGTGCTGGAAAAGGCCCTGAACTATCTGGGCTACCCCGTGAAGCGGGTGATGAACATCACCGACGTGGGCCACCTGTCCTCCGACGCCGACACCGGGGAGGACAAGATGCTCAAAGGCGCCCGCCGGGAGCATAAGACCGTCATGGAAATAGCCCAATTTTACACCGACGCCTTCTTTGCCGACTGCGAGAAGCTGAATATCACGCGGCCGGACATCGTGCAGCCCGCCACGGGCTGCGTGGACGACTATATCCGAATCATTTCCACGCTGATGGACAAAGGCTATGCCTATTTTGCCGGTGGCAACGTGTATTTTGACACCTCCAAGCTGGAAAAATACTATGTCTTCAACGACCACGACCAGGAGGATCTGGCCGTCGGCGTCCGGGAGGGCGTGGAGGAGGACCCCAACAAGCGGAACAAGAACGACTTCGTCCTCTGGTTCACCAAGTCCAAATTCGAGGACCAGGCGCTGAAATGGGATTCCCCCTGGGGTGTGGGCTATCCCGGCTGGCACATTGAATGCTCCGGCATCTCCATGAAATATCTGGGGGAGGACCTGGACATTCACTGCGGCGGCATCGACAACGCCTTTCCCCACCACACCAACGAGATCGCCCAGTCCGAGAGCTACCTGGGCCACAAATGGTGCAACTACTGGTTCCATGTTCACCACCTGAACACCGACGACGGGAAAATGTCCAAATCCAAGGGGGAATTCTTGACGGTGAGCCTTTTGGAGCAGAAGGGCTACGACCCCCTGGCCTACCGCCTCTTCTGCCTGCAAAGCCACTACCGCCGGAATCTGGTGTTCTCCTGGGAGAACCTGGACAACGCCGCCGGGGCCTATGAAAAACTGATCGCCAAAATTGCCGCCCTTACTTCCGGCGGGGAGCCGGATCAGGCGGCTTTGGAGAAGCTGAAGGAGCGCTTTGTCTCCGCCCTGAACGCGGACCTGAACACCTCGCTGGCGGTGACGGCGGTGTATGACGCGCTGAAGGCCCCGGTCAGCGACGCCACCAAGCTGGCGGCGCTGGAAGATTTCGACCGGGTGCTGTCCCTGGACCTGCTGAAAAAGGCCGAGGCCCTCCGGAAGAATCAGGCCCAGGAGGCGGCGGCCTCCGCCGACCCGGAGATCGACGGCCTGGTAGCCGCCCGGACGAAAGCCAAGAAGGCCAAGGACTTTGCCGAGGCCGACCGGATTCGGGACCAGCTCAAGGCCATGGGCGTGGAGCTGACGGACACCCCCCAGGGAACGAAATGGAGAAAAGTATGAAGCTGATGATCTTGGACGGGAACAGCGTCATCAACCGGGCCTTCTTCGGCGTCAGGCCCCTGACCACCCGGGACGGACTGTTTACCCACGCCATCTATGGCTTTTTGAACATCCTGGAAAAAATGGAGAAGGAGGAGCAGCCGGAGGCTATCTGCGTGGCCTTCGACCTCCACGGCCCCACCTTCCGCCATCTGAAATACGACGGCTACAAGGCCACCCGTCACAAAATGCCGGAGGAGCTGGCCCAGCAGATGCCCATCATGAAGCAGGTCCTGGCCGCCATGAACATCCCCATCTACCAGTGCGAGGGATGGGAGGCCGACGACGTGATCGGCACCGTGGGCAGGATCTGCGGGGAAAAGGACTGGGACTGCGTCATCGTCACCGGGGACCGGGACTCCTTGCAGCTTATTGACGACCATGTAAATGTCAAGCTGGTGATCTCCCGGCCGGGCCAGACCACCGCTACCCTGTATGACCGGCCAAAATTTCAGGAGGAGTACGGTTTTGAACCCAAGTGCCTGATCGATTTGAAAGCCCTGATGGGGGATTCCTCCGACAATATCCCCGGCGTGGCCGGGGTGGGGCAGAAGACCGCCTCGGAGCTGCTTCACAAATTCGGCTCCTTGGACGGCGTCTATGCCAACCTGGACGACCCTACCATCCGCCCCAAGCTGCGGGAAAAGCTGGAGGCTGGGAAGGACATGGCCTATCTCTCCTTTGACCTGGCCACCATCCGGCCGGAAGCGCCCATCGAATTTACCCCGGCGGACGCCATCATCCAGCCCCCCAACCGGCTGGAGCTGTATAAGCTGTTCACCCGGCTGGAATTTGTGCGGCTCATCGACCGGTACGGCCTCCGGGGCGCGGAGCAGGAGGCCCCGCCGGAGGAGATCAAGACGCCGGAGCTTCCGAAAAAGGACGCCCCGCCCGCTCCGGGGACCGCCTGCGCCGTGTATCTGGCGCCTGATGGCAGCCTGGGCCTTGCCTGGGCCGAGGGCGTCTGCGTTCTGCCTCCCATGGAGGCGTCCGCCGCGGCTTCTGCCCTTGCCGCCCAGGCGGAACACACCGTCCATATGCTCAAGGAGACTCTGCACCGGCTGGACAGCCTGGGCATGACCCTGGGCAGCTGGGCATTTGACACCGCGCTTGCTGCCTACGATCTGAACCCCACCCAGTCCGACTATCCCGTGTCCAAGCTGGCATTAAACTATCTGGGCCTCACCGTGGAGGATAACGACGCCGCCGCCTGCGCCCAGGCGATGTACCGCCTGCGGCCGCTCCTGACCGAAGCGCTGGAGGAAAAGGGCATGGGGGAGCTGTACCAGAGAATCGAGCTGCCTCTGGCTCCGGTGCTGTACCGCATGGAGCGGGCCGGCGTGGCCATCGACCGGGAACGGCTGGAGCAGTTTGGGCAGATGCTGACCCAGCGGATCGGGGACTGCGAACAGCTGATCTATTCCTACGCCGGGGCGCCCTTCAACATCAATTCCCCCAAACAGCTGGGGGAGGTCCTGTTTGAAAAGCTGGGCCTGCCCTCGGGGAAAAAGACCAGCCGGGGCTACTCCACCAACGTGGAGGTGCTGGAAAAGCTGAAGCTGATCCACCCCATCGTCCCCGCCATTATGGACTACCGGGTGCTGACCAAGCTGAAATCCACCTATGCCGACGGCCTGCTCAAGGGCGTCGGCCCGGATGGCCGGGTCCACACCACCTTCCAGAATCTGGTGACGGCCACAGGCCGCCTGTCCTCCACGGACCCCAATTTGCAGAACATCCCCGTCCGCACGGAGCTGGGGGCGGAGATCCGGAAGATGTTTGTCCCCAAGGCCGGCTGCGTCCTGGTGGACGCGGATTACAGCCAGATTGAGCTGCGGGTCCTGGCCCACATTGCCGGGGATGAGAATATGCGCGCCGCCTTTCAAAGCGGCATGGATATCCACACCGCCACCGCCGCCCAGGTCTTCGGCGTTTCCCCAGAGGAGGTGACCCCCCTCCAGCGGCGGCACGCCAAGGCGGTGAATTTCGGCATCGTCTACGGCATCTCCGAGTTTTCCCTGGCGGAGGATATCGGGGTCAGCCGCTATGAGGCCCGGCAGTATATCGACAACTATCTGTCTAATTACCATGGGGTGCGGGCGTATATGAAGAAAGTGGTGGCGGACGCCCGGGAGCGGGGCTACACCCAGACCCTCTACGGCCGCCGCCGGGACATCCCGGAGCTGAAGAGCAGCAA
>CANQQU010000049.1 GCA_947626085.1 uncultured Oscillospiraceae bacterium
GCCGGATTTTAGTCTTGCAAGAATCTGCCTCCCTACGCATTTACTTTTGCAAACTGGTACTTAGTTTTGTAATTGACAATAAAAAGAGAAAATTAGAATTTATATTTGATTACAAAAAAATATTTTTTGAAACAAAGAATAAATATTGACAAAAGGCGGAATACTGTGTTACAATCGATACGAATGGAGGGACCCGTATGCTTTGCCAGTTTTCTTTTAAAAATTATTGCTCCTATCGTGACGAAACGACTTTTGACTTTCAGGCGGCGTCAATTCCTGAATTTAGTGACAGCGTACTCCGGCAGGAAGGGTGCAGCGATCTTTTGCCGGTTGGTGTACTGTATGGTCCGAACGGCGGAGGTAAAACGAATTTGCTGCGGGCGCTTTCCTGCCTGATTTCTCTTGTCGTGCGGCCGATTCATGAGTTGGAAAAGAATCGCAACCCGTTGATTGTTCAGCAATCAGCGGATTGCACCCCATTTCTTTTTGACGAGATGTCTTCCCATGAACCTACAGAATTCCGCATTTATTTTCGGGAAAAGGGTAATGAATACCAATACTATCTGTCGATTTTTGAGGGTGAGATTATAGCGGAGAGTCTTAGCCGTAGAAAAATCGGGGCGAAAAAGCCGGCGCGACTGTTCGACCGTGATGAGAATGGAGTCGTGCTGGGACCAAGTCTCAGAGCGAAGGGACTCAATAAAAGCATTAACGCCAAAATGCCGTATCTCTCTTTTCTTGCCATCAATTATGATCTGGATTATATCCGGGATGCACAAGACTGGTTTGAAGCCTGTATTATTCTCAATTATGCTAATCCGGTCGCGGAGAGTCAAATTATTCTATCAATGGATGATGCGTTCGAGAAAAACTTTATCCGCCTTCTCAATGATATGGACATTGATATTTCTGGCTATCGATTTGATGACAGCGATAAGAATATCTATTTGCAGAGAGTCTTAAATGACCGTTCTTATGAACTCCCATTTTCTAAAGAATCGGCAGGAACGCAAAAGCTTTTTGCCGCGCTTCCAGTTGTTTTGATTGCGCTCCGCGAAGGAAGGCTGCTAGTAATTGATGAACTGGATGCCAAGCTGCATCCGAAGCTTCTCCGGCATGTCATTTCGTTGTTTAAGAATCCTGAAATCAACAAGCATGGTGCGCAGCTTCTCTTTACCTCACAGGACATTTCCACGATGAAAAACACTGTGTTTCGGCGGGATGAGATTTGGTTTGCGGCGCTTGGAGACGACCATGCGAGCGAAATCTACTCGCTCTACGATATAAGGCGTGAGGATGATGAAAGGGTCAATAGTACGGCTGCCTTCGATAAGCAGTATTTAGAGGGCCGCTATGGAGCGGACCCATACTTGCAGAATATGCTGGATGTGGAGGCGTGGAAATGAGCTTGAAGCCTCCCAAAAAGAGCGACATGGCCAAGTCTTGGATGGGAAAACGAGTTGAAAAGAAAAAGCAGATTCAGCCGGAGTACCATTTGATTGTGACGGAAGGAACGAATACAGAACCTGCGTATTTTGGAGCGATCCGGAATAAGATCAATCTGCATTTTCATGACAGGATTGCACTGGATGTACACGGAGAGGGAGACAATACAGTTAACCTGTTTGAAAGAGCCAAAGCCCGCGCCTCAAGAAGTGCTGTCATCTACCGGCACGTCTGGGTCGTATATGATACGGATGATTTTCCGGCGGATCATGTTGATCGGGTGGTTGACCTGTGCCAACAAGCAAGTACAGAAGAAACGGAGTATCATGCAATCTGGTCAAACCAATGTATCGAGTTGTGGTTTTTACTCCATTTCAGCTTCATGCACTCCGATCTGCGCAGGAGCGAATATTGGCCCAAGCTTACTGAACTTCTTACGGGCCTTGGCGCAGGAGAATATCGGAAAAATCGGGAAGATATGTTTGCTCTTTTGCAGCCCTATATGGGAGAAGCGATTCGCAATGCAAAAGCATTGGCAGAATATAATACAGGAAGAAGACCGTCTCAATCTGCGCCGGGAACCACAGTTTATCAACTGATTGAAAAATTGTTGCCATACTTGCATTGATGTGCGGGAAGTGTTTTACGCTATAATACTGCTGATTCAATTATACAGGGTCTGTCTGCATTTTGGGTAGCCTAAAACTGTGATTGTTTTCGTTATGGAATCTGTTTCCATGTAGACTTCAAGCGCCTTGTAATACTGTTCTTCTGAATACATCGGGCAATTCTTTCCGGCGGCATCCTGTCCAACTTTTTGCCCGCACCTCCTTTACACTTTATGACAGCCTCCAAGCAATACACCCCCCTGGGACGGCCGATGCGGCCGGGCCCAGGGGGGTTCTATGTACTATGTCCATCCCATTCGCTTGGCTAAATCCAGCGTGGCGAAGGTGAAACGCTCCGACGGTGTCAATGTTGTCAGTAACGGGTCACCCTCCCGGATTTTCAGGGTGCGGCGGATCTCCTTGGGAATGACGATCCGGCCAAGATCGTCCACCCTGCGGACGATGCCTGTTGCTTTCATAGCTTTTCCTCTCCTTTACCAGTGGCTAGCGCATTTGCTTCCGCTGCTATTGTTTGCAAGAAAAGGGGATTTATGCGACTGCCGCGGTTTCGGCAGGAATTGGATGGCAGGAAAATCGCTTGACAAAGGGGCGGGATTTTGCTACACTTCCGGTATAGGATGGATTTTTTGGGACAGGAGGATGGTTCGATGTTCTCATTTTTCAAAAAGCCCGCCAAGCCGTCCTTTGACCGGACGGGAAAGGAGCCCGTGATCCGGTGCAGCATCTGCACCGGCGAGAAGGTGGCGGGGTACAAATCGGAGGAGACAGGCCGATTCACCGAGGTCATGCTGATTCGGGACGACCGGGACCTGGAGGATTTTTTGAAAAAATACGGCTTTACCCGGGAAGAACTCAAGTACGAGTGGTAAATTGGAAAAGGGCCCCCGGCTGGGAAGCTGCCGCTTCCCAGCCGGGGGTTTGCGTCTGGATCATTTCATGGAGGTGACGGCGGAGGCAGACAGGGCCTCGGCAAAGGCGGCGCAGTCCTCCTGGGAGATCCCCTGCTCCCCGTCCATGTCGATGGCGGCGCACAGCTCCTGGAAGAAGGCCCGGAACGCCGGCTTTTCCCCTTCTTCAAGACCGGCCCAATCCTCAGGGCCGGCGCCGGCGGCCAGGGCGGAGAGGAATGCAGGGGTGAGCAGGTCCCGCTTTCGCACCAGCTCCCGGTAGGCGCCGGGGAACCGGCTTTGCATACACAGCAGGGCAAACATGGTCAGCCGCCGCTGGCGGGAAGCGAAGGCGGCCTCGCCCATCACGCTCCGCAGAAGCAGCAGGGAGCTGAACAGCCGCTCCAGTGCCTTGGGGTTGGGGCCCACGGAGAGGGTCGCCAGCTGGCTGTAATGCTCCAATTCCTCCGGGTCCTGGGGGCGGATATTGGCCCGGCCCAGGTTGTCTTCCACATATTTGGGCACATCAAAGCTGCTCTCCAGCACCCGGAATCCCGTTTTAAAGAGCTTGTCAAAGTAGGCCTCGCCGTTTTCGCCCTTTCCCTCCATGCCCTGGACGACCCGCTCCCGATCCACAGACGCGATGAACACGCAGCCGGGACAGTCCAGATAATAGCGCATGGCGTCCAGCAGCTCCACCGCCTGGGCCGGGGGAAGCCGGTTGAGACCATCCACAAAGAAGAGGACCCGCCCGTTTCCGGCACTGGCCTTGCGCTTGACCAGGGCTTGAAACTGCTTGACCTTCTGCTCCAGGGAGTTGTCGGGGTCGGTTCCAAAGAGGGCGTTGGTCAGGGTTTGGCTGTCCGCCGCGCCCTTGAGGAACAATCCGGAGGCGATGCCGATGACCCCCTTGGTCAGCAGCTTGGCCCGGGACTTGGCCTCCGCGCTGCCCGCGCCCTCCAGAAGCTCGATGAGGTTGCCGCCCAAGAGCAGGGGAAGCTGCTCCCTGGGGACAGGCTGGGAAAACTGCCAGGTGCTGAGCCAAAACACGTTCCCGCTGAGGCTGTCGTGGACCATCCGCAGAAAGCTGCCGCTGCCGGACTCCCAGTCCCCCTGGATGGCGATGGTCATGGGCGTCCCGCATTGCTCCACAAAATGACGAATCCCGTCGATGAGGGTCCCAAATTGGCTCCGCTCCACGCCGGCGGCTTTTCGTTCCGCCCGCTCCGCCGCGGGGGCCTCCACCGCCGGCGGCGTCTCCAGCGGCGTCTCCGGTTGCGGAAGGGCCTGGGGGGCGGCGGTTTCCACCGGCGGGAGCAGGACCAGCTGGCAATCGGGACAGCGCTCCGAAAGAAAACCGGCCAATTTTGCCTGCTCCGCCGCGGACCGCTCATAGTCGGGGCTGGTCCGGCTGACGCCGAAGGGGAAGCTGCCGAAGCGGACCGATACCTCCGCCGAGACCCCGCCGGTTTGGAGGGTCAGCAGCACCCCCAGCTCCGAAACTCGTTCCTCGCCGGTTTTGCCGGTGGGGGCGGTCAGCAGGGCGCTGACCAGGTCCCGGCCGGTCGTTGTTTCCACCATCTCCGCCTGGACCAGCTCCGCCAGCTTGTATTCCTGGGAGATCTCCCGGCCATTTTGGCGAAGCACATGAAAAACGCCCCGCGCCGGGTTGATCTCCAGGGTCTCATCGGACCCGAAGGAGCAGTCAAAGCCCTGGGTCCGCTGGGCTTCATAGGGGGCGATGGCCTTCGTCAGGAAATCGAGGACCTGGGCCCGAAAATCCGGGTCCACGGGGAACATCTTGCTGGTGCCGTCGGTCAGGGCGGCCTCCAGGCTGTCTTCATAGGTGTAGACCGCCCGGATCTCCGGGAAGGGGACGACTTCCTGCTGCCCGGCGCTTCCGAGAAATTCCAGCCGGTCGGCATAGATATTGAGGGTGCCCGGACCCCGGGGGAAGGAAAAGAAGATACCCCTGGCCAGGAGCTGGGCCTTCCGCTCCTCCGCGAAGGGCTTCAGCGCCGTCTGGAAAAAGGCGGAGACCTCCTCCCGCAGCTCCTTTTCCACGGTATAGGCCCGCCGGGTCCCGTCGTACATGGTAAATTCCAGGACGCCCAGGCCGGTCACCTGGGCTGTTTTTACGTCCCGGTAGGAGACGCTTTCCTTTTTCCCGGCGGGGGTCGTGTAATCGCACCGGTCGTCCAGGATATTCAGCAGGCCATTGCTGAGTACGCCGCCCAGGCCCGAGGGGCTGCTGGGGAAGGAAAAGCGGACGCCCTGCGCCTGAAGATGGCCCATGCGATTTTCCAGATAAGGCTTGACAGCCTGATTGATCACATAAAACGCCTCGTGGAGGTTTTTCCGGTTCACCAGGCAGGCCTCCGTCCGCCCGTCCTCCATGATAAAATTAATGCGGTCCAGCCCCTTCCGGACCGCCGCCAGGGAAGCGTAGCGGAAGGTCATTTTCTGCACCGGGCTTACGACAAACTCTGCCTTGTCCCGGTAGACCAGCAGCTTGCCGGACCGCAGCAGGCCCTTAACCTCGCACTGGTAGATGAGAAATCCCGAATCCTCCGAGACTTTTTTCCCGCAGCGGGGGCAGAACGCCGCCCCCTCCTCCAGTTCACTGCCGCATTTGACGCATCGCATGGGCCATCCTCCTTCCGTTTCCATCGGGATAGGTCCATTATACCCGGTCTTTCCCCGTTTTTCAACCCTGGTCAGGGGCGCGGGAAACATTTTGCGGGAAACAAAAAAGCACCCCCGGCCGCGCGGCCGGGGGTGAATGGATGAACGATATGTCGGGTCAGGCATCCGCCCCAGCTTCCAATTCCGCCAGGCGCATGTAGTGCTTGTAGAGGATGGTGAACCGCTGGGCGGATTTGGTTTTCCAAGGCTTCTGCTTGCCGCAGAAGTGGAGGAACACCGTGTTTTTCAGAACGTAGTCCATCTGGTAGCGGCCCTCGCTTTTGAGCAGATAGGCAGAGTAGTACCGGGCGTCATAATTCCACACCGCGTCGTTGATGGAGAGCGTGTCTTTCCCGTAGAGCAGATTGAACACATCCTGATCCGGCAGAAGCAGCAGCTCCGGCTGCTCCCGGACGCAGCGGAAGAGGTCCTCCGCCCGGACCAGGGAGCGGGCCTTGCCCAGATCCATCAGCAGGACGCCTGTATTGAAGTAATCCGTCTCGTTTCCCAGGCGCAGCTGGTTGACGTCGTTGATCAGCTCAAAAATACCGCTGTGGGAGGCGGCGGCGAAGGCGGCGTCTCCCAGGTCCAGCTCCCACAGAGGCCGGACGGGGTTGATGTTCAGAATATCCGGGTCCAGGTACAGCGCCCGGTCCAGGCCCTCCGGCAGCAGCAGGGGCGATAGAAGGCGGTAGTACATCTCCTGGGGGTACTGCTTGGACACCGGGGCCCCGGCGAACAGGGCTGGGTCGATCGCCACCGGGGTCAGCGCCATGCCGAGATTGCCGCAGTAGGCCGCCAGGTCGTCCAGCGCCTCCTGCGGGATGGCGCTGTGGAGCAGCCAGATGTGGAACCGCTCCGCCGGGTTGTTCACCGCCAGGGATTTGGCCAGCACCCGGAAGGGCGGGATGTAATTCTTGTCAAAGGTGACTAAAAGGTGAATGGGCTCCATGGACGTCAGTTTTTCCTTTCAAAGCGATTGCCGCACTTGGGGCAGGTGATGGCGATGGTCTTTCCCTTCTCCGGCTTGGGGACGCGGATGGTGACCCGGCAGCTGGGGCAGGTATAGTAGCGGTGGGTCTTCCGATCCCGCCAGCGGCTTTTCACCAGGTTCCACTTCTGCCGGAAATGACCAAAGAACCGAAGATAGGCTTCCCGTTCCTGCCGCCGCTTCAGGGTGTTCCGGGACAACATCCGGAAGCTGGACCAGATGAGCAGCCCCAGGGCCAGGAAGTAGAGGAAAAACAGCTGCCTTACCAGGGTAGACAGGACCAGCAGTACCAGCGCCGCGATGGAGAGGAAACTGGACAGCTCGTCGGCCCCGTAGCGCCCCGCCATAAAGGAGCGGAACCCGTCTGAGATACGCCGGAAAAAGTTTTTCATGTGACCGCCTCCATTTTGCCCTTATCATACCAGGCAATTCTGAACAATGTATGACGGGCTGGAAAAAAGTGGAGGATTTTTTACGGAAAACCGCTTGACAATTATTACGGTTAGTGATATAGTAATTACAGTAAACGTAATAAGGAGGGAAGGGAGTTGCGAGACAACGCAAAAGGCGGCGCGTTGACGGAAGTGACGTTTTACGTCCTGCTCTCCCTGTACACCCCGAAGCACGGGTACGCGGTGATGCAGTTCATCGAGGAGGAGACCCACGGCCGGCTGGAGCTGGGAGCGGGGACGCTGTACGGTGCCCTGAACACCCTGCTGGAAAAGGGCTGGATCGCTCCCTGGGGGGAGGCCGAGGGCCGGAAGAAGGAGTACTGCGTCACCCCCCTGGGGCGGGAGAGAGCGGAGCGGGAGTTACAGAGGCTGCGGGCGCTGGCGGAGACGGCCAGCCGGATCATAGGAGGCGCGACATGAGTAAGAAATGCTATCGATTTTACGGCGGGGCCCTGGCGGCCCAGGAAAAATGGCTGAACCGGATGGCCGCCCAGGGCTTCCGGCTGGTCAGGACGGAAAAGCTCCTCTATGAATTTGAGGAATGCAGACCCGGGCAGTATGAGTACCGGGTGGAGTTTGTGGGCCAGAAGTCCCGGAAGGACGCGGAGGACTACCGCCAATTCCTGGAGGATCTGGGCTACCGGACGTTCTACAAGAATATCAACCTCAACTATTCCGTGGGCAAGGTCCGCTGGCGGCCCTGGGCGGAGCCGGGGGGCCGGATCGCCACCAACGCCACCACCTATAACCGGGAGCTGCTGATCGTGGAGAAGGAGGCGGACGGCAAGCCTTTTGAGCTGCACACCACCTACGAGGACCAGATCGCCTGCGCCGGGGCGCTGCGGGGACCCTGGCTGTGCATAGCCGCGATGTTCGTCTTTTTCGGCGTGGTGTTTCCCCATGTGGTCTTTTGGGTGCTGGCGGCGCTGTTCGCCCTTCCGGCGCTGTATTACCAGGTCCGGATCTGGCGGCTCCGCCGGGAAGCGAAGACAAAGGAGTGGTAGGGCGGCCAGTGCGCACGGGGATAGTGGTAATCGTTCTATCTGCTGGGCTCGCCCGGTATCGTTTTTGCGGCGAAGCTAAAATTGGCCCCCAGCCGAAGGGTTGGGGGCTTTGCCTATTGACATTCTAGGGAAATGGGGGTATGATAAGGTGCCCATTGGGCATGGATTCTGATATTGGAGATCTTCAAAATGAAACAGGCAACTCGGCAGCGTGACATTGATCTGATCCACGGCAGCCTCTGGGACAAGCTGCTGCTTCTGGCCCTGCCTCTGGCGGCCACGGCCATGCTCCAGCAGCTCTTTAACGCGGCGGATGTGGCGGTGGTGGGCAATTTCGTCCCGGACGAGGCCCTGGCCAAGGCCGCCATGGGTGCCGTGGGGGGCAACAGCGCCGTTGTCAATCTGCTGGTCAACTTTTTTGTGGGCATTTCCCTGGGCGCCAACGTGCTGATCTCCCAGTGCATCGGCATGGGCGACCACGACAGCATCCGCCGGGCCATCCACACCTCCATCGTGGTGTCGGTTCTGGGGGGACTGGTCATGGGTCTGGCGGGGCAGCTTTTTGTCCGGCCCCTGCTGCGGCTGATGCTGATGCCGGCGGATGTGTTCGATCTGGCGGCGCTGTATCTGCGGATCTATCTGGCGGGCCTGCCGGTGATCTTGCTGTACAATTTCGAGGCCGCCATTTTACGCAGCGCCGGGGACACCCGGACGCCTCTGGTGGTGCTTGCCGCCTCCGGGGTGCTGAACGTGCTGCTGAATCTGTTCTTTGTCCTGGTACTCAAGCGGACGGTGGACGGGGTGGCCATCGCCACGGTGGCCTCCAACGCCGTCAGCGCGGGGGTGCTGTTCTACCTGCTCTGCCGAAAGACCGGGGATGTGCGGATCGATGTGAAGGCCTTGGGGGTGGACTGGGGCATTTTGCGGCGGATTTTGCGGATCGGGATGCCCGCCGGGGTCCAGGGCATGGTGTTCTCCCTGTCCAACATCTGCGTCCAGTCCGCTGTCAACTCCCTGGACAGCACCGCCATTCTGGCGGCCTCCTCGGCGGCGGCAAACCTGGAGATGTTTATTTACAGCATTATCAATTCCTTCGGCCAGGCCTGCACCACCCTGGTGGGCCAGAACTACGGCGCCGGGCAGCTGGACCGCTGCCGGAGTACCCTGAAGCTGAGCCTGCGCTTCTGCATGGGCTTTTTTGTGGTGACGGCGGCGGTGATGCTCCTGTTCGGCGAGAGCCTGCTGTCCATTTTCAACCGGGACCCGGAGGTACTGCGCTTCGGCATGATCCGGCTGCGGTATATTCTGCTGGGCTATGTGTTCACCGAGTTTGTGGAGGTGCTTTCAGGCTACCTTCGGGGCTTTGGCATGAGCGCCGTGCCGGCGCTGTGCGCCCTGGCCTTTACCTGCGGGACCAGAATCCTGTGGGTGAGCTTCGTGTTCCCCAAGGACCCCACATTCGCCACCTTGATGGCGGTCTATCCCGTCAGCCTGGCCCTGACTGCCGGGGTGATCGCCCTGTGCTGCCTGGGGCTTAAAAAGCGGCTCCTGCCGGCGACCTGACCGGCCTAAAAATACGGAAGCTCCCCGGTAAAAGCGCCGCTTTTACCGGGGAGCGCGTTTTTTGTCAGATAATCAGCACAGCGGGGTGAAGATCCGCAGCACGCCGTCCACCAGCCATTTTCCGAAGCTCCGGTTCAGGCTGTCCAGCGTCCGCTCCACGCTCTGCTCCTGGGTGGCCAGGAAATCCGCCTTCAGGTCCTCCAGCAGGGAAGCCCGGTAGAACAGGGAGTTGTTCTCAAAGTGGAGGAACAGGCTGCGGTAGTCCAGGTTCACGGTGCCCACGGTGCCCACCTTGCCGTCGATCAGGCAGGCTTTGGCGTGGACAAAGCCGGGGGTGTACTCATAGATTTTGACCCCCGCCTCCAAAAGCACCTCATAGAAGCTGCGGGACATCCGGTAGACCAGCTTCTTATCCGGCACGCCGGGCATGATGATCCGAATGTCCACGCCGCGCCGGGCCGCCCGCACGAAGGCGTCCAGCAGGGCGTTGCCGGGCATCAGGTAGGGGGTGAAGAACCAGGCCGACTCCTCCGCCTGACTCAGCAGGTCGATATACAGCTCGTTGGAAATGGCGTCTACCCCCAGAGGGGAGTCGTAGTAGCTCAGTACCAGGCCGTCGGCCCCCGCCAGCTCCACGGGCCGCTCCACGATGTAGGAGTCGGGGACCCGCTCCCCGGCGAAGGCGTTCCAGAACTGGGCGAACATCCGGGTGTAATTCTCCACCGCAGGACCGGTGAGCTTGAAGCCGATGTCCTTCCAGTGGCCATATTTGACGATGTGGTTGATATACTCGTCGGCCAGGTTGACGCCGCCGCTGAAGGCCACCTTCCCGTCGATGATCAGCATTTTCCGGTGGTCCCGGCAGTTCAGAGTGCCTTTAATAAACACCAGCGGGTTGAAGGCCACACAGCGGATGCCCTTCTTTTGGAGGGCCTCCACGTCCTTTTTGGTGTAGGTGGAGATGCTGCCCAGATCGTCGTACAGCACCCGCACGTCCACGCCCTGGGCGGCCTTTTCCGCCAGGATGTCCACCATGGAGCCCCACATCAGGCCGTTGTCGATGATGAAGTACTCCACAAAGATGAATTTTTCCGCCTTTTTCATTTCCGCCAGCATTTCCGGGAACAGGACCTCCCCCAGGGGATAGTACTGGGCGGATTCGTTGGGGTAGGGCAGGAAGCCGGTTTTGTTCTGCACCCACCGGAAGGTCTGGCTCAGGCGGCGGTCCTCCTTTGCCAGGGCTTGGTACACCGGCTCCGGGTCGGTGGCGTCGGTGGGCAGGGGCGGGGTGGCGTTAAACTTCTTTTGCAGGGGCCGGGTGGTGCGCTTGTTGCCGAAGACCAGATACAGCAGGGCCCCGGGCAGGGGGAAGGTGAGGATCACCAGGAGCCAGAGGATCTTGTAGGTGCTCTCGTCCTGTTTGGTGATCAGGTACAGGACGAACAGCAGCGCCAGCACGGACAGCACGGCGTTGATCAGCGCCGCCCAAGGCGCCAGCCACTGAAAGAGGACAAAGAGCCACAGGGCCTGGAGCAAAATGGCGGGCAGAACGGTGAGGGCGCGGCGGATGACGTTCTTCATTCTTTTTCTCTCCTTTTGTTCTATTTCGCGCGGGGGAGTGCTGAGAATCTGTGTATAATTATAGCACACCCCGGCGGAAAAGAATAGCCCTATTTTGCGGAATTTTTAGGAATTCCGGCGATGACGGGGCGCGAAAGGCGGGAATCGGCATATTCCTAAAAGAAGGGGCCTCTTTTCCGACAATTTTCTGGCAGATTATCCATTGAAAAGCAAGACTTCCCCTGCTAAAATATAACAGGTACCTGATATATTACAGGGGAGGCCGGGCCTATGGAACAGACGCTGGAGATCATCGGGAAAATCACGCTTTTGGAGCGCTGCCTTCGGCTGTGCCGCCTGCGGGCCATGCTGCTGGCCGGCGGGCTGGACGCGACCCAGGGCAGGGGACGAATTTTGACGGTGGTGAACGCCCTGGGGGAGATCTCCCCGGGGGACCTGGCCTTTATTTTGCAGATTCGGCTCCAGTCCATGAACGAATCCCTGAAAAAGCTGGAGCAGGCGGGACTCCTGACCCGGGAGCCCGACGGCACGGACCGCCGCCGCACCCGGATCGTCCTGACGGAGGAGGGCCGGGCCTGCGTCCCCAGCCTCCCCGGGGGGATGAACGCCATGCTGGACTGCCTGACCCCGGAGGAGCAGGCCCAGTTTTCCGACTACCTGGACCGGGTGACGGAGAAGCTGGTGGAGAGCCTGGCCCTGCCGGAGGAAGCCCAGACCCGGATGCGGGAAATGGAGGAACGGGTGGGAAGGGAACGGTTCCAGCAGATGATGCGCCTGCGGATGGGCATGGGGCAGGCCGTTTCCATCCGTCAAGATAGAGCCTGGAGGCAAGAGCAATGACACAATACCGCGCGGGAATGGATATCGGCTCCACCACCGTCAAGCTGGTGGTGCTAGATGAGAACGATCAGTTGCTATACGGCAATTACAGGCGTCACCAGGCCCACACCCGGCAGACCTTGGAGGCCCTTCTCCGGGAGGCCCGGCAGGTGACGGGGCCCTGCCAGCTGCGGGTGCAGCTCACCGGCTCCGGGGCCATCAATTTGGCCAAGGCCCTGAATCTTCCCTTCTACCAGGAGGTGGCGGCAGTGGCCACGGCGCTGAAAAAGGAAGCGCCCCAGACCGATGTGGCCATCGAGCTGGGGGGCGAGGACGCCAAGATCATCTATTTTACCGGGGGCCTGGAGGAGCGGATGAACGGGGTCTGCGCCGGGGGCACCGGCTCGTTTATCGACCAGATGGCCTCCCTGCTGCAAACCGACGCCGCCGGCCTCAACGAGGCCGCCAGGGACTACCGGCAGATCTATCCCATTGCCGCCCGGTGCGGGGTGTTTGCCAAGACGGACATCCAGCCCCTGATCAACGAGGGGGCCACCCGGGCGGATCTGGCCGCCTCCATTTTCCAGGCGGTGGTGAACCAGACCATCTCCGGCCTGGCCTGCGGCAAGCCCATCCGGGGATGTGTCGCCTTTCTGGGCGGGCCGCTGCACTTCCTACCGGAGCTGAAGCGGGCCTTTATCCGCACCCTGAAGCTCACCCCCCAGACCACTGTGGACCCGGAAAATTCCCACCTCTTTGCCGCCATGGGGGCGGCGCTGGAGAGCGGGGAGGTGGACCCGGTGGATATTGACGAGCTGCTAAACCTGCTGGGGCAGGACCTGGCCTACACCATGGAGATGCCCCGGCTGCCGGCCCTATTTGAGACGGAGGCGGACTATGACGCCTTCTGCCGCCGCCATGCCCAGGCGGTGGTGCCCAAGGGGGACATGGCTACATACACCGGCGACTGTTTTTTGGGCATCGACGCCGGCTCCACCACCACCAAGGTGGCTCTGATCGGCAGGTCGGGGCAGCTGCTCTACTCCTACTATGCCGGGAACCGGGGCAGTCCCATCGAGACGGCCAAAACCGCCCTGGGGGAGCTGCTGGAGCGGCTGCCCGCCGGGGCCCGGATCGCCCGGGCCTGCTCCACCGGCTACGGCGAGGAGCTTTTAAAATCCGCCTTCTGCCTGGACGAGGGAGAGGTGGAGACCATTGCCCACTGCACCGCCGCCTCCTTCTTCCTGCCGGAGGTGGACTGCGTGCTGGATATCGGCGGCCAGGATATGAAGTGCATCCGCCTAAAGGACGGGGCGGTGGACAGCATCATGCTCAACGAGGCCTGCTCCTCGGGCTGCGGCTCTTTCATTGAGAATTTTGCCAATTCTTTAGGCCTCACCGCCCAGAGCTTCGCCCAGGAGGCTCTCCATGGGAAAAATCCCGTGGATCTGGGCACCCGCTGCACGGTGTTCATGAATTCCAACGTGAAGCAGGCCCAGAAGGAGGGGGTCAGCGTGGCGGATATCTCCGCGGGGCTGGCCTACTCCGTGATCAAAAACGCCCTGTTCAAGGTCATCAAGCTCCACAGCGCCGAGGCCCTGGGCCGGCATATCGTGGTCCAGGGGGGCACCTTCCACAATCAGGCGGTGCTGCGGGCCTTTGAGCGGATCGCCGGGGTGGAGGCGGTCTGCCCGGACATTGCCGGGATCATGGGGGCCTTCGGCGCTGCCCTGATTGCCCGGAAGCACTTTCACGGCGCCGCGACCTCCATGCTGCCCCTGGCGGAGGCGGTGAAGCTCCCGTACACCTCCAAATCCGCCCGCTGCGGCGGCTGCGCCAACAACTGCATGCTCACCGTCAACACCTTCTCCGGCGGCCGGCGGCACATCACCGGCAACCGGTGCGAAAAGGGGAGCGGCAAGGCCAAAAGTGCCCTCTCCGCCCCCAATCTGGTGGAATATAAGCGGCGGCGGCTCTTTGACTATTCCCCTCTGCCGCAAGACAAGGCCCCCCGGGGGGTCATCGGACTGCCCAGGGTGCTGAATATGTACGAAAACTACCCCTTCTGGGCCACCTTTTTCAAGGAATTGGGCTTTTCCGTGGTCCTCTCCCCCTTTGCCAGCCGGAAGCTCTACGCCCTGGGCATCGAGAGCATCCCCTCGGAGTCGGAGTGCTACCCGGCAAAGCTGGCCCACGGCCATGTCCAGTGGCTCATCGATCAGGGGGTCAAGACCATTTTCCACCCCTGCGTGTTCTATGAGCATCAGGAGACCAAGGGCGCGCCCAACCACTTCAACTGCCCGGTGGTCATTTCCTACGCGGAAAACCTGAAAAACAACGTGGAGGACATCACCAGCGGCAAGGCCCGCTACATCCGTCCCTTCATCGCCTTCACCGACGAAAAGACCGCCGCCGACCGGCTGGTGCGGCTGTGCCGGGAGGAGTGGGACATCCCCGAGCATCCGGTCCGGGCCGCCGTCCGGGCGGCCTGGGCGGAACAGCTCAAGGCCAAGGCGGACATCCGGGCGGAGGGCGCCCGGGTGCTGGAGGCCCTGGAGCGGAGCGGCGGGCAGGGGATCGTGCTGGCGGGACGGCCCTACCACATCGACCCGGAGATCAACCACGGCATTCCCGAGCTGATCGCATCCTACGGCCTGGCGGTGCTGACCGAGGACAGCCTGCCCATCGAGGCGCCCAAGGAGCGGTCGCTGCGGGTGGTGGACCAGTGGGTCTATCACTCCCGGCTCTACCGGGCGGCGGAATTTGTCCGGGACCGGGAGAATTTGGAGCTGTTGCAGCTCAATTCCTTTGGCTGCGGCCTGGACGCCGTCACCACCGACCAGGTGTCGGAGATCTTGGAGGGGGCCGGGAAGCTCTACACCCTGCTGAAAATCGACGAGGTGGGCAATCTGGGCGCGGCCCGGATCCGGATCCGCAGCCTGATCGCCGCCATGAATATGCACCGGGAGCAGGGCGTCGTCCATGAAGCCCCGCCGGAGGATTACTACCGGGCCTCCTTCACCCGGCAGATGCGCCAGGAGGGCTACACCATTCTGGCGCCCCAGATGAGCCCCATCCACTTTTCCATGCTGGAGCCGGTGTTCCGCAAGCACGGCTATCACATGGTGCTGCTGGACAACGACAACCGGGCCGCCATCGACATGGGCCTGAAGTACGTCAACAACGACGCCTGCTACCCCTCCATCACCGTGGTGGGGCAGATCATGGACGCGGTGCTGTCCGGAAAATACGATACGGACCGCCTGGCCATCATCATGACCCAAACCGGCGGCTGCTGCCGGGCCAGCAACTATGTCTCCTTCATCCGCAAGGCCCTGGGGAAGGCGGGGCTGGCCCACATCCCGGTGATCTCCCTCAACGCCAACGGCATGGAGCGGAATCCGGGCTTCCGACTTTCTCCCAGTCTGATCCTCGACGCCGCCCACGCCCTGGTCTTCGGGGACCTGTTCATGCGCTGCCTCTACCGGGTGCGGCCCTATGAGCGGACCCCCGGCTCCGCCAACGCCCTGCACCGGACCTGGCAGGACGTGTGCGTGGACTGCCTGACCAATCCTAAGACCCAATACCGCTACCCGGAGGTGTGCCGGGGGATCGTGGAGGCTTTCGACCATCTTCCCATCCACGAGGACTGGGTCAAGCCCCGGGTGGGGATCGTGGGGGAGATCCTGGTCAAGTACATGCCCCTGGCCAACAACCACCTGGTGGAGCTGCTGGAGCGGGAGGGCGCCGAGGCAGTGGTGCCGGATCTGATGGATTTCTTCGCCTACAGCGCCTACGGCTGGCAGTACAAGGCGGAATTTTTGGGGGTCAAAAAATCCATGGCCGCCCTGTCCCAGGCGGCGATCCGGCTGATCGATACCCTGCGTAGGCCCGCCGTGGCGGCCCTTTCCGCCAGCCGGCGATTCTCGCCGCCCCTGCCGATCCGACAGATCACCCAGCTGGCCAGGCCCTTCCTGTCCCTGGGCAATCAGTACGGGGAGGGGTGGTTCCTGACCGGGGAGATGGTGGAGCTGATCACCCACGGGGTGCCCAACATCGTGTGCATCCAGCCCTTTGCGTGCCTGCCCAACCATGTGGTGGGCAAGGGGGTCATCAAGGCTCTGAAAAACGCCTACCCCCAGTGCAACATTGCCGCCGTGGACTACGATCCCGGCGCCAGCGAGGTCAACCAGCTCAACCGGATCAAGCTGATGCTCTCCGCCGCGAAAAAGGCCCAGACCGCGGCGGTGTGACGCCCTGAGGAACCGTACCAATCAAGGACTGCAAAGAAGTAAAAAATGGCATAGCCGGGTTTTTCGGCTATGCCATTTTTTCAAATGGGCGTGACTCACACCCGCAGATCGTACTTTTCCACATCCACCAGCACCGAGCCCACGGCGTCAAAGCTGATGGCGTTGGCCTCCTGGCGGGTGTAGATGGTGGCGCTGGCGGCCTGCTCCCCGTCGTTGACGAACAGCTCCAGGCTGAACCGGTCCAGAATGAGGCGCAGCTTGATCTCCCCGTTTCGGGGGCGGACCTGGAGGTAGCGGGAGTGGACGATGTCCGCGTTGCTGCCGCTGTTGGTCCGGTCGATCTTGATGATGCTGTCGGCGGGCTTGTAGCGGATGGTGGTGTCATATTCCCCGTCCCGGGCCACATGGACCCGGAAGCAGGAATAGGACCCGCTGCCCGCCGGACGGACCGACACCGTCAGATCCACCATCCGGCCCTGGAGACCGTGGAGATGCATCTCGTTGTTGATGATCAGCACATTCCGGTAGCTCACCGGATCCACCCGGTACCGCTCCAGCTCCCGCACCGGGGTCTGGATCAGCCGGCCGTCTCGGATGCTTAGCTCCCGAGGCAGGCTCATCTGGCCGAACCAGCGGCAGTTGTAGGGCTTCCAGGAGGTGGTGTTCCAGTTCTGCATCCAGCCGATCATGATCTGCCGCCCGTCGGGAGCACGGAGGGTCTGAGGGGCATAGAAATCGATGCCGTAGTCCACCGCCTGGACCGCCTCCCGGCGGAAGGCGTGGGTCTTGGGATCGTAGGAGCCGATGAGGCACATGGTGCAGTCTCCGGCGTGAAATTCCAGGCCGATGGGGCTCATATCCTGGGGGCACGCCAGCAGAACCTGCTTGCCGTCTAAGGGGAAGAAGTCCGGGCACTCCCACATCCGGCCATATTGGTTTCGGGAGGCGTCCAAAGTGGCCGCCCGGCGCCAGGAGGTGCCGTCTTCGCTCTCAAAGAGCAGCACCGCGCCGCTGCCGTCCGGCGTCCGATTCCCCACCACCATGCGGTAGGCGCCGTCGTCATCCTTCCAGACCTTGGGGTCCCGGAAATCCACGGCGCTGCCGCCGGCGGGCAGGTCCGCTTCGGTGAGGACGGGATTGCCAGGCCATTTTTCGTAATTCACCCCGTCCCCCGCCGCCAGGCATTGGGTCTGTAAATTCTCCTTCCGGCCGTCTGGGGAGAGGCGGCTGCGGACGCCGGTGTACACCAGCATCTGCCGCCCGTCGGGCAGCTCCACGGCGCCGCCGGAGAAGCAGCCTCCTTCATCGTAGTCGGTGTCCGGGGCCAGAGCCACGGGGAGCCGCTCCCAGCGGATCAGATCCTTGGACTTGACGTGGCCCCAGTGCATGGGGCCCCACTCGTTGGAATAGGGGTGGTACTGGTAGAAAAGATGGTACTCCCCCTTGTAGAAGGAGAATCCGTTGGGATCGTTCATCCAGCCAATGGTGGGGGTGACGTGGAAGGCG
>CANQQU010000050.1 GCA_947626085.1 uncultured Oscillospiraceae bacterium
TTCGTCAGCAAATCCGATCCCTAGAAACGAAAATTCTTTCGCTTTTTTCCAGTCTCACATCATTGACAAATGAACAAGAAGCAGTCTAACCCCCCGAAGTGACGACCAAACCGGCAAATGCCGTTTTAAAACGCGGCGGGCGTGGCTTACGCCGCGCCCGCGTTTGATTCAGATCGCGTCCTTCTTGGTTTTTCTGGGCCTTTTTACCTGCGCCAGACCGTCCTGCTGCCTGCTGATCATTTTGTGCAGGGCGGTCAGGGCGTCGTTGAGGCCGCCCAGGTGGTCGATGAGGCCGGACCGGACCGCTTCCCGGCCATAGAGGATGGTCCCCACATCCGTGGCCATTTCCCCCGTCGCCATCATAAAGCCCTCGAAGTCCTCCTTGGAGATCTTGGAGTTCGCTGTCACAAATTCCGTGATCTGCTCCTGGATCCGCTGAAAATAGCGAAAAGTCTGGGGTGCCCCCACCACCAGTCCCGTCATTCGTACCGGATGGATGGTCATGCTGGCGGTGGGGGTGATGAAGGATTTCTTGGCGCACACCGCCAGGGGGATGCCAATGGAGTGGCCGCCGCCCAGCACTAATGACACCGAGGGCTTCTTCATGCCCGCGATCATCTCCGCGATGGCCAGACCCGCTTCAATGTCGCCCCCCACGGTGTTCAGCAGAAGCAGCAGCCCGTCGATCTCGTCGCTCTCCTCGATTCCCGCGAGCAACGGCAGAACGTGCTCATATTTTGTGGTTTTCGCGTTGTCCGGGGCGATCTGATGCCCCTCCACCTGACCGATGATGGTCAGGGTGTAAATATTGCCATTTCGGCTCCGGGTCAGGTCAGAACCCAGTTCTATGACCTGCTCCCGCTCCTCTTTTTGCTGATCCGGCTCTTTTGACTCCTGCATAGCAAGTACCTCCTGTTTTTTCATTAGGATAACCCGTTTTTTTCAGGAAATTCGCTGTTGCAAGCGAGAAACTTTTGAAGTATAATAGGAGCCGGTGATGGAAATGTCTGGAAAAACCAACGCCTTGCGTCTGGTGGAGGCGGCGAAGATCCCCTGCAGGGAGCTGACCTATGACTATGACGAAAAGGATCTGAGCGGCGTCCACGCCGCCCAAGCTATGGGACTTCCCGTCGATCAGGTCTTCAAGACGCTGGTGGCCCGGGGGGAACGAACCGGGATCAATGTTTTTTGCGTCCCCGTGTGCCGGGAGCTGGATCTGAAACTGGCCGCAAAGGCCGCCGGGGATAAAAATATGGAGCTGGTTCCCGTGAAGGAGCTGCTCTCCCTCACCGGATATATCCGGGGCGGGTGCAGCCCGGTGGGGATAAAAAAGCGCTATCCCACCTTCCTGGACGCGCGTTGTCTCGACTTTTCGGAGATCGCCGTTTCCGCCGGAGCCCGGGGAAAGCAAATGCTGCTCTCCCCCAGGGCGCTGGGGGCGCTGGTAGGCGCGGTTTTTGTCCGGCTCACCGGCGATTGAGGTATACAGGATGAAAAAAATTCTGATTGGCGCATTGATTGCCGCCCTTCTCCTCTCCGGCTGTCAGGGGCTTTTTCCGGCGGTCCCCAATTCCGGAGAAACCGCCCCTGCTGCCTCGCCGGAGGCCACCCAGCCGGCCACCACTTCCCCCACTTCGGTTCCTACAACTGCCCCTTCCGCGGCCACGCCGCCGGATCCGGCGGCGCGCAGCGCCGTCAAGCTACGGGATCTGATCGACCGGTTCAACACCCTGGACAGCTCCCAGTGGCGCGACTATTGGGAGGAGAAGTGCCAAAATTCTAAGGACAGCGCCGATGAAACTAACGCCGCCATGCTGGAAATGACCCTGGAGGACTATCAAACCCTCAAGGCCTATGTCCTGCCCCGCATCGCGGAATATGAAGCCAGCCAGACGTCTCCGCCGGCCACGGAAACGGATTCCCCCGCTCCGACCGACGAAACCGAACCCCCGGCGGATGATACGTCCCCGCAGGCCGCCACGGAACCTCCTACGGAAGCCACAGATCCTCCTACAGAAGCAGCGGCTCCGCCTACGGAACCCGCGCCGAATCCCGGCGGCGGCAGCTTCCTGGACGGCTATGGGATGCTCGGCAGCATCAATTCCGCCCGCCAGCCCGCGGGGCTTTCCGCCTATGCTTGGGACAGCTCCCTGGCGTCCGTTGCCCAGACCCGGGCGATGGAGCTGGCGCAGCTTTTCAGCCACGACCGTCCCGGCGGCGGCCGGGTGACGGACCAATACTATGAGTGCATCTATAGCGGCTCCGGCTACCTGGGCGATTTGGATTCCGCCTTCGCCTATTGGTGGGACTCCCCCGTCCACCACGCCATCATTATGCAGGCAGAGGGAGACCGCTGTTACATTGCCGGCTACCAGAGCGGCGATCTCACTTATTGGGTGCTGCTGGTTCGGCCCTATTGGAATTAACCTTATAGGAGGATATAGAAATGCAATACGAGTACAAAACCGCAGGCACCTGCTCCCAGCGGATCGCTTTCCGGGTGGAAGACGGCAAGGTGCATGACGTCCAGTTTTTGGGCGGCTGCAACGGCAATCTCCAGGGCATCGGCAAGCTGGTGGAGGGCATGGACATCGAGGAGGTCATTTCCCGCCTGGAGGGCATCCACTGCGGGATGAAGCCCACCTCCTGCCCGGATCAGCTGGCCCGGGCGCTGAAGGAGGCCAAAGCGGCGGTGTAAGCCGGAGAAAATGCCGCCTGTAGCGGCGCTTTTTCCCAAAAAACCGCTAAGATGAAGGACGAGATGGCAAGCCATCCCGTCCTTCTCTTATCAAAGGGCCCTCCGACTGTGCCGGAGGGCCCCGATCGTAGCGGAAGCCGCCCCGGTTCCCCGGGGCGGCCGCGTTTTATTTTACCGCCTGCGATACTGCCCGCAGCAGGTCCTCCCGGCCGTCCCCCTTTTCCGCGGAGAAGGGGATCAGCAGTGTTTCCTCCGGTAGCTCCAGATCCTGCCGGATGGTCGTCAGATTTTCCGCCAGTTCCGATTTTTTCACCTTGTCCAGCTTGTTGGCCAGCACCAGGAAGGGGCATTCGGCGTCCAGAAACCATCGGGCCATGGTAATGTCGTTGTTGGTAGGCGGGTGCCGGGCGTCCACGATCAGCACCCCCAGAGTGATCCGTCCGGCGGCGAAGTAGGACTCCATCAGCTTTCCCCAGCGGTCCTTCTCCGCCTGGGAGACCTTGGCATACCCGTACCCCGGAAGGTCCACCAGATAGCACCGGTCGTCCAGCAGAAAGAAGTTGACCTGGGCGGTCTTCCCGGGGGTCTGCCCCACCCGGGCGAAGTTCTTCCGGCCCAGGAGCCGGTTGATCACGGAGGATTTGCCCACGTTGGATTTCCCGGCAAACGCGATCTCCGGCAGACGCCGGGCGGGAAATCCCTCCGGGGAGGCGGCGGAGCGGAGAAAAACCACATTGCTCAGGTTCATGGCCGCCTCACTGCCGGATCTCCGGTTTCCGGGACTTGTTCTTCACCTCGGGGGGAATGTCCGTCAGCAGCGGGGTGAGCATCTCCCGCTTCCGGTTCAGGGCGGCGTCCAGCACCGTGTCCACGGTCTGGGCGGTGATGAAATTCAGGGATTTGCGGACGGTCTGATCGATCTCCTCCAGATCCCGCTCGTTGTCCTTGGGAATGACCACCGTGCGGATGCCGTGGCGCAGGGCCGCCATGGTCTTCTCCTTCAGCCCGCCGATGGGCAGCACCCGGCCTCGGATGGAGATCTCCCCGGTCATGGCCAGATCCCGGCGTACCGTGGAGCCGGTGAGAGCGGAGACGATGGCGGTGCAGACCGTCACGCCGGCGGAGGGCCCGTCCTTAGGCACCGCGCCCTCGGGGAAGTGGACATGGATATCCTTGGTCTTGTAGAAGTCCGTCTCCACGCCCAGAATTTTGGCGTTGGCGCGAATATAGCTCATGGCGGCGTGGACGGATTCCTTCATCACATCCCCCAGATTGCCGGTAAGCTCCAACCGTCCGGAGCCCTCCATGACGTTGACCTCCACCTCCAAGACCTCGCCGCCCACGCTGGTCCAGGCCAGCCCTGTCACCAGACCCACCTGGTCGGTGCCGGGGAGCCGGTCGGGCAGGAATTTCCGGATCCCCAGAAACTCCTCCATATTGGAACCGGTGACGACGATTTTCTTGGGCGTCTCCTGCTCCAGCAGCTTCTTGTCGGTTTTCCGGCAGATCTGGGCCAGCTCCCGTTCCAGGTTCCGCACGCCGGACTCCCGAGTGTAGCAGTGGATGATCTCCCGCAGGGCGTCCTCCGTCACCCGGAGCTGAGATCTTTTCAGGCCGTGCTTGGCCATCTGCTTGGGAAGCAGGTGGTCCTTGGCGATCATCACCTTCTCCTCGTCGGTGTAGGAGTTCAGCTCGATGACCTCCATCCGGTCCAGCAGGGGCCGGGGGATGGTGTCGGTGGTGTTGGCGGTGGTGATAAACAGAACCTCGCTCAAATCGAAGGGAATTTCCAAATAGTGATCCCGGTAGGTCTTATTCTGCTCGGCGTCCAGAACCTCCAGCAGGGCGGCGCTGGGGTCGCCCCGGTAGTCCATGCCCATTTTGTCCACCTCGTCCAGCAGCAGCAGCGGATTTTTGCTGCCCGCCTGGATCATGGCGGTCAAAATTCGGCCGGGCATGGCGCCGATATAGGTCTTCCGGTGTCCCCGGATATCGGCCTCGTCATGGATGCCGCCCAGGGAGATCCGGGCCATTTTCCGGTTCAGGCTCTTGGCAATGGAATAGGCGATGGAGGTCTTGCCCACTCCCGGCGGGCCCACCAGGCAGAGGATCTGGGGGGGCAGCCCAGGGGCCATTTTTCGCACCGCCAGGGTCTCCAAAATCCGTTCCTTCACCTTTTCCAGGCCGTAGTGGTCCCGGTCCAGCACCTTCCGGGCGGCCTCCACGTCGATCCGCTCCTTGGTGCGGTGATTCCAGGGCAGCTCCAGCACTGTGTCCAGATACCCCCGGAGGACCGCCGCCTCGGAGGAGCCGAAGGGCTGCTTTTCCAGCCGCTCCAGATCCTTGAGGAGCTTTTCCTTGGACTCGTCATCCATTTCCAGCCGGCGGATGGTCTCGGCATAGACGGCGAATTCCGCCGGCTCATCGTCCTCCCCCAGCTCCTCCCGGATGATCTTCAGCTGCTCCCGCAGATAATAGTCCTTCTGATCCCGGTCGATCTGAGCCCGGGTCTTCTCCTGGATGTCGCCCTCCAAACGGAGCATCTGCACCTCCTGGCGCAACAGGACCACAGCGGTTTCCAGCCGCTTCACCGGGTTGAGCTGGCACAGCAGCTTCACCTTGTCCGGATACTCGATCCCGGAATTCTGGGCAATGCAGTCGGCGACAAAGCCGCTGTCCTTGGAGGCCAGCATCCGCAGCTGAATGGTCTGGGCCTGGCGCTCCACCAGCTCCAGGTAGTTTCCGTAGAGGGAATTGGCCTCCCGCCGGAGGGCATGGGAGCGCAGGGTCTCCGGCACGGGGAGGTCTTCCAGCCGCTCCACCTGGGCGCTGAGGAAGGGCTCTCTGCGGATCAGCTCCACAGCCCTGGCCCGGTAAAGGCCCGTGACCAGCACCCGGATATTTTCTCCCTGGGACTTGAGGATCTGCTTGATCTTTCCCACGGTGCCCACCGAATAGAGGTCGGGCAGGTCCGGGTCATCCTCGGACAGGTCCTTCTGAGAGGCCAGGAACAGCAGCTGCTCGTGTTTCATGGTCTCCTCCAAGGCCAGGGCGGATTTGAGCCGTCCCACATCAAAATGAACGGTCTGCTCCGGAAACACGACCATGCCCCGCAGGGCAAGTACCGGCAGGGCGGTATAGGTTTCGCTCATGATTCTCTCCTTCCTGCCAAGGAAGGGGGCGGTTCCCCACCCCCTCCTGTAAGGTTTCTATCGTGGTAAGGCGGGCCGCGGCTTGGCCGGGTCCCGCAAAATCAGGGGATCTCCCCCCTGGATGCACTCGGGGGTGATGATGACCTTGCGGATGGTCAGATCCGAAGGGATCAGATACATGATCCCCGTCATGATCTGCTCCATCACCGCCCGCAAGCCCCGAGCGCCGATCTGCCGGTCGATGGCCTTCTGGGCCACCGCTTCCAGCGCCTCCTGCTGGATCTCCATCTCCACATTGTCCATTTGCAGCAGCCGCTGGTACTGGCGCACCAGGGCGTTCTTAGGCTCCACCAGAATGCGGATCAGATCTTCCTTTTTCAGGTCCTGCAGGCAGGTGATCACCGGCATCCGGCCCACCAGCTCCGGGATGATGCCGAATTTCAACAGATCGTGGGGCTCCACTTTGGACAAGATCTTCCCCACGTCCCGTTTTTTCCGACTCTCCACCGGGGCGTCAAAGCCGATGGCGGAGCGGTCGGTCCGGGCCTCGATGATCTTGTCCAGCCCGTCAAAGGCGCCGCCGCAGATAAACAGGATGTTGCTGGTGTCGATCTGAATGGTCTCCTGCTGGGGGTGCTTCCGCCCGCCCTGAGGCGGCACGCTGGCAATGGTCCCCTCCAGGATCTTCAGCAGCGCCTGCTGCACGCCCTCGCCGGACACATCCCGGGTGATAGAAGTATTTTCGCTCTTCCGGGCGATTTTATCCATCTCGTCGATGTAAATGATCCCCCGCTCCGCCAGGTCCACGTCGAAATCCGCCGCCTGGAGCAGCCGCAGAAGGATATTTTCCACATCGTCGCCCACATACCCGGCCTCGGTGAGGGTAGTGGCGTCCGCGATGGCAAAGGGCACGCTGAGGACCTTGGCCAGGGTCTGGGCAAAGAGGGTCTTGCCGCAGCCCGTGGGACCGATGAGCAAAATGTTGCTCTTTTGCAGCTCCACGTCCGAAGGCCCGGCGAGGTAAATGCGTTTATAGTGGTTGTAGACAGCCACGCTCAGGGCGATTTTGGCATCCTCCTGACCGATAATATAGCCGTCCATGTAGTTTTTAATCTCCATGGGGGTGGGCAGATGCTCCGGGGCCCGGAGCTTGCCCTGTTGATCCACCTGGATCTCCTCCCGCAGCAGCTCACTGCAGGTCTGAACACAGTCGCTGCAGATATACACCCCCGGCCCGGCGATCAGCCGGGTCTGGGGTTCCCGCTTGCCGCAGAAGGAACAGCGAACCGGCTGCTCGTTTTTTCTACTCGCCATGCCAGCGCACCGCCTTTCCTGTCAAATTCAATGGCGCTCGATGATCCGGTCGATGATCCCGAAATCCAGGGCCTCCTGGGCGGACATAAAGTTATCCCGCTCGCAGGCGGCGGTGACTTCCTCCACGCTCTTGCCGGTCTTCTCCGCCAGGATGGCGTTCATCCGCTTTTTGATGGTCTCCAGCCGCTTCAGGTGGATGGCCATGTCGGTGATCTGACCCTGGGTGCCGGCGGAGGGCTGATGGATCATAATTTCGGAGTTGGGCAGCGCCATCCGCTTGCCCTTGGCGCCGGCGGCCAGCAGGAAGGCCGCCATGGAGGCGCCCAGACCCACGCAGATCGTCGCAACATCGCACTTGATGTACTGCATGGTGTCGTAGATCGCCATTCCGGCGGTGACGCTGCCGCCGGGGCTGTTGATATAGAACTGAATGTCCTTGTCCGGGTCCTGGGCTTCCAGGTACAGAAGCTGGGCTACCACCAGGCTGGCGGTGGTGTCGTTGACTTCCTCGGACAGAAAGACGATCCGGTCGTTGAGCAGCCGGGAGAAAATATCATAGCTCCGCTCTCCCCGGCTGGTCTGCTCCACAACATAGGGTACTAAACTCATGGTTGAACGCTCCTTTCTAGGCTTGCAACATTCTAACCGTCCAGCGCCCGGGTTATTCCTCCTCGGCCTCGTTCTCCTCAGGCTTGGGGGCCTCGGGAGCGGTGGGAACGGCGGAATCGGCGATCAGGCGGATCACCTTCCGGGTCTCCAGGCTGGCGGTGATCTCGGAATCGGGCACCATTTCCTTCACCCGCTCGGGCGTCAGCTCATACTGCTTGGCCAGGCTTTCATACTCGGCCTGCTTTTCTTCCTCGGTGACGGTGACGCCCTCGGCCTTGGCAATCTCCGCCAAAACCACATTGACCTTGGCCTGCTTCTCGGCGACAGGCCGGAAGGCGCCCCGCAGGGTACTTATATCGCCGCCCATCATCTTGGCGTACTGCTCCACGGTGTAGCCGTTCATTTGCAGCTGATAGGCAAACCGCTCCATCTGATTGTCCAGCTCGGACTCGATAAGGGCCTTGGGCATCTCCACAGTGGCGTTTTCCGCGGCCTTTTCCACACAGGCCTGGTCAAAGGCGCTGTCCGACTGCTTCTGGGCCTGCTCCAGGGCTTTGGTCCGGATGTCGCTTTTCAGCTCCTCCAGGGTGTCAAACTCGGACACGTCCTTGGCAAACTCGTCGTCCTGCTCGGGGATGTTCTCCACCGTGACCTTCTGGACCTTGACGTGGAACTGGACCGTCTTGCCCGCCAGGTCGGCATGGTAATCCTGGGGGAAGGTGATGTCGATGTCCTTCTCCTCCCCGGCGGACATCCCCACGACCTGCTCCTCAAATCCAGGCACGAAGGAACCGGAGCCCAGCTTCAACTCATGGTCATGGCCCTCGCCTCCCTCGAAGGGGACGCCGTTCTCCGTGCCCAGAAAGTCGATGGTGACGGTGTCGCCCATTTCGGCGGGCCGTTCCACTGTCTCAGTGGAGGCCACATTCACGGCCATCCGATCCAGCTCGGCCTGGACCTGGGCGTCGGTGACGGTGGGCTCAGTCTTGGGCACTTCCAGGCCCTTATACTGGCCCAGCGTGACCTCCGGATAGAGTTCGGTGGTCATGACCACAGTGACCAGGTCCTCTTCGGAGATCTGGATATCGGTGACGGTGGGCCGGCCCACGGCCTTCCACTCCTGACCGGCAACGGCGGCCTCGTAGACCTGGGGGAAGATCTCCTCCAAGCCATCTTCATAGAAGACGTGCTTGCCGTACATGGTCTCGATCATCTTCCGGGGCGCTTTGCCCTTCCGAAAGCCGGGCACCAGGATATTCTTCCGGGCCTTGAGATAGGCCTTCTGGGCGCCGGATTCCATCAGCTCCCGGTCGATCTCCACCACGATGGTGGCCTGATTGCCTTTTTTTTCTACACTTTTGACGTTCATGTAAATCATCCTCCCAAGCATGGCCGCGGGGCGGCCCTGCGATCTATACTTTTTTATTGACAGCCGTTGTATTTTATCAAAGAAACCGCCGGTTGTCCACCCTTTTTACGAAAAATTTACCGTTATTTTTCGGTTTCTGCTCAGGGCAGGACGGTCCGGGGCCGGAAGCCCAGATAGTCCGCCGAAACCAGCTCGTATTCCACCCCGTCCCACAGGCCCTGCCGGGCCAGCTTCATGGCCGGGCCGTGGAGATGGCCGTAGAAGCAGCGCCGGACGCCGTAGCTTTGAAGCAGCTCCGTGATCTCCCGGCACTCATAGCCGTAGTAGCGGGGCGGATAGTGGAGAAATACCAGCTTCTCCCGGTCCCCCGCCGCCTTTAACGACGCTTCCAGCCGAAGAAGCTCCCGGCGGAAGATCTTCTCATCATGCTCTGTACTCCGGGACTCCTCAAAAAACCAGCCCCGGGTCCCGCAGAGGGCGGTTTCCCCGTAAAAATAGCAGTTGTTGTTCAATATCCACTGGTCGGAAAAGCCCCGTTCCTGGCAGAACCGGTAGAATTTCTCCGCGGTACTCCACCAGTAATCGTGGTTTCCCTTGACGATCAGCTTTCTGCCCGGGATCCGGTCGATCCAGGCAAAGTCCGGCTCCGCCTCCGTCAGATCCTTGGCCCAGGACAGGTCCCCCAGCAGCACCGTGGTGTCCTCCGGCCCCACCTGGGAAAATCCGGCGGCCAGCTTTTCCATGTATCCGTCCCACACGCCGCCAAACACGTCCATGGGCTTTTGGGCCCCCAAGGACAGGTGCAGGTCTCCGATGACGTACAGCGCCATGGCCTACTCCATTTGCAGCCGGTCCCGCAGGTCCCGAACGGTGATGCCCAGGATCTGGGCCACGGTCAGGGCCGAGCAGATGGGACTCCGCTCCTCCAGAAGCACCGCCGGACGGGACTCCCCCGCCCTGGCCCGGTAGTCCTGGAGTCCCCCAAAGGCCAGCGCCGCGTAGGGGTCCAGCAGGAAGGTATTGACGGCATAGACGTTGCGGATGATGGACTCCATCCGTTCCCGGCCCACCACTGAGACCCACAGGCCCCTGCTCAGGGCGGCCAGGTCCTCCTCGCTGACGGCGTAGGGCCGCCCCCGCTGGGTGGCCAGGAAAAACTGGTGGGCCTGCCCCAGCCCCAAAGTGGCGTAGATCAGCCGCTCCAGCTCCGGCGGCACGGCGAAGTCCGCCTCCGGGGTGCTGGTGGGAATGGCCACGGCGTCGGTCCTGGCGGAGCCGTGGTTCACCAGGTCCCACAGCGCGCCATTGTCGTTGCAGCTGCACAAAATGGTGCCCACGGGCAGCCCCATTTCCCGGGCGTACCACAACGCCATGGGGGCGCCGAAGTCCCCGGTGGGCACCGCCATGTCCACAGGATGGTCCCGGTCCACCACGCCCAGCCTGCTCAGCTCTCCCAGAAGTCCCGCCGCCATGGCGATCCGCACGGCGATCCAGGCCCAGCTGCTGGGCTTCCCCTGGGAGTCCTCCACCCCTCGGACCCGGCCGGTGAGATTCCGCACCACCCGGGAAAAATCGTAGTCCGGGTTGTGCCAGCACTCCGCCACCACGATCCGGTGGCTCATGGGGATCATCCGGTAGGGCCGGACCCCCACGGAAAACTCCACGTCCGCCCCGTCCAGCCGGGCGGGGAAAAACAGATTCAGCACCTCCGCCACGGCCTGCTCAAAGGGCTTTTCCAGCAGGGCGTCCACCTGGGCCTCCCCCAGCTTGGGCAGCTGGATGGGTACATACAGGCCCCCGTCCGGTCCCCGGTTCTCCCCCAGGACCCGGTAGGCGGTGAAAGCGTCCCCTGTGTTTCTGGTGGTTACATACAGCACCGCTCCATCACTCCTAAGGCATTGTTCCAGAAAATGTCCAGCAGCGTCTTTTCGTCCAATCCCCGCTGTGCCAGCCGCTCCGCCAGCTTGGGGTAATCCTGCACCCCTTCAAAGCCCTTTGGTAGCTGCCCGCAGCCGTCCAGGTCTCCTCCCAGGGCAATGTGCGTTCCGGTGGGGTCCAGCTCTAAAAAGTGGAAAATATGGTCGCAGGCGGTATCCAGATCCGCGTCCTTGCCTAAAAACCAGGCAAACTCATTCAGTCCCGCCACGCCGCCGGTGCGGCAGATGGCGGTGAACATCTCGTCAGTCAGATTCCGGCTGCAATCCCACACCGCCCGGCTGTTGGAATGGCTGGCGATGATGGGCTTTTCCGTCACGTCCATAATGTCCCAGAATGCCTCGTCGCTGATGTGGCTCACGTCGATCACCATTCCCAGCCGCTGGGCCTCCTTCACATATTCCCGGCCCAGGTCCGTCAGGCCGCCGCCGGTGACATGGGAACCAGCCAGGGGGTTGCGCTCGTTCCAGGTCAGGGTGGAGATCCGGAAGCCTGCCTTGTAAAGCGTCTCCAAAAGGGAGGGGTCAAAGCCGAATCCGGCGGGGCCCTCGATGGTCAGAATGGCGGACATTTTGCCCTGCTTCCGGTTTTCCTCCACCTCCCGGGCGGTGCCGGCGAAGGCGATCAGGCCCTCATTCTGTGCCACCCCCGCCAGGATGGCGTTCATCTCCCGCTCAAAAACGTCGGTGACGGTGACGCCCTTTGGGAGGTTCTCCCAGGAGGTGGTGAAGCAGGCGAAGCACTGGGCGTACCCCGCCAGGGTCTTCGCCCGGGTCAGATCGATGTGGCCCTTGTTCCGAAGAAGGGTGCCGTCCTCCTTCTCCACCAAGGCCAGCGCAGTGTCGCAGTGCAGATCAAAAACAGGGATATTCATTGAAACGCGTCCTCCAAATGAATGATTTCCGGCCGCGGGGTGTCCACGCCTTGGGGGGCGTAGACCTCGACCACGTCAAAACGGGGCTGCAAATCGGTGGGGTGTTCCGCCAGGTAGATCTCCGCGCTGAGCCGCAGCCGGTCCTGCTTGCGCCGATCCACATACTCCCTGGCCTGGGCAAAGGACGCGCTTTTGCGCAGCTTCACCTCTACAAATACCAAATAATTCCGGTCCCTGGCGATCAGATCGATCTCTCCGAACCGGGTGCGGTAACGGGATGCTACCAGCTGGTAGCGCCGCTTCCGCAAAAATTCCGCCGCCTTTTCCTCCCCCCAGGCGCCGGTTAAGTTATCTCTCCCGGGCATGGTATTTTTGAAGGAAGGTCTGCCGGTGCAGATAGGCCGGTCCGTATGTATCCAGGGCCAGGTAGTGCTGCCGGGTGCCGTAGCCCTTGTGGATCTCAAAGCCGTACTGGGGATAGATGTGGGACATCTGGATCATATAGTCGTCCCTCGTCACCTTGGCCAGAATGGAAGCGGCGGCGATATTGGCGCTGAGGCTGTCCCCATGGACCACGGTTTTCACCGGCAGGCCGAAGTCCTTTGTCCGGTTCCCGTCGATCAGGACCAGCTCCGGGCGGCGTTGCAGCTTGGCGATGGCCCGCTCCATTGCCAGGAAGGTGGCCTGCAAAATATTGAGCCGGTCGATCTCCTCCGGGCTGGCGAAAGCGACGCCGTAGGCCAGGGCCTGCTCCTGAATGATGGGAAACAGCTCCCGCCGCCGCTTGTCGGAGAGCTTTTTGCTGTCGTCCAGCCCGGGAATTTCCAGATGGGGCGGCAGGATCACGGCGGCGGCGCACACCGGCCCAGCCAGAGGGCCCCGGCCCGCCTCGTCCACGCCGCAGATCTCCCGGACCCCCTGGGCAAAATATTCATCCTCGATCTGCCACAAATCTCTCATTAAGAATCCTCCGGCGGCGCTTCCAGTGTGAAGCGGCCCAGCTTTCCGCTGCGGTATTCATCCAAAAAGGCCCGGGCCATCCGCCCGGTATCGATCTCGCCCCCGGAAAGGAGCATTCCCCGTTTTCGTCCGGCGGCCTCCAGCAGGGCAAAGCCTGTTGGCGCCTCCATGGGGTCCAGCCGGTACCGTTCCTCCAGAGCGCCGGGGTACCGCCGGTAGAGCAGCGCCATCACCTGGGCCGCCAGCTCCTCGGTGTCCACCACCGTCTCCTTCACCGCGCCGGTGGCGGCCAGCAGCAGACCCGCCGCCGGGTCTTCAAACTTGGGCCACAAGATCCCGGGGGTGTCCAGCAGCAGAAGCTGGGGGTCCACCGTCACCCACTGCTTTCCCCGGGTGACGCCGGGGCGGTTTTCGGTCTTCGCGCCTTTTCTGCCGGAAATCTGATTGATAAAGGTGGATTTTCCCACGTTGGGGATCCCCACCACCATCACCCGGAGGGGCCGGCGCATTCCTTTCGCGGCGTCCCGGGCGATTTTTTCCGCCAGCAGCTCCCGGAGGGCCGGCTGAAAGTCCCCGATCCCCTTCCGGCGCTTGAGATCCACGCCGATGGCCGCCAGGCCCCGGCGCCGGAAATAGTCCAGCCACCGCCGGGTCTCCCCGCTGTCCGCCAGATCGATCCGGCTCAGCACCGCCATTCTGGGCTTGCCGCCGCAGAGTACGTCAATGTCCGGGTTCCGGCTGGCAGAGGGAATCCGGGCGTCCACGATCTCACATACCGCGTCCACCTGTTTCAGATCCGCCTCGATCTGGCGGCGGGTCTTGGTCATGTGGCCCGGGTACCACTGAATATGCATCGGCTCCGTCATTGTAGCGGCCCGATCCGGGAAAGGTCCCATTCCTCATAGCCGTGATCCGTCCCGGGCAGGAGCAGGAACAGCACCCTGCCCACGATGTTTCGCACATCCACCTGTCCAATGGCCGGATCTCGGCTGTCCTGGGAGACCCATCGGTTGTCCCCCATCAGAAACACGCAGCCCTTTTCCACGGTGACGGGCTCGGTCATCATTCCCGACACGGTCTTGGAGTAGGTATAGGGCTCCTCCAACGCCACATCGTCCACATAGACGGTGCCGGTTTCGTCGTCAATGCGGATGGTCTGCCCCTCGGTGGCGATGACCCGCTTGACGATCAGCTCTCCGTCCTCAAAATCCTCCAGACTGGCCACAACGATATCACCCTGCTTGGGCTGGGGGTAAAACACATGGCTCAGCAGGATCAGATAGTCCCCGTCCACCAGGGTGTTGTACATGGAGGGGCCGGACACCACCACGATCCGGAAAAACACCAGCATCACCACCAGCACCGTCGCCAGCATGTAGGATAGATCGTGGAGATAATACAGGGCGTTTCTCGCCGGGGTAATTTTCTCCCTGGACCTTCCCCTTCTGGGCTGGGGACCCATTTCCAGATTTTCCCGCTCCATTTTTCTGCCTCCCCTAATTTCCGCCCCAAATGGCGGACAAGCCGCTTTGCTTTCTATTATACACATAATTTTCCAATAAAAAAAGAGGGTAAACCCCTCTTTTTTTATTTTCTTTTTGTCAGACCTTCTCTTTGATCTTGGCGGCCTTGCCAAAGCGGCCACGCAGATAGTAGAGCTTGGCCCGGCGGACCTTGCCGTGGCGGACAGTCTCCACATCGGCGATCCGAGGAGAGTGGACCGGGAATACCTTTTCGCAGCCCACGCCGTAGCTGACCCGGCGAACGGTGATGGTCTCGCCGATGCCGCCGTGCTTGCGGGCGATGATGGTGCCTTCAAACACCTGGATCCGCTCCCGAGCGCCTTCCTTGATCCGCACATGGACACGAACCGTATCGCCTACCCGCATTTCGGGCAGCTCCGGCTTCATGTACTGGCTGGACAGAGCCTTGACTAAATCCATATCTATTTGTCCTCCTTCATTTGGGCGTTCATGCGGCGGATCAGTCCCGGGTGATATGGCTCCCGGACGCCGCAGAGGACTCACCTTTTTTCAGACCGATTTATTTTACCACGGGAAAAAGGAAATTGCAAGCATTTTTTTCGGAATCTTCCAACTTTTTATCTCGTGTCATCCCTTCAGCCCCCGGCTCTGCCGGTCCATGTCCTCCACCACGATGTCGAAGATCTCTCCCAGGGAAGCGCAGTATTCCAGCACCTTCCAGGGCTCGTTGGTGTGGTAGTGGATCTTGATCAGCTCCTCGTCCCCCACCGCCAGCAGGCAGTCCCCTTGGAAGTGGGCGACAAAGTAGTCGTTGATAGCGTCCTCGTCCAGGTCCTGTCCCTCGATGAGCAGCTGGGTGTCATAACGGTATTGGGTCATAGCAGATACCCCTTTCTTTATTTTGTGACCGCTTCCAGATAATCGGCCTGGTTTCCATAGGTCATGAGAACATAGGACAGGCGCAGCATTTTGATCCCCTGCTGTAGATACGGATACCGTTCCAGCGCTCCCTGCTGCCTCAGCGTCTGAAAATTCTTAGCTACCGCGATGACGGTTATTTTATTGATCTCGCGCATTTCCGTCATATCCAGGGTAAGCTCCACGATTATTTTTGTCTCCTCGTTCCCGCCGGAGAAGGAAATGGCTTTTTCCGGATCAACGCTGATGGGTACGTCGTTAAAGTACAGGATTAAGTTGCAATCCACCGGCTCTGGGCAGTAGAGGCAGCACTCGAATTTCACTTCGGAGGTTTCTTTTACATTGTAGGCATAGTCCTGATACTCTTGAACAAAGCTGAGGCTTGCTCTCTCACCCGCAAATCCCCATCGCATGACCGCCGCAAGGCTCATCGGTGAATACGCGGAATAATCGTGTTCCTTGTATTCATCTGTAAATACAATATTCGCGGTAACATCCCGTGGAGTCTCTCGGTACGACGTTGATTGAGACCATCCGTAGCCCTGCCAAAGCTCGTTATGGTCGCTGGTTGTAAACTCCTCTTCCACCGTCTCGATCGCCTTGATCCGGTCACGGACCTGGGGAAAATCAGCCGCTACTTCGGGATCCGCATGGAACCGCAGCAGGACGCCCGTGACCGCTTGGGGCGCGTAGAGGTCGTAACTGCGCGGATAACTCACCCCATCCCGCGTCTCTTGCGGGAGCCAATCCGGCGCCGGCGTTAGAACGGCATAGAGTTCCAGAGTATCCCCTGCCTTTCCACATACGGGGGTAAAGATCAGCTCTCCTTCCCCGTCGACTTGCGTAAAAGTGTGAAGATATTTGTATTCGCCCTCTTTGGAGATCTTATAGGGCTGGGGCTGACCGTCCAGGAAGACCATTAGCCCCAAGCCTACCAGATCCGCATCTCGGCCGGCCTGGTATTGGAAAGGAATGCGCATCTCCCCGCCGTCATAGTCACAGCTCTGGATCTGGGTGTCGCCATTGCTGACGCCATTGGCAAGGCTCAGTGATTGGACGCCCACGCTATATGCCAGGATCGTGCCGTCCGCATCCGTTTGCCTTGGTATTTGCGTCGCTTGGGGCGTGCTTTGCTCGGTGGTGTTCGCCTGCGTCGGCAGCCAGGCCTCCGTCTCCTCCGGCAGGGTGAACCGCAGGGAGCAGCCGGTCAGGAGCAGCGACAACGCCAGCAGCATAATCAGCGATCGTTTCATTTTTATGACCATTCCTTTCCGCTGCGCTACAAGGCACCAAAGGGAATGAAACACAGGTGCCACTAACACAGCA
>CANQQU010000051.1 GCA_947626085.1 uncultured Oscillospiraceae bacterium
CATATCCGCCGTGCTGGGCCTGTCCGCCGTGCTGACCCCCCAGGAGATCGACGAGCTGATGGAGATCATGCGGGGTTTCGCCAAGGAGGGCAAGTCCATCCTCTTCATCACCCACAAGCTCAACGAGATCATGGCCGTGTCCGACCGGGTGACGGTGCTGCGGAAGGGCCGCTATGTGGGCACCGTGAACACCAAGGACACCAACAAGCAGGAGCTGTCCAACATGATGGTGGGCCGCCCGGTGCAGCTCCAAGTCCAGAAGGGGGAGGCCCATCCCGGCGAGACCATTCTGGATGTGCAGGGCCTGGTGGTCCCCTCCAAGGTCCATAAGAACAACGCCGTTAAGGGCGTCTCCTTCCAGGCCCACGCCGGGGAGATCCTGTGCATCGCGGGCATCGACGGCAACGGCCAGAGCGAGCTGGTCTACGGCATCACGGGCCTGGAAAAGGCCAGCGCCGGGAAAGTCACCCTCTGCGGGGTGGACATTTCCAAGGCCACCATCCGCCGCCGCAGCGACGCCGGCATGAGCCACATTCCCGAGGACCGGCACAAGCACGGCCTGGTGCTGGACGACACCTTGGAAAACAACCTGGTCCTCCAGACCTTCCGGCAGGACCGGTTCCAGACCATGGGCTTGATCAAGCGGGACGCGGTCCGTGCCTACGCGGAGAAGATCATCGAGCAGTACGACGTCCGCTCCGGCCAGGGGCCCGTCACCATTGCCCGGAGCATGTCCGGCGGCAACCAGCAGAAGGCCATCATTGGCCGGGAGATCGACCGGGAGAATCCCCTGATCATCGCGGTCCAGCCCACCCGGGGCCTGGACGTGGGCGCCATCGAGTACATCCATGCCCAGCTGGTGGCCCAGCGGGACGCCGGAAAGGCGGTACTCCTGGTGAGCCTGGAGCTGGACGAGGTCATGAACCTGTCCGACCGGATCTTGGTGATGTACGAGGGTGAGATCGTGGGCGAGTTGGACCCCAAGAAGACCACCGTGGCGGAGCTGGGCCTGTATATGGCCGGCGCCAAGCGGGATAAGTAAGGAGGCGGCGAAAAATGAAACAAAAATCCCCTCTGCTCCAGCGGGAGGGCACCAAGACGGTGCTTTCCTCCATCCTTTCCATTCTGATCGGCCTGATCTTCGGCTCCATTTTGGTGCTGATCGTGGCCTTTTCCAGTGAAAGCATCTCCCCCAAGGGCGGACTGGAAGGCGTGTCGCTGGTGTTCCTGGGCCTGTTCAGCACCGGCCGGGACGCCGCCGGCGAATTGGCCTTCGGCTTTAACCCCACCAGCATCGGCAATATGCTCTTCCGGGCCATCCCCCTGCTGATGACGGGCCTTTCCGTGGCGGTTGCCAACAAGACGGGCCTGTTCAACATCGGCGCCCCGGGGCAGTACCTGATGGGCACCTGGGCCTCCCTGACTGTGGCCCTCTCCATTCCCACCAGCGTGGTCCCCTCCTGGATCGTCTGGACCCTGGCGCTGCTGGCCGGCATGCTGGCGGGCGCCATCTGGGGCGCGATCCCCGGCTTCCTGAAGGCCACCCGGAACATCAACGAGGTTTTGGCCTGCATCATGACCAACTGGATCGCCGCCAACCTGGTCACCTTCCTCTTTGATATCAGCGACCTGAAAAACGGCGCCGAGGCGGGCAAGGTGGGCTACATCAAGCCCACCGTCGCCAACGGCGTGGCCACCGCCAAGCTGGGCCTGGACAAGCTGCTGCCCCAGTCCCAGGTCAACGCCGGCATCCTGGTGGCCATCCTCATCGCCATCGGCATCTACATTTTAATGAACAAGACCACCCTGGGCTATGAGCTGAAGGCCTGCGGCAGCAACCGCCACGCCGCCCGGTACGCCGGCATCAACGACAAGCGGAACATCGTGCTGTCCATGGCCATCGCCGGTTCCATGGCCGGCGCCGGCGCGGCGCTGTACTGGCTCTCCGGCAATACCGAGTTCTACTGGTCCACCTATCAGTCCCTGCCGGCGGTGGGCTTCAACGGCATTCCCGTGGCCCTGCTGGCGGCTAACAGCCCCATCGGCGTGATCTTCACCGCCATCTTCATGTCCCTGCTGAACATTTGCGGCACCCAGCTGAAAAACCTGACGGCCTTCAACGAGTACATCACGGACATCATTATCGCGGCCATCGTCTACCTCAGCTCCTTCAGCCTGATCATTAAAATGTGGCTGAGCAGCCGGGGCAAGAAAAAGACCGCCGAACCCGCCCCCGCTCCCGCTGCCGCCGGGGAGAAGACCGGAAAGGAGAATGGAAAATGACATTCTTATTGCAGCAGACTTTGATCTACACCATTCCGCTGCTCATTGTGGCTCTGGCGGGCATCTTCGCGGAGCGCAGCGGCGTCATTAACCTGGCTCTGGAAGGCATCATGATCATGGGCGCTTTCGTGGGCGTGCTGACGGTCTATCTGCTCCAGCAGGCGGGGATCTTTACCAAGGACAGCGGCCAGCTGGTCATGCTCCTGGCCCTGGGAGCCGCGGCCCTGATGGGGGCGGTATTCTCCCTGCTGCTGTCCTTCGCGGCCATCAACCTCCGGGCAGACCAGACCATCGGCGGCACGGCGCTGAACCTGCTGGCCCCGGCCCTGACACTGTTCTTCATCAATATCCTCACCAGCCAGAATGTGCTGGGCATGTTCACCGGCGACTCTGCCTCCTGGTTCATGATCAAGAAGACCGATCTGGGCTTTGACCGGGGCGCGGAGCTGGGCGTTCTGGGCGGCACCTTCCTGGACAAGTTCTACCTGACCACCTACATCTGCATTGTGCTGTATGTGGTGCTGTCCATCATCCTGTATAAGACCAAGTTCGGCCTCCGGCTCCGGGCCTGCGGTGAAAATCCCCAGGCGGCGGACTCCCTGGGCATCAATGTCTACGTCATGCGCTATGCCGGCGTCACCATTTCCGGCGCCCTGGCGGGCATCGGCGGCTTTGCCTTCGCCCTGACCACCGCCAACTGCTCCGCCAACGGCGACGTAGCCGGCTTTGGCTTCCTGGCCTTGGCGGTGATGATCTTCGGCAACTGGAAGCCCCTGAACACCGCCCTGGCGGCCTTCCTCTTCGGCTTCTGCAAGTGCATTGCCGCCGCCTACTCCACCATCGATATCAATGGCGACGGGGTGTACCTCCTCCGGGAGATCGGCATCAACCCCAATATCTATCGGATGCTGCCCTTCATCATCACCCTGGTGGTCCTGGCCTTCACCTCCAAGAAGTCCCGCGCCCCCAAGGCCGAGGGCGTCCCCTACGACAAGAGTACCCGTTAAACCCTGCGTTTTCAACCGCAACCATGGCCCCCGCCATCCGGCGGGGGCCAAAATAAGGAGATTTTTCATGACAACGCTTTATTTTGTCCGCCACTGCCAGCCCAATTACCATAACCTGGACGATATGAACCGGGAGCTGACGGCCAAGGGCCTGGCCGACCGGCCCAAGGTGACGGCGTTTTTTGAGGACAAATCCATCGATGTGGTGCTGTCCAGCCCCTATAAGCGGGCGGTGGACACCGTGGCGGAATTTGCCGAGAAAAAGGGCCTGCCTATCGGGCTTGTCCCGGATTTCCGGGAGCGGAAGGTGACAGACGGGTGGCTCCAGATGGATTTCACCACCTACTCCCACAATCAGTGGATGGACTTTGACTATCGTCTGCCCGGCGGGGAGTGCCTCCGGGAGGTCCAAGCCCGGAACGTGGCGGCCATCGACCGGGTTTTGGACCAATATCCGGGGAAGAATATCCTCATCGGCAGCCACGGCACCGCCATGTGTACAATATATAATTATTATGACCCGAGCTTTGGCTACGATCAATTTCTGATCGTCAAGGTCCATAAGCCCTGGGTCATGCGCTTCACCTTCGACGGCAAAACCTGCGTGGATATCCAGTCCTACGACCCCCTGGTATAAAGCGCCGCCCCCAAGGGCAGTTTGCCGTAAAACAGTAAAAGATGCCCGCGCACCGGGGAGCCGGCGCGCGGGCGTTTTATATGCCCTTCACCAGGCCCCGGAGCCAGGCCGCGTCCTCCCGGCTTACCACCCCAAAGAGGACCAGGCAGCTGCCCCAGACTGCCAGATAGGCCAGCAGCCGCAGCGCCGGGGACGCCACCTGGGTCCCCGCCAGGACGGCCAGAGCCGTGGCCGCGGCGGTAAAGGCGGGAATGTGAAAGGCGATCCGGCACCGGCTGATTTTCAGCAGCAGCCGAAGACTGAGGATAAAATTCAGAAGATGGGTGATTAGAAAGCTGAAAAAGTAGCCGGCCATGCCGTATTTCGGCAGCAGCAGGAACAGCAGCGCCACATCCATGGAATTGGTGAGGATGTTGTAGCGCACGCAGGCGCGCTGCTGGCCCAGGCCCTTGGTCATGGCGTCGGTGATGGCGTCGCAGTAGAGCATGGGCCCCAGGGGCGCGAACCACCGCAGATATTGCCCCGCCTGGGCGCTGCCGTAGAGGGCCTGGCACAGCTCGGGGGCCAGCAGGAACAGGACCCCGGCAAAAAAGGAGCCGTAGAGCATGGCGGCCCGGAGGCTTCGGCCTACCAGATACCGAATTCTGCGCCGGCTGTCCGCCGCCGCGCACCGGGCCAGCTCCGGCAGCAGCAGCTCCGCCAGGCCAAATAAAATTGCCGCCGGGAACATGAGGATGGGGAACACCATGCCGCTGACCATGCCGAAGGCCGCCAGCGGGGACGCCTCCCCGGGATAGAGAGCCAGCCGCTTGGGGACCATCAAATTCTCGGCGGTGGAGATGCCGGATTTCAGATCATCCGCCAGGGCCAGGGGCACCGCCGTTCGCAGCAGGGGCCTTGCCACTCGAATCGGCTCCCCCGGACGGCGGCCCTCCCGGAGCCGCAGGGTCAGCAGGGCCAGGAAGGTCAGCACCGACCCGGCGCCGCTGCCCAGAACCACCGCCTGGCAGGAAAGGCCCGGGTCCCCTCTGGCCCAGAGGGTCAGGGTGGCCATGGTCACGGCCATGGAGCAGAGCTGCTCCGCCACCTCCACCGCCGCCAGGGAGGCGATCCGGTTGGCGGCGGTAAAGTATCCCGTCAGGCACCCGCACAGGCAGATCACCGGCAGGAAGCTGGCGTACAGCCGCAGGGCCCCCAAGGCCGCCGAGTCCCCGATCCACCGGCTTGCCAGCGCCGGCGCGGCAAAGAAAAGGCCCAGGCTCGCCGCTCCTCCGCAGCACAGGGCATAGAAAAAGCACCCCCGCAGCACCCAGGTGACGTTTTCCGGCTTTTTGCGGCCCAGCTCCCCGGCGGTAAGGTACATGGCGGCGGTGCGCACCCCCGCCATGCCGGCGGTGGTGGCCATCATCCCCACGGACAGCACCAGCTGCAGCAGGCCGATCCCCGCCGCGCCGATCTGCCCGGAGAGGTAGACCTGAAACGAGGTGGACACCATCCGCAGCAGCAGATTCACCCCGGTCAGCGCCAAGGCGCTATAAAAGATCGGCATTCTGCGGCTCACGCGACCACCTCCCGTTCATCAGAATATGTCCGGGGGGCAGCAGTTAGAAGAGACAAAATTAGAGCTGTTCTATCCCCGCTTTTCAGATAAAAAGGCTATTGCCTTTTTCCCCATTATGTGCTAAAATGCAAAAAGTTGCAAATGGGATAGTTGCGATTACCACTAATTTTCAGAAGGAGGGCGGAGTATGATCTTTGGCAAGCATATCAACCGCTATTACTTAAAATATGCCCTCTGGCTCCTGGTGGGTCTGACGGCGCTGTGGCTGGTGGACTATTTCCAGCTGATCATCCCTGAGATGTACCGCATGGTCATCAACGGCATGAACGAGGGCCAGGTGGAGGTCAACGGCGCCATGATGCCCTTCGACATCGACTTCCTCCTGGACCGGGTGTGTATGCCCCTGGTGGGGGTGATCCTCTCCCTGGTGGTGGGGCGGTTTACCTGGCGGGTGTGCATTTTCGGCTCCGCCATCAAGGTGGAGGCGGACCTGCGCAACGAGATGTTCGACCACGCCAAGGACCTGTCCTGCCAGTACTACCAGGTCAACAAGGTGGGCAACCTGATGAGCCTGTTCACCAACGATCTGGAGACGGTGCAGGACTGCTACGGCTCCGGCTTTATGATGTTTTTCGACGCCCTGTTTCTGGGCGTCATGTCCATCGGCAAAATGCTGAGGATGGACCCGCTGCTGACCTTCCTCTCCCTGATCCCCATGCTGTTGCTGCTGGCCAGCGCCACGCTGATCGGCAAGTACATGACCACCAAGTGGGAGAAGCGCCAGGAGGCCTTTTCCGCCCTGTCCGATTTCTCCCAGGAGAGTTTTTCCGGCATCGCCGTCATCAAGGCCTTTGTCAAGGAGGCCAAGGAACTGATGGCCTTCAAAAAGCTCAACAAGGAGAACGAGGACGCCAACGTGGATTATACCCGGATCTCCGTAATGCTGAGGATCCTGGTAACGCTGTTTGTGGAGAGCGTGATCTGCGTGATCCTGGGCTACGGCGGCTACCTGGTGTACAAGGGCAGCTTCAACGCCGGTCAGCTGGTGGAGTACATCGGCTACTTCAACTCCGTGGTCTGGCCCATCATGGCCGTGTCCGAGCTGATCGACATGACCAGCCGGGGCCGGGCCTCCCTGAACCGGATCAGCGAGCTGCTGGACGCCAAGCAGGACGTGGTGGACCGGGCGGACGTCACCGACCTGGGCCCCGTGAAGGGCGGCATCGAATTTAAGCACCTGACCTTCCGCTATCCCGACGGGGAGTACGATGTGCTGAAGGACGTGACCTTTACCATTCAGCCCGGTCAAAATGTGGGTCTGGTGGGCCGCACCGGGGCGGGGAAGACCACCCTGGTGGATCTGATCCTGCGGACCTACAACGTGCCGGACGGCACCATCTTCATCGACGGCCGGGATGTGAACACCGTGCCCATCCGTCAGGTGCGGGACGGCTGCGCCTATGTGCCCCAGGACAATTTCCTGTTTTCCGACACCATTGCCAATAACATCGCCTTCGGCGTGGACCAGGCTCAGGAGTCCGAGATCGAAAACGCCGCCAAAATGGCCGACGTGGACGACAACATCCGGGAGTTTGCCAAGGGCTATGAGACGATCCTGGGGGAGCGGGGCGTCACCGTCTCCGGCGGGCAGAAGCAGCGGATCTCCATCGCCCGGGCGCTGATGCGCCAGGCCCCCATCCTGATTTTGGACGACTCGGTCTCCGCCGTGGACACCAGCACCGAAAAAACCATTCTGGAAAACCTCCGGGCCACCCGGGCGGGCAAGACCACCATCCTCATTGCCCACCGAATTTCCACCATCGAGGGAATGGACCAGATCCTGTTCCTGGACGAGGGCAATCTGGTGGCCGTCGGTACCCACGCCCAGCTCTACGCCCAGTGCGATTCCTACCGGAAAATGGTGGATCTGCAGCGGCTGGAGGAGGAAGGAGGAGAATACGCCAATGCGTGAATACTTGCCGATCCTCATCGTCGGCGCCATCATCGGCGCCTTTGCCGCCGCCTTCTGCCTGGCCTACGCCGCCATCAAGAACAAAAAGGAGACCATGGGCTTCGACCGCCACATGGAGGACGGGGAGCTGGCCCTGCGGCTGCTGAAGTACGCCAAGCCCTACTGGAAGGACTTCGTGCTGGTACTGATCATCATGCTGTTCTCCATCGTCTACGATCTGCTGTCCCCCATTCTGGTGGGCCGGATCGAGAAGATCGTGGCGGGGGAGTTTGAACTGAGCTATCTGTTCACCCTGGTGGCGGTCTACGCCGGCATTTTGGTGGTGAGCCTGGTGTGTACCTATTTCCAGGCCATCATCCTCCAGAAAACGGGGCAGAAGATCCTCTCCCAGCTCCGGCTGGACGTGTTCACCCACATTGAAAAGCTGTCCCACGAGCAGCTGAACAACATCCCCGTTGGCAAGCTGGTGACTCGTGTCTGCAACGACACCAACGCCATCTCCATGATGTTCACCAACATCTTAGTGACCATGGTGAAGAACTGCATGGTGGTGGTGGGCGTCCTAGGGGCCATGCTGGTCCTCAACTACGCCCTAACGCTGATGGTGCTGTGCTTTGTGCCCTTCGTGCTGCTCTTTACCGTCATTTTCCGGAAATTCTCCCGCCGGGTCTACCGGGTGGTGAAGGACCGGACCACGGACATCAATACCTACCTGTCCGAAAACCTCTCCGGCATCAAGGTCACTCAGATTTTCAACCGGGAGGAGAAAAAGAACCGGGACTTCCTGGAAAAGAGCGAGGCCCTGAAAAAGGCCAAGCAGAACCAGATCTTCGTCTTCGGCATCTTCCGGCCCATGGTGTACATGCTCTATATCAGCTCCGTGCTGTGCCTGCTGTACATGGGCGGCCGGGGCGCCATCGGCAACTGGGTCCTCTTCGGCCAGCCCATCACCAGCGACATCATTGTCACCTTCTACCTCTATGTCTCCCGGTTCTTTAACCCCATCCAGGCCCTGGCGGAGCAGTTCAACTTCCTGCAAAGCGCCTTCGCCTCGGCGGAGAAGATCTTCACGGTGCTGGACATGGTGCCGGAGATCGTGGACGAGCCGGACGCCATCGAGCTGGAGCATATCGAGGGCGAGATCGAATTTAAAGACGTGTGGTTCTCCTATAAGCCCGGCGAATGGGTCCTGAAGGGCGTGTCCTTCCACGTCATGCCCAAGCAGACCGTGGCCTTTGTAGGGGCCACCGGCGCGGGCAAGACCACCATCCTCTCCCTGATCTGCCGGAATTACGACATTCAGAAGGGCCAGATCCTCATCGACGGCATCGACATCCGCCACATCAAGATCTCCTCCCTGCGCAAGCACTTCGGCCAGATGCTCCAGGACGTGTTCCTGTTCTCCGGCACCATCCGGAGCAACATCCTCCTTCGGGAGGAGGGCATCACCGATGAGCAGGTGGAGCAGGCCTGCCGCTATGTCAACGCCGATTCCTTCATCCACAAGCTGGAAAACGGCTTGGACGAGGTGGTGCGGGAGCGGGGCAATAACTTCTCCGCCGGCCAGCGGCAGCTGCTCAGCTTTGCCCGGACCATCATTCACCGCCCCGAGGTGATGATCCTGGACGAGGCCACCGCCAACATCGATACCGAGACGGAAGTGCTGATCCAGGACTCTCTGGAGCGGATGAAGAACATCGGCACCATGCTGATCGTGGCCCACCGGCTCTCCACCATTCAGCACGCGGACAACATCATTCTGCTGTCCCACGGCCGGATCATGGAGCAGGGCACCCATCAGGAGCTGCTTCACCTCCACGGCCGGTACTATCAGCTCTACACCCTGCAATACAACAAAGAACAGCTCCAGGCTGGGGCCAGGAGCTGAAAGGCACAATAGGAATCCGGCGCTTCCCGAGGGGAGCGCCGGATTTTCAATCATTCCATTCAGCCGGAGCGGCCCGGGATCGGCATTAAGGACCGGGTCGGGTCAGTCACCTTCCTCCTCCTGCTGTTGCTGCTGGTCCAGAGCGGCGTCGGCGGCGGAGATGGGCCGCAGCACCCCGTAGTCATTGTACCGGGTGTCGTTGGTCTCGGTGATAAACACCAGATTGACGGCGGTGTCCGCTACCCCGGAGAGCTGGGCCTGGGTGGCCACGTCCACCGCCGCCACATTTTCCAGGTACAGCCTTGCCCGCCCCTGGGGCAGCGTAAAGACGCCGGGAGTGGTGACGAAGGAGACGGCAAAGGTGGTCGTGGAGCAGGAGGAGACCAGGTTGGCTGCCGCTTCCGCCAGGGCCTGATTCCGGTCCCCGTCGAAGATGATGTCGTCGGTGTTGGGGAAGCGGAACTCGGAGAAGACCACCTCGTCAAAGCCCAGGTTTTTCAGCTCGGACACGATCTGCATCAGGTAGGTGATGGTGCCGCTCTTGGTGGGGTCGAAATAGTAACAGCCGTCGTCGTCGGACCAGAGGTAGGCCCCGCTGGAGACAGGCAGGCCAACTTCGGTGTGTTCGATCAGGTAGGCCCGATCCCGGAAGGCGGGGATCCGGGCGATGAGGTACATACCCCGTTCCTTTAGATACTGGATCAGGTCCTCTACCGCGGAGGGGCTCACATCCGAGGACGTTTCGCCCAGCCGGGAGGTATAGTAGAAGTAGCCCCAGCTGCTCTTCATGTCCAGCATCACCGGGGTTCCGGTGGGGAAGGTCTCCACCTGCCGCCGGATCTCGCTCAGATCGGAAGACAGGGCCTCGCCGTCGGCGTAGAATCCCATCAGCTGCACCAGCTCCGTGCTGGTGTTGATGGCATTCTCTCCCTCGTTATAGTAAATGGAAATGGTTTCCAGCGGCTCCGGCGGCAGGGCAAGCTCCCCCTGGACGTTGTTCCAGGACAGGGAAAAGTCCAGCTTGGCCCCCTCGTCGGAGTAGACCACATACCGTTCCAGCCAGACCAGCCACACCAGCCAGGCCACGGCGGCTACCAGGGCTAGGATCAGCCCCGCATAGCACAGTCCCCGCAGAAATCGCCGCATACGGTAGGGGATATTCATTCGTTCCTCCTTCCGGCGGTTAGGCAGCGCCACTCCTCTTTGGCTCGGCGCTCCGTAACGGCCAGCCCCGCCTGGGTCAGCGCCGCCTCCACCTGATCAAGCCGGCTGTCCAGGATACCGGAGCAGATCACGGTCGCCCCCTCCGCCAGCAACTCCGGCAGGAGCGGCGCCAGGGCAATGATCACGTCCGCCACAATATTGACCAGTACCAAGTCCCACTTTTTCCCGGCAAGCCGCTGCCGCAGGGCAGCGTCCTCCACCACGTTTCCGGTGCAAAATTCCAGGCGGGGGGCGGTCAATCCGTTCCGCTCACCGTTTTCCCGGCCCGCGTCCAGGGCCTTGGGGTCGATGTCCACGCCCAAGGCGTGGCTTGCCCCCAGGGCCAGCGCCGTGATGGAGAGGATCCCGCTGCCGCTGCCCAGATCCAGACAGTCCGCCCCGGTCAGGTCCCGGGTCTCCATGGTTTCCATTACCATCTGGGTGGAGGGGTGGGCGCCGGTGCCGAAGGTCAGTCCGGGATCCAGAATTACGGGGACCCGCCCGGCGGGGGCATTCTCCGCGAGCCAGTAGGGCAGGACGAGGAGCCTGCTGCCCACCTCCAGCGGCGGGTAGCTGTCCTGCCAGCCGGTCTCCCAGTTTTCATCTCCTAGGGGCTTCACCGTCAGAGGAAGCCCCCGCTCCCGGGCCAGCCGCTCCAGCCGGGCCCGGGCGGCGGCGTCGGTGTCCTCCAGGTACAGCCGCACCTGGCAGAGTCCCTCCAGCTGCTTGGCAAGACGGGGGTCGATATAGTCCCAGCAGGCCCGGTTCTCCTCCAGAAAGCCCTCCAGCTCCGCCTGATCCTCAATGATCAGCTCCTCGAAGCCGGCGGCGGTCAGGAGCGCCGCCACATCCTCCACCGTATCCGGTTTCGCGCCAACGGCAAATTCCAGCCAAGCCATGCCCGGTTCCTCCAAAAAAACACAGTTTCCGGCTTTTTCGCCGGTCAGCACCATTGTAGCGCAAAACCGGGGAAATGACAACCACGAAACTGTGAATTTTTTTCCGGGCATCTAGCATTTTCCCGGAACATGGAGTATAATAGTGCCAATTCGGTCAAAATGCTTGCCGCGGCCCTGTCCGGCCGCCAAAGGAGGCAGTGCCATGAACCCCTGGAACTATACCACGATCTTTTTCCCCCTTTTTGGGCTGGAGCTGAATCCCCCCAGGACGATTTCTCTGGGACCGTTGACCCTGCATTTTTACGGCATCATCATCGCCACGGGCCTGGTGCTGGCGGTACTCTACTGCTGCCGCCGGTGCCCGGAATTTGGCATCGACGCGGATACGCTGACAGACGGGGTCCTCTACGTCACCCCCTTTGCCCTGATCTGCGCCCGGATCTACTACTGCGTCTTCGCCTGGGATGAATTTGCCGGCGACCCCATCAGCGTTCTGTATATCTGGCAGGGCGGCATCGCCATCTACGGCGGCGTGCTTGGCGCGGTCTTGGGCGCGGCGGTGTTCTGCCGGTGGCGGAAGATCTCCTATCCGGCGGCGCTGGACCTGGTGTCCTTGGGCCTGCTCATCGGCCAGGCCGTGGGCCGCTGGGGCAATTTCTTCAACCGGGAGGCCTTCGGAGCCGCCACGGAGCTGCCCTGGCGGATGGGCCTGTTTAATCAGGTGACGGGGGCCTATGAATACTACCACCCCACCTTCCTCTATGAATCCCTGTGGAACATCGCCGGCTTTGTGCTGCTCCACTTCCTGTCTAAGCGCCGGAAGTACGACGGGCAGATCGCCCTGGGCTATGTCGCCTGGTACGGCTTGGGCCGGGCCTTTATCGAGGGCCTGCGGGTGGACAGCCTCTACTGGGGCCCCTTCCGGGTGAGTCAGGTGCTGGCGGCGGTGAGCTGCCTGGTGGCCACGGCGGTGCTGCTCTACCAGGCCTTCCGCGCCCATGACCCGGAGAAGATGTTCGTAGCACGGGTGAAGGCGGCAAAAGCCGCCGCCGAAGGGGCGGCGGAAGAGACTGTAGAAGAACCAACGGAAGAAGCAGTGGAAAAACCGGCGGAAGCCTCTTCGGAGGCGGCCCCGGAGGGGGACGCCCCGGCGCCGGAGGAGAATCCCCCCTCCGGCCGGGACTAGCGGCTCACTTTTCCCAATTTCCCAACACGGACAGCACCTGCCGGCAGTGTTCCTGCTCCTGCTGGGCCAGCCGCGCGAACACCGGGCCGTACTCCGGGTCTCCGGAGAGCCGTTCATAAACGGCGGCGGCCTTTAGGCTTTCAGTGTAGCGTCTGCGCAGACCCGCCTCCGGGGTCTCCCGGAGCGGGGGCGGGGTCCGCAGGGCAGGGCGGCTGCCGTTGATCAGCAGATGCAGTCCCCGCAGGGCGTCGGCAGTGGTCTGCTCCTCCCGGGCTAAGCGCCGCAGGGTCGTAGCCGCCTGAGGCCCCACCTGCCGCGCTAGGGCCAAATAGGCCGCGGCGGCGGCCCAGGAATCCGCCAGCAGGGGCAGCAGCTCCTGCCGGGGCGGCTGGGGCTCCTGCTGGCCCCGGACCCGCTGCCATACCCGGGCGGCCAGCGCCGGATCGTAAGCGTCCATCATATCACCTCCCGAATGGGCTTCACTACCAGTATAGTCGGGACGGGCAAAATATTTTCTCCAAAAATGTCGGCGGAGCCGGAAAAAGTGCTTTTCTTTTTCGCTCATTTGTGCTATAATGGAAAAAAGAAAGGGAGGTGCGCCCCATGTCAAAGGGAACCGACCGCGCCGAGCAGATCCTTCGCTACGTCAATGATTTTATCCAGGAAAACGGCTACGCCCCCTCCGTCCGGGAGATCGGAACTGGGGTGGGCCTCCGTTCCACCGCCACGGTGAGCTATCATTTGCAGAAGCTCCAGCAGCAGGGCTATCTCCAGGCGCCGGCGGCCAAGGGCCGGAAGCGGTCCATCGTGACCGCCCAGCGCCCCGGGCAGATCCCGGTGGTGGGCGTGGTGACGGCGGGCCAGCCCATTCTGGCGGTGGAGAATCTGGAGGGGTACATGACCTATGACGCCGGGCCGGACTGCTTTGCCCTCCGGGTGCGGGGGGACAGCATGGTGGGCGCCGGGATCCTCAGCGGAGACGTGGTGGTGGTGCGGCCCCAGCAGACCGCCGAGGACGGGCAGATCGTGGTGGCCCGCATCGGGGACGAGGCCACGGTGAAGCGCCTCCGCCGCCGGGACGGGCAGATCTGGCTGATGCCGGAAAACGACGCCTATGCCCCCATCGACGGCTCCGAGGCGGAGATGATCGGGCTTGTCAAGGCCGTGATCCGGGAATATCGATGAATAGGGCGTTTTCGCCGGCAGGGGAGGGACTTGATCCTTCCCAGGCCGGCGTTTTTTTGGAAAATATTTCAGAATTTTTGGAAAAAGATTTGCAATTTCTCCCGGAACATGGTATAATGGCCACGACGTGGCTATTATACTTTAATTTTAAGTCCTTTTTCTCCCGCCCGGGGGGCGGAACCGAAAAAGATGACGCAATATACCATTCCGCCGCGCGTCATGGTATATTATTTTGGCAAAACCAACTAACGAAAATACTGGGCGTGGGCCCATGGAAAAAACGAAAGGGGAAACAATCGAATGTCTCATAAGTACGTTTATCTGTTTACCGAAGGAAACGGCAAAATGCGGGAGCTGCTGGGCGGCAAGGGCGCCAACCTGGCGGAGATGACCAACCTTGGTCTGCCGGTACCCCAGGGCTTCACCATTTCTACCGAGGCCTGCACCAAGTATTACGAGGACGGCCGCCACATCAACGACGAGATCCGGGAGCAGATCATGGAGTATGTGGTGAAGATGGAAGCCATCACTGGCAAGAAGTTCGGCGACCTGGAGAATCCGCTGCTGGTCTCCGTTCGTTCCGGCGCCCGGGCCTCCATGCCCGGCATGATGGACACCATTCTGAATCTGGGCCTCAACGAGCAGGTGGTGGAGGTCATTGCCCGGAAGTCCGGCAATCCCCGCTGGGCCTGGGACTGCTACCGCCGCTTCATCCAGATGTTCTCCGACGTGGTCATGGAGGTGGGCAAGAAGTACTTTGAGAAGCTCATCGACGCCATGAAGGAAGCCAAGGGCGTTACCTACGATACCGAGCTGACCGCCGAGGATCTTCACGCCCTGGCCGACCAGTTCAAGGCGGAATACAAGAAGCAGCTGGGCGCCGACTTCCCCACCGACCCCAAGGAGCAGCTGTTCAAGGCCATCGAGGCCGTGTTCCGCTCCTGGGATAACCCCCGGGCCAACGTCTACCGGATGGACCATGACATCCCCTACTCCTGGGGCACCGCCGTCAACGTGCAGATGATGGCCTTCGGCAACATGGGCGACACCTCCGGCACCGGCGTGGCCTTCACCCGGAACCCCGCCACCGGCGAAAAGGGCCTGATGGGCGAGTTTCTGATGAACGCCCAGGGCGAGGACGTGGTGGCCGGCGTGCGGACTCCCATGCCCATCCAGCAGATGAAGGAGGTCCTGCCCGAGGTTTACGACCAGTTCCTCACCGTGTGCAACACCCTGGAGACCCACTACCGGGATATGCAGGACATGGAGTTCACCATCGAGGACCGGAAGCTGTATATGCTCCAGACCCGGAACGGCAAGCGCACCGCCGCCGCCGCCATCAAGATCGCCTGCGACCTGATCGACGAGGGCATGATCTCCGAGGAAGAGGCGCTGATGCAGATCGACGCCAAGTCCCTGGATATGCTGCTGCATCCCCAGTTTGACCCCGACGCCCTGAAGAAGGCCCAGGCCGTGTCCAAGGGCATCGCCGCCTCTCCCGGCGCCGCCGCCGGCACCATTGTCTTTACCGCCGAGGACGCTGTGAAGCACGGCAAGAAGGGCGAGAAGGTGGTCCTGGTCCGTCTGGAGACCTCTCCCGAGGATATCGAGGGCATGAAGTACGCCCAGGGCATCCTCACCGTCCGGGGCGGCCAGACCTCTCACGCCGCCGTGGTGGCCCGTGGCATGGGCACCTGCTGTGTCTCCGGCTGCGGCGAGATCAAGATGGACGAGGAGAACAAGTGCTTCACCCTCCACGGCAAGCTGTACAAAGAGGGCGACGTGCTGAGCCTGGACGGCTCCACCGGCAACATCTATGACGTTTTGATCCCCACCATTCCCGCCGACCCCAGCTCCGGCTACTTTGGCCGGATCATGGAGCTGGCCGACAAGTATAAGACCATGGGCGTCCGCACCAACGCCGATACCCCCAACGACGCCAAGCAGGCCGCGGCCTTCGGCGCCCAGGGCATCGGGCTGTGCCGCACGGAGCATATGTTCTTCGACCCCGCCCGGATCGGCGCGTTCCGCGAGATGATCTGCTCCGAGACCGTGGAGGAGCGGGAGGCCGCGCTGGCCAAGATCGAGCCCATGCAGCAGGCCGACTTTGAGGGCCTGTTCGAGGCTCTGGGTGGCAAGCCCGTGACCATCCGCTTCCTGGACCCCCCGCTGCATGAGTTTGTCCCCACCGAGGAGGCGGACATCGAGGCGCTGGCCAAGGCCCAGGGCAAGACCGTTCAGTATATCAAGCAGGTCATCAATGACCTCCATGAGTTCAACCCCATGATGGGCCACCGCGGCTGCCGGCTCACCGTCACCTATCCGGAGATCGCCGCCATGCAGACCAAGGCCGTCATCAAGGCCGCCCTGGCCGTCAAGGGCCGCCATCCCGACTGGGACATCGTGCCCGAGATCATGATCCCCCTGGTGGGCGAGGTCAAGGAGCTGAAGTTCGTCAAGGACGTGGTG
>CANQQU010000052.1 GCA_947626085.1 uncultured Oscillospiraceae bacterium
TTGGCTTGCTTTTCCAAATATTTGCAGAAGAATCCCTGTTTTCGCTTCTTGAAAACAGGGTTTCTTTGACAGACTGATTTTTGCCCCGTGGATTTTCCACGGGGCAAAAAAGTTTGGGGAATTTCAAAATTTGCGTGAAACGCTATGGTCTTTTCCCGGGAAGGGTGCTAGAATGAGAAAATACCCATTCATCTAACCCACCGGCACGCTGGGGGGCATCGTTTGTGAGAGGGACAGAAGGGAGGAAATGTCTATGTGCGAAATACACTTGACTTTTCATTAAAATTATGCTATCCTATTTACCAAATACCCACCGTGGGAGGACATTCCTTCTTCCGCGGCGGGCAAACCACTAGAAAAAGGTTTTCTCTTCGCAAACACGAAAAAAATCGAAAAATATTTTTGAAAAATCCAAAACTTGCTCAATATGCTATGGCCTTTTTCCGGGGAAGGTAGTATAATAAATAAATCATCTGTTCGCGGCGCAACGGACAACGCGTTTACACGGAAAGGAGCGGATCGCCTTGGAAGTACGATTTGAACGGCTGTCCAAGAAATACCGGGGCAAGTACGCCCTTAAAAACTTCTCAGCCACGTTGGAAAACGGGGTCTACGGCCTGCTGGGCACCAACGGCGCGGGCAAAACCACCCTGCTGAACCTGTTTATGGGCATTCTCAAGCCCGACGGCGGGGAAATCTACATCGACAACGAAAACATCCGTTCCCTGGGGACGGACTTCCTGAGCAAAATCGGGTATCTGCCCCAGTACCCCCAGTTCTACCGGGACTTTACCGTGGCGGAGTTTATGGACTATATGTGCGTCCTAAAGGACATTCCCCGGCAGTACGCCAAGCCCCGGATCCGGGGCCTGCTCCACCGGGTCAATCTGGACGAGGCCAAGGGGAAAAAGGTGGGAGCCCTCTCCGGCGGCATGCGGCAGCGGCTGGGTATCGCCCAGGCCATGCTGAGCAATCCCGGCATCCTCATTCTGGACGAGCCCACCGCCGGCCTGGACCCCCGGGAGCGGATCCGATTCCGGAACCTGATCTCTTCCTTTGCCGAGGACCGGATCGTGATCCTGGCCACCCACATCGTGCCGGATATCGAGTTCATCGCCAGTCAGATCCTGCTGCTCCACGAAGGGGTGCTGCTCAAGCAGGGCAGCCCCAAGGCCCTGACCGACGAGCTTACCGGGAAGGTCTGGGCTCTGGAGCTGGACACGCCCGACGTACCCCGGGACCTGATCCACCACACCATCAGCAACATGGCCCGGGAGGGGGAGGGCATCCGGCTGCGCATCCTCTCCGACGCCAAGCCCCATCCGGAGGCTCAGGCCGTCACCGCCAATCTGGAGGAGGTCTTCCTCTACCACTGTGGGGAGGAAGCAATGTGAAAGAGCGGATTCTATCTTTTTTCCGCCTGACCCGCTACGAGCTGCGGAAGGCCTTCGGCACCGTCTGGATGGCGGTGTTTCTGGCCGCCCTGCTCCTGGCCAACGGCTGGCGGCTCTATGACAGCTACCACCAGGAGGTGGCGAAATGGGAAGACTATCCCCAGATATATCAGGAGTGCTACGCCTACCTCTCCGGCACCATCACCACGGAGAAAATCGACTCGCTGATGAGCGCCTTTGGTCCCTTGCAGGAAAAATACCCCAATCTAAACCGGGAATACGACCCCAACGCCTACACCTACAGTGAGCAGGACGACTACGGTTTTTTCAGCGACCTGTTTTACGAGCCGATCTACTACGACTACCTCTATCAAAACCACGCGGTCCAGATCACCGATCAGGCCCGGGAGCTGACCGCCCTTTATCGGGAGCTGGGCAATTCCTACGACGCCGCCAGAAATGAGATCCTCGCCCAGGACTTTGCCGGGCGGTGGGTGCCCTACTTCGGGGACACCCGGCACTATGAGGTACTGCTGAACTACGACTTTTCCTCCATGCTGGTGCTGGTGCTGTGCCTGTTCGCCCTGTGCGGAGTGTTCGTCACCGAAAAGGAAACGGGGATGTATATGCTCCACCGCACCACCCGGCTGGGCGGACCTGCCACCGTGGGGGCGAAATTCGCCGCTTCGGCGTTCTTCTCCATTGCGGTGAGCGTCCTGTTCTTCACCCAGGACTTTTTGACGCTCCACCTTCTGGGCCAGAGATGGGAGGCCCTGAGCGACCCGGTGTACGTCCTCTGGCAGCTGGAATACGCCCCCCTGCGGATGAGCCTGGGCATGGCGTTCCTGACCCTGGGCGCCGTGAAGACCCTGGGGGTGCTGTGCTGCTGCTGCTTTTTCCTGCTGGTCTCCTGCCTAGTCAAGCGGGTGCTGAGCTCCTTTATGGTCTCCATGGCGCTGCTATTCGGAGCAGTGGCCGCCCAGAATCTGGGGGGCGTGGGGTATCCCGGCAAGTGGTGCAACCCAATGGAGCTGGTCATTGCCCGGGAGCTTTTTATGCGGGACGACTTTGTGAATCTGTTCGGCCATCCGGTGCGGTACTTCCTGACCATGATTCTGGGCGTCATTCTGACGGCGGCGGTGGTGTGTCTGGTCATTCTCTACCGGAACCGCTCCACCCGGGCGGGGCTGCTGGAAAGGAGGCGGCGGAATGTTTCTGTATGAGTGGAAGAAGCTCCTGCTCCGCAGGGGCGGGATCTGGCTGCTCCTGCTGTTCTTTGTGGGGGAGATCGCCATCTCCGTCCTGTTCCGCCAGCCCTACGACCGGGTCCTGGAGCAAAACCGGGAGGTCTACGACCGGTATCTTTCCAGCGTCAACGGTCCCCTCACCCAGGAAAAGCAGGACTACCTGGAGGCGGAAATGGACCGGCTCAATGATGTCCATGTGCAGCTCAACCAGCTCAATTCCGACTATTACCAGGGCAAGATTCCCCAGGACGAGTACCGGACCCAGCTGGAAGAACTCACCCAGCAGGACGCCGACTACACCGGATTTGCCAAGCTCTACAACCAGTACATCTACGTCCGGGAGGTCCCGGAGCGGCGGTACTTCCTCTACACCGGCGGCTGGGAGCGGCTGATGACGGACTGGGAGCCGGACTATCTGCTGCTGTTGGTGCTGGTGCTGCTGATGACCCCGGTATTCTGCGAGGAATATGAAAGCCGGATGGATCAGATCCTGCTGACCCAGAAGCGCAGCGCCGGGGCCCAGGTGCTTTGGAAGGCGGCGGCGGTGGGGAGCCTGACGGTGCTGCTCACCGCGGCGGCCCAGCTGTGCCGAGTGGTCACCTACGCCACCTACGGGCTGCCGAATGGGAGCTACCCTCTGGAATCTCTGGTCAGCTTCGGCGGTAGCGTGAAGGGACTGTCCATCCTCCAGGGCTTTTTCCTGCAATTTGCATTGAAGGAGCTGGGGTATCTGTACTGCTCCCTGACGATCCTGGTTCTCTCGGTGCTGCTGAGAAAATTCGCCCTGACGCTGATGGCGGGGCTGATTGCCCTGCCCCTGCCCTTTTTGACCCTGCGGGACACCTTCGTTCTAGTCCCCATCCCCGGACCCTGGGCCCTGACGGTTGGCACGGTCTATCTGGCCCCTTCCCAGGAGCTGATCGGCTTCACGGAAATGACGCCGCTCCAGCTGGGGCTGTTCCTGCTGGCGGTGGCCGTGCTGATGGGGCTGCTCTTCTTCTACGTCTGGTGGAACAACACCAACTGGGCCATCAAGCGGATCTCCTTCCGGAAAGGAGGCTCAAAGCAATGAAGCGTCGTTTCCTTGCCTTTATTTTGGCCCTTGGCCTGCTGCTTCCCGGCTGCGCCGGGAGAAATAATGACCAGGTCGTCTATAACGCGGATCATAGCAACTGTATCTACTCCGACCGGTGTATCCTGATCACCGATCTGTTTTCCGCAGAGCTTGTGGATCAGCAGACCGGCGAGCGCCGCTCCTTCCCCCTCGACGCCGAGGGTAACGCCAGTTGCAGTGCGGGGGCATTATTCCAGCGGGGCCGAGAGGTCTATTATCTGAAAACCCGGCACCAGACCAACTCCAGCGGCAGCATCATCCTCTCCAGTATTGAAGAGCTGGTGGCCATGGACCTCCAGACGCTGGAGGAACGGGTGATCTACCGGTTTTCCTGGGAGCAGAATTGGTTCTTCGGCATGCTGGACCTGCCCCCCAAGGATATTGAGATGAGCATCGTCTACACCTTTTTCGTCCACGGAGGGTACTTCTATTTTGTGAGCAACCTGGGACTGTGCCGGATGAGCCTGCTCACCGGGCAATATGAACTCTATGGCGCAGATATACCGCGGCAGCACGCCTACGACGGGCAGAATCTATACTACACCGACGGCTATAACCGCTTGTTGATCCAAAATCTGGACACCGGCAAAAGCCACACGGTGGAAGAGGTGGTGGCGTCCAACTTCGTCTATACGCCCCAGGGCGTGTACTACATCAATATTCTATCGGAAAACACCCTGTGGCACTACGATCCCGCCACCGGAAAAACGGAAAAGATCTCCGATCTTATAGGATCCAGCCTGGATTTTGACGAGAACAGCCTCTACCTGCACACGGACGACGGATCTTTTGTCCGGCTGTCCTTAAGCGGCGAGGAGCTGGCAAGGGCGGAGATCCCCGGCAGCGTGGTGGTCCCCTACCAGGGGGACTTCCTGTACCAGATGGATAACACGCTGGACGAAAACGGAAACTGGGTCTCCCAGCTCTACCAGATCCGCAAATCCGACCTGACCAAAACGCTGATGAGCTAGCAAAAGCCCCCGCCGCGGCGGGGGCTTTTCATGGGCCTTGTCAAATTGTCAAAAAATACCGGGGCACGGCGGCGCAACTTTGTTTCCTTTTTGTTGATTTTGCCCTTGCATTTTGGAAATCCCAGGTCTATAATAGGCAAGGTCAAAATTGGACAGTAATAAGGAAGCGACCTTTCATGAAAAACAGCGGTGGGAAAACCACCCATCCCTATGCCCCCCGCCGGGCCGCCGCGGTCCCGGTCCCGGTACGGCATCCCCTGCCCCGCGCGCCCCTTTCGGATCCCTTTCTAAATCGAGTCCGGCACTTTCTTTCCAAAAACGTGGTGATGGTCATCGCTTTTTTCGCGGCGCTGTTGACCACCCTGGTGGTGCCCATCGACCGGGCATACCTGGGCTACTTTGATTTCAAAACCCTGACCTGCCTATTCTGCGTTCTGGCGGTGGTCTGCGCCCTGAAAAATATCAACTTCTTCTATCTTCTGGCCCGGAAGGTGGTGCGGGTCTTCAAAAACGCCCGGATGAGCGTCCTGGCCCTGGTGTACATCACCTTCCTGGGCTCCATGCTCATCGCCAACGACATGGCATTGCTCACCTTCCTGCCCCTGGGGTATCTGGTGCTGTCCACCACCGGCAAGGAAAAGTACATGGCCTTCACCTTCATCATGCAGAACATCGCCGCCAACCTGGGCGGGATGCTCACCCCCTTCGGCAATCCCCAGAATCTGTACCTGTATTCCCATTTCAATATCCCGGATGGGGAGTTTTTGTCCATCATGGCGCCGCCGTTTTTCCTGTCCGTGGCGCTGATCACCGTCTGCTGCTGCCTGTTTGTGAAGCCGGAGGCCCTGGAGATCGGGGACGAGGCCCTGCGCCTGGACCCCAAGCGGACGGCGCTGTATCTGGGTCTGTTCGCTCTGGCCATTGCCATCGTCTTTCGGGGCATCCCCTACTGGATCGGCCTGCTGGTGATCCCGCCGGTGCTGCTGCTGGTCGACCGGAAGGCGCTGAAAATGGTGGACTATCCCCTGCTGCTGACCTTTGTGTTTTTCTTCGTTTTCTCGGGAAATATGGCCCGGATCGGGGCGGTAAGGGACTTTTTCTCCGCTCTGATGAGCAAAAGCACCCTGCTTTTCAGCGCCCTTTCCTGCCAGTTCATCAGCAACGTCCCCTCCGCCATCCTGCTGAGCCAGTTCACCGACAACTACGCCGAGCTGCTCTGGGGCGTGAATGTGGGCGGCGTGGGGAGCCTGATCGCCTCCCTGGCCAGCCTGATCACCTTCCGGGAGTACGTCCGGCACAACCCCGGCAAGGCGGGGGCCTATATCGGAGAATTCAGCGCCTTTAACTTCGCCTTCCTGTTCCTCCTGTTGGGATTTTTGTTTCTCATCAAGCTGCTGTAAAAAATCTCCCCGCTTCGGATAAAGCGGGGAGATTTTTTAGTGGTCAAGCAGCCGGGCGTAGAGGCGCTCCATCAGGTCCCGGAGGGGACGGAACAGAGCCAGGGCCATCACAAAATTGCCCGCGCCGTGGATCAGGTCGAAGGGAATGCCGCTGATCCACCAGGAAACGGCAAATGCCCACCCGCCGGTGACGGCATACACCGGCGCGCACAGCAGGCCGAAAAAGATCCCGAAGGCGGCGGACAACAGCGCCCACACCATGGTGGTCCGGCATTTCCGCAGGAAGATGGACGCCACCGCCAGGATCAGCCAGATGTACAGATAGTTAATAGACCAGAGCTGGATGGGATAGACCACCAGCTCCAGGCAGACATAGGTATAGACCGGCAGCAGGGCCTTCCAGCCAAAGGTGACGGCAAAGAGCATGACAAAAAGCGACACCGGCTCCACATTGGGGATCCCCGCCATCAGGAGCTTGCCCAAAAAGCAGAATACCCCCATGAAAGCGAACAGCACCAGCTCTTTCAGGGTGATTTTCCCCCGCCCGGCGCTCATTTGGTGTACTCGAACCGGAAAACGTCCCCGTCCTGGATGGGGGTGGTGTCCGCGCCGGAGGTGGCGTATTCGCCGTTCTGGTAGAGGGCCCAGTAGGCCCCGTCGTCTTCATAGACCGCATCCTCGCCGTCCACGGTGAGGATGTACAGCCCGTACTCCCCCTCCTCGCCCTTCACCAGGCCCTCGGCAAGGATCACTTCGCCCAGGAATTCCGCCGAGGTGGTATAGGTAAAGCTTTTGGTGCTTCCGTCGCCGTGGAGGACCTCCACAGTGATGGTCTTTGTGCCATCGTCGGTCTGGGGCCGGTTGGCATACCAGATACCTGCCAGAATCCCTGCCAGGACCAGCAGCGTCACGGCGGCAATGAGGATCGTTTTCTTGTTGTTCATTGGAACTTCTCCTTTTTCTTTTGTACAGTCCTATTGTACATCCAAAAGCGGGACTTGTAAACCGTTTTTTCCGCTTTCCGGCCCGGTAAGGAGCCGGGCAGGCTCCCGGTTCCGGACGGCGTCTATAAAATCCCGAATGGAATTGAGCTGTCGGGCAAAGGCCATACCGCCAAGCAAGGAATCGGCGGTGTGGATGTCCGAGCCCGCCGTCACCGGAAGGCAGAAGGAGCGGGCGTAGTTCAGGGCCCGGCGGTTCTGCTCCCAGGGCTGGGCCCGGTTGACCCCCTCCACCCCGTCGCAGTCATGGGGGTACAGGTGGATGCCCTTGAGGTAGGGCCGCTCCCGGAAGGGGTGGGCCTGGATCACCAGACCGCCGGCGGCGGACACCGCCCGGTACTGCTCCTCCGGCGTCCAGGAGATCATCTCCGGGTGGGTCAGGAGGAAGGTTTTGTCCAGGCCGTAGATCAGAAATTCCGCGCCGCCGTAGTTTTCCTCCCAGCCGAAAAACACCCGCAATCCGATGCGCGCGCCCTCCGCCCGGGCGTTTTCATAGCCCTGGCAGAAGGCGTCCACATAGCCTGCCCAGGGCAGGTCCCGGCTGGGGCGGGAGTTGCCCCGGAAAAAGTGGTCCGTGACGATAATGGCGTCGTAGCCCTCCGCCTTTCGCGCCCGGGCCTGCTCCGCGCCGGTGGCCCGGCCGCAGGCACTGCCCTCCAGCGTGTGCAAATGAGTCTCAATCAGAAATTCTCCCGGATTTTTTGTCAGCCGCGCCATGGCCGCGCCTCCTACTCTTTTGGATCCCATCGGATCGTGTAATTTTTTAATCCACTGCCAGGACCGCAGCGGAGAATATATTGGAAAAGCCTATGAGGAAGCGGTTGGAAGCCGCGAAAAGCCCCGGCTTTCCCACCATTGGTTGGAGCGCCCCATGAGAATGAAGCCTCCGGCAGAAGCCGGGGGCTGTGTTGTCTAAAAATAAAGATTTTTTCGGTCTTGTATCTAGACTTGAACCTTCTCGGCATTTTTCGATTATCCGCGCCACGGCACGCAATCCCTTTGTCGAAAAACGACGGGGTTTCCCGGCAGCCTGAGCGAGGGCTCCTTAGCTGATGTGGATCTCCACCTTCTCCGCGTTGGCCTGAATCTGGGCACGGAGCTCCGCCTCCAGGTTGGTGGCTAGGCTCTGGGCAAAGGGACCGTTCGCCGGTAGGACCTGAAACAGTTCCGCGCGGTCCTGTGTATAGTTGATCGCCTCTATGGCGTGCTCCCGAAAATAAATCCGCAGAGCGGTCCGCAGCTCCTCCGGGGCCTGACCCTCCCGGTAGTCCCAGTCCAGCAGCTCCTCCCGTCACATCTGATCCATGTCCTTGCGGGTATAGATGGCGCGGCTGTCGGTGCTGATCCGGCCCACCAGGCCGTTTACCGCCCGATCCCAATGCTTGGAAAACTGTTCAAAGTCTTGTGTCATCGCGATTTCATTCTTATAATATATATTATATAGTATATGTCAAATCAACGCTTACGCTTTTTTCCGGTCTCACATCATTGACAAATGAACACTTTCTGTAATCGAAAAAAATTCTTGCATCCTCGTCATAATATGATAAGATGTGTAACAGGAGGTGACGTCCATGCAACCGGAAGACGTTTATCTGCCCCTGGCCGCGGCCTATGTACGGGGCTGTGGGACCGTGCCTGTGCCTGATGGGCTGTCCCGGCCGGCCCTGGCGGACCTGACTGAGCCGGAGATGGCCCAGCTCCTTGCCCTAGGAGAAGCGGCGGGGCTGAAAATGTACCGATTCAAGAAAACCGCGCTTCTGCCCCGGGTCCGGGCGGTGCTGGGAATACTGAAAGGAATCTACCCGGAACGACTTCTGGATGTGGGCAGCGGGCGGGGTGTCTTTCTCTTCCCTTTCTTGATGGAATTTCCGGAGGTGGAAGTGACCAGTCTGGACCTGCTGGACCACCGGGTCGCGCTGCTGCAGGGCCTTTCCGCCGGCGGCGTGGCAAAGCTGAAGGCCCAAAAGGCGGACCTGTGTACCTGGCCGGGACCGGAGAAGGACTTCGATGTTGTCACCGCCCTGGAGGTACTGGAGCACATTCCGCAGGTGGAGGCGGCGGTAAAGGCCGTCGTCCGGCTGGCACGGCGGTATGTGGTCGTCACAGTTCCCTCCAAGCCGGACAACAACCCAGAACACATTCATCTTCTGACCAAGGACCGTCTCACCGCCCTCTTTGAAGCGGCGGGCTGCCGGAAGCTGCGTTTCGGCGGAGTGCCCGGGCATCTGGTGCTCACCGCCAAGATCGACTAGGAGGCTATATGGAAACTCCCCTGATCAAATATCCCCGCACCCCTCATCTGGTGGGTTCCCGGCTTCAGCCTGGGGACGAGGATCTCTCTCAAGTTTCCTTTTCCCTGCTCCGGGGCCGAAATCTAGTGGTGGAGGAGAAGGTAGATGGGGCCAACTCCGCCATATCCTTTTCCCCCGACGGGAAGCTGCTGCTCCAAAGCCGGGGGCATTACCTCACCGGTGGCTATCGGGAGCGGCACTTTGCCCTCATGAAGCAGTGGGCCGGCGTTCACGCCCAGGCATTTTATCGGGTGCTGGGGAGCCGGTATCTTTTATATGGGGAATGGCTCTACGCAAAGCACACGGTGTTTTACGACGCGCTCCCCCACTATTTTCTGGAATTTGACGTTTATGACCGGCAGACCGGCATTTTTCTGGATACTCCCTCCCGGCGGCAGCTGTTGGCGCCCCTGCCGGTGGTCAGTGTACCGGTACTGGCCCAGGGCAAGTTTGACTCTGCCGAGGCCGTGACCTCCCTGCTGGGCCATTCCCGGTTCATTACGGACAATCACATCCGTCGGCTCCGGGAGATCAGCCAAAGCCTGGGACTGGACCCGGACCGCCAGTGCCGGGAGACGGACGAAAGCGACACCATGGAGGGTCTTTATTTAAAGATCGAGGAGGGTGGCCAAGTGGTGGAGCGGCTGAAATTTGTTCGCCCCTCCTTCACCCAAACGGTAGAAGTCTCCGCTACCCACTGGTTGGACCGGCCCATCGTCCCCAACGGCTTGGCTGTGGAGATGGGCAGCCTCTTCCTGGCAAAGGATGGGGACCATGGCGAATAAGTCCCTGTTTCCCTGTCCCCCGGACTGGTCCATTCCCTGGGACGCCTGGGAGGACACCGCCCTGGGAAGTTGCTTCTCCGCTATGGCCGATACCCCCCAAGACCCGGCATACCACGGCGAGGGAGATGTATGGACCCATACCCGTCTGGTTTGCCAAGCTCTGACAGACCTGCCCGGTTTCCGGGCATTGCCGGAGCGGAGGAGGCAGGCTCTCTTTCTGGCGGCGCTTCTCCACGATCTGGGGAAAGTGCCCTGTACCCGGTGGGAGGACGGTCGTCCGGTCAGTACCCACCATGCCAGTGTGGGCGCCTCCTGGGTCCGGCAGCAGCTCTGGCCCCAGCTCTCCGGGCCGGGCATGGCGTTCCGGGAGACGGTTTGCTGTCTCATTCGCTATCATACCCTACCCGTTCACGCCATTTCGCGGGGGGATGGTGCCCGGGCGCTGTGCCGGGCGGCGGCCAATGGGACGGTGCTGCCGGATTTTCAGCTGGAAATGCTGTGCCTACTGGCGGAGGCGGATATTTTGGGCCGGGTCTGTCAGGATCAGAAGGAACTGCTGGAACGGGTGGCGCTTTGCCGGGAGCTGGCACGGGAAGCCGGATGCTTTTCCGGCCCCCGGGCCTTTCCCTCACAGCACACCGCATTTCGCTATTATTCGGGGAAAACGGACTTTCCCGACGTTCCGCAATACGACGACACCTGGGGTACCGTGACGCTTCTCTCCGGCCTCCCTGGCACGGGCAAGGACACTTGGATCGGTGAAAACTGCCCGGAGCTGCCGGTCGTCTCTCTGGACGCTCTGCGGGCACAATTGAAAATTGCCCCAACCGAGCCACAGGCGAAGGTGGCGGAGGCAGCACGGGAGCAGGCCCGTCGGTATCTGCGGGAAAAGCGGGAATTTGTCTGGAATGCCACCAATTTGTCCCCCCAACTGCGGGGACGGGTGACGAGCCTGTGTGGAAACTACGGCGCGGCGGTGCGCATCATCTATCTGGAAACGGATTGGCAGACCCTCCTTCGACGGAACGCCGCCCGTCGGGCCATGGTGCCGGAGGGAGAGATCAGACGGATGCTGGAAAAACTTGTCCCGCCGGAGCCCTGGGAGGCCCGGCGGGTAGAATGGAAAGTGGTGTGAACGATGCTTCCTGAAATTATCCTTTCCTAGAAAATAAAAGAGCCAACCGTTTGCATGAAACGATTGGCTCTGAAAAAAACGAAACGCAGGTGGGATTTTTCCTGCCTGCTGATCTTAACTTTTGCGATATTCGGCTTCCACGAGGGTTCAAGTCTACAAAAAGCGGAAAAACATGTGAACCCGAAGAGCAGAGGCACAAGGACTTGACAGTCTGTCAAAGAAACCCTGTTTTCAAGAAGCGAAAACAGGGTTTCTTCTGCAAATATTTGGAAAAGCAAGCATAATTCGAGAAAAAGAGGAGTTGTTCCAACTCCAATTCGCCAGCTTTTTCAGATTCATGGCAGCATATTTAAGCCTGACCCATCTCGTGACCGCGGCCAAGCCTCTGTGATGTGTATATCGCATCGCGTGTTTCTCCTTCGCGTCCGCGAATACCCGTTCGATAGTCTGCTTTCGCATCGCGTAGATCGCTTTCCCACGCTCCGTCTCTCGCAGCTGCTCCACAATATCCAGGTATTCCTGCCAGATATGTGTGGTCAGCGCCTTTTGCCCCTTCTCATTGGCGCCGCATTTTGCCCTGCATGGGCAGTTCCTGCATTTTTCGGGGGTGCTTCTATAGGTACGTTTTCCGTCTCTATCTGTGGTGGTATGCCGAAGACTTGGATGTATACTAAAAAAGTGGACAAGTATGATAGAAGTGCGACTTGTTCCGCTACAAGTCTTTAATGACGAAAAGCGGCGCTGAGTCCAAACCAGCGAACTGATAATCCAATAGGTGAAATGAAGGAGTAACGCCCTGAAGCGCCTACCCTGATACTCCGGCTGGCGGTGTAAGCGGAAACGCTGACCGTCAGAAGCCCGGTGAAGTCGGCAGAGAGTGCCCGTAAGATGGCTGCGGAAGCAACATCACGAAAGCTGTCCAGCGGTGGATGGTGACACCTATATGCCGGGGGTCTATAAAATACCCATGGCGAGAATGGCGGAAACGCCTGACGAACTTGCGGAAGTACGGGTCTAAACGTACACCGTATAGAAATGTACGGCTGATGCAATAGCACAGTCAGCGTGGTTGAGTAAGAATTTCTGTTATGAAAGGCCATAGTTGCCGAAACCTGCAAAGGTGGCGGGGTAATTCAAACTGACAGGCTCAAAGCAAGCGCCTAAAGGTATATGTACAGATAGGATTATCGGAACAAGGAAAGGTACCGGGTACTTTATTTATAAGGTATAAGCGGTCGAAGACCAATAAGCCGCTGAACCGGTGCTGAAAAGCAGAGGTCGAACTGTTGATAGCTCCTGTAATGGGAGAAGAAGGAATGGCCTCAAGTCATGTAAAGCGAATGAGGAATCGAAGTCATACAGATCCTTTACCAAGAGATTACGAGCATGAGAAGAAAACCTTACACCTTATTAGGTGTACTGCTCTTGGACATCTTAACAGATGGTAGAAGTTATAGACTGAGAATAGCATTACATGATGGAACGCGGAGTGCGGTGAAAGTTGCACGCTCCGTGTGAAGTGGGGGAAAAGCCAGCGATAACGTCAAAGGCTTACCTATCACTATTAGTAGACAAGTAACGAACAGGAAGGAGAAAAACTTATGTCCACGAAAAGCAGTTGCCAGAAGTACACAGAAGAGTTTAAGAAAACCATTGTATCCCTGTACCAAAACGGAAAAACCTATTCCCAAATTCAGAAGGAATACGGGGTGTCCTCCTCGGCCCTCTCCAACTGGGTGCGGAAATACTCCCAGGTACGGGTCGACGACGACACCATCCTTTCGGCCCAGCAGATCAAAGCGCTCCAGAAGCGAAACGCGGAATTGGAAGAGGAGAATCTCATCCTAAAAAAAGCGATTGCAATCTTCACGCCACACTCAGACAGAGACTAGCCGCCATCGACGCCCTCTCCGGCCAGCATTCCATCTCCATCCTCTGCCGGGTGCTGAATGTCAATCGCAGTACCTATTACAAGCATCTGCGCCATGAGCCTTCCCCCCGGCAGCGGGAAAATGTGGAGATTCGGAAGAAAATACTGACCCTCTACGCCGGTTCAGACAAGCGGCTGGGGGCGAAAAAGATGAAGCTCTGTCTTGCGCGGGAGTATTGCGTTACCGTCAGCGAAGGTCGAGTGTACCGCCTGATGAAAGAAATGATGCTGCCGAAAATGAGCACGGTCAAGCCGCCAGTGGCAGCTCAGCTTGTCAAAAAAGTCTTTCAAAACGCCCCAAAAGATGCTATAATAGTGGAAACAGGGGGTGCTGGAATGGAACAGTGGAGGAAAGATTCCCGGCGGGAGCCGGTTATCACGGATTTAGAGGCGTTGGTGCCCAAAGATCATCTTCTGCGGAAGATCGAAAAGGTCATGGATTATGAGTGGCTGTATGAGCGGCTGGACCCGTATTACTGCCACGATGTCGGCAGACCCGGCACCGACCCGGTGGTTCTAATCAAGATGGTGCTGCTCCAGCATTTGTACGGGATTCCATCTCTGCGGCAGACCCACCGAGATATACAGGTGAATGTGGCATACCGTTGGTTTTTGGGATATGGCCTGTTAGATAACATCCCCCATTTTGCCACGGTAAGCTACGCGTTCTGCAAACGGTTCCCGGAGGAACTGACCAGCGAGATATTCGAGCATATTCTCAACAAGGCGCTCAATAACAAGCTGCTGGACACCAGCGCGGTGTTCATCGATGGCACCCATATCAAGGCCAGCGCCAACAAGAAGAAATTTCAGAAGCAACAAGTAGCCCAGGCGGCGAAGGTCTATTCGGAGCAGCTCCGTCAGGAGGTAAACGCGGAACGGGAAAAGCTGGGAAAGAAGCCCATAGAAGAAGAGGACGAGGAAGACGACCCTCCCAAGGGCGGTGGAACGGTAGAAAAGACGGTCTCCACCACAGACCCGGACTGCGGAATGTTCGTAAAGGGGGAACACGAACGGCAGTTTGCCTATGAGGCGCATACGGCCTGTGACAAAAGAGGGTTCATATTGGGCGTAGAGGTAACTGCTGGGAACGTACATGACAGCGTGGCGTGGGATGGGATCTATGAACAGGTAACGAGTAAGTTTGCGGTACAGTTTGTGACAATGGACGCCGGTTATAAAACGCCGTGGATCGCGAAAAAGACATTAGACGACGGGAAGGTACCAATTCTTCCGTATACGAGATATAAGGGAAACAAAGAGCGATATAAGCCATGGGACTATACCTATGACCCGGTAAATGATGCCTATATTTGTCCACAGGGGAAAAGTCTTCGGCATACCACCACAGATAGAGACGGAAAACGTACCTATAGAAGCACCCCCGAAAAATGCAGGAACTGCCCATGCAGGGCAAAATGCGGCGCCAATGAGAAGGGGCAAAAGGCGCTGACCACACATATCTGGCAGGAATACCTGGATATTGTGGAGCAGCTGCGAGAGACGGAGCGTGGGAAAGCGATCTACGCGATGCGAAAGCAGACTATCGAACGGGTATTCGCGGACGCGAAGGAGAAACACGCGATGCGATATACACATCACAGAGGCTTGGCCGCGGTCACGAGATGGGTCAGGCTTAAATATGCTGCCATGAATCTGAAAAAGCTGGCGAATTGGAGTTGGAACAACGCCTCTTTTTCTCGAATTTTGCTTGCTTTTCCAAATATTTGCAGAAGAATCCCTGTTTTCGCTTCTTGAAAACAGGGTTTCTTTGACAGACTGAAGCCGCCAAAGGCGGCTAAGGCTGACAAGGAGGATGCTGGCGCCTGCCAAAACCTTCTTGCTCAACGATTTGACCAAAAGGCCCCCAATTTGGTCTGGGTCTCCGATTTTACCTATGTGAAGGTCGCTGGAAGGTTCTATTACATCTGCGCGATCATCGACCTATACGCCAGGAAGGTGATCGCCTGCCGTGTCTCCGCCAAAATCGACCGGTTCTTAGCAATCGACACCTTACGGGATGCCGCCCGGCTGCGTGGTGTTTCGAAGGGCGTCCTGTTTCACACAGATCGCGGCTGTCAGTTTACCTCGGTGGACTTCCGCAAGGTGATCGACGAGCTGGGGATGGTCCAGTCTTTTTCCGCGAAGGGGCATCCCTATGATAACGCGGTGATGGAGTGCTTTTTCAAGTACTTGAAAAAGGAAGAGCTGAACCGCAGATCGTTCCAATCGGTGGAACAGCTCAAGCAGCGTCTTGTCTCCTACATCTCCGGTTTTTATAATCCTCTCAGGCCCCACTCCCATAACCATGGCCTGCCACCAAACCAGGCTGAATCCATTTTCTTTCAGTATTTTGCTTGTCCACTTTATTGACTATGGTTCAGATCTCGCTCTGTTCTTCCGCCAGTTCCGCGTCGGTCAGCTTGCGGAAAGAGTCCTCGCCGGGGCACAGGCCGAGGGAGCGGCCATTGTCAAAGGCGCAATGCACCGTGCCGATATCATCGACAAACCGGACCGTCCCCCGCATATGGTCCTCCAC
>CANQQU010000053.1 GCA_947626085.1 uncultured Oscillospiraceae bacterium
CTGGCACTGGCGGCGGCCCCCGGCATCGCGGGGATTCCCGGGGCGGCGGTATTCTCCTTAGGTTCCGACGGCACCGATGGCCCCACCGACGCCGCCGGTGGCTATGTGGACAGCGCCACAGCGGAAAATCTGAAAGGGCAGGGGATCGACGTCTTCTCCGTCCTTCAGAACAACGACGCCTACCACGCCCTGGAAAAAAGCGGCGGCCTGCTGAAAACCGGCCCCACCGGCACCAATGTCAACGACATATCCGTCCTGCTGCTGAAAAAATAGGAATCGGCCCCGCCTCTGGCGGGGCCATATCTTTAGAAATACCTGCGCAAGATATGCCCCGCTTCCAGCGGGGCATATCTTGCAATTTCGACAAATGTATGATATTATAATAAAATAGAATTGTTAAAATTGGAGGGAAGGCCATGGAGCTTTGCATTGACGGACAAAAAATCACCCCAAATCCCGGCCAGCGTCTGCTGGACCTGGTCCGGGAGCTGGGTCTGCTGGAAGAAGCGCTGTCCCGGCGGCCTCTGGCCGCCAAGCTGGCCGGCGAGGTATTCAATCTCAACTATGTGCCCCTTCGGGAGCAGGCGGCGACAGGGGAGCGGCCCTCCATCCGCCGGGCCATGGCCGCCTCCCAAGGCGTGGTGCAGCTGCTGCGGATCACGGACCCCACCGGGCGGGATGTCTATGTCCGCACCGCCCAATTTGTCATGTTCCTGGCGCTGTCCCAGCTTTGGCCCAAGGCCCGGGGGAAGATGGACTGCACCGTGGGGCCGGGGCTGTACGTCCAGGTGCTGGACGCCCCGGATTTTTCCGTCCAGGCTCTAAAGGAGCGGATGCGCGCCCTGGTGGCGGAGGATATCCCCCTGCTCCGGCGGCGGATGCCCACCCAGGACGCCATCGACCGCTTCGCCGCCGCTGGTCAGACGGACAAGGCCCGGCTGCTGGCCTGGCGGGCGGAGCCCTACTTTGACGCCTACGGCTGGGAGGATTTTCTGGACTATTACTATGGGGAGCTGGCCCCCAGCACCGGTTTTCTTTCCGTCTGGGACATGTTTCCCGCCGAGGGCGGCTTTGTGTTCCTGTTCCCCGACGAGCGGGAGCCGGACCGGGTGGCGTCCTTTGAGGAAATGCCCAATTTCTACGCCGTCTATGCCGAGGGAGAGCGCTGGTGCCGCCTGATGGAATGTGAGACCGTGGCGGATCTGAACGATTTGACCCTGGGCGGCGGCATTCGGGAGCTGATCCGGGTCAACGAGGCCCTCCATGAAAAGAATTTTTCCCAAGTGGCGGACCGGGTCTGCACCCAGGGTGCCAAGGCCGTGATGCTGGCGGGACCCAGCTCTTCCGGCAAGACCACCTCCGCCCACCGTCTGGCGACTCAACTCCGGGTCCACGGAAAAAGGCCCATTTTGATGAGCCTGGACGATTACTATATCGACCGGGATCGGGTGCCCCCCGGACCCGACGGCAAGCTGGACTTAGAGCACATCAACACCATCGATACCGATCTGTTCCGCCGCCAGCTGTCCCAGCTTTTGGCAGGCGAGACGGTGGAAATGCCATCCTTCAACTTCCTCACCGGCAAGCGGGAATGGACGGGAAAGAATCTGGCGCTGGATGATGACGCGGTAATCATTGTGGAGGGGCTCCACGGCCTGAATCCGGTGCTGCTGCCGGAGGGGTTGGACAAAAGCCTTATTTTCAAAATGTACGTCAGCCCGCTGCTGCCCCTGAATCTGGACGATCACAACCGGATCCCCACCAGCTATCTGCGGCTGTTGCGGCGGATCGTCCGGGACTACGAGACCCGGGGCGCCTCGGTAGCGCACACCATCTCCATGTGGGATTCGGTGCGCAGGGGAGAGAAGCGGTGGATCTTCCCCTTCCAGGAGAAGGCCAACGTGATCTTCAACAGCTCCACCCTCTACGAGCTTGCGGTGCTGAAAAAGCACATCTTCCCCCTGCTGACGGCGGTGGAGCCGGAGCAGAGCTGCTACGACCAGGTGCGGGCCATCGTAAAGATCCTGAACTTCGTCCGGGAGGCGGAGGTGGACGACGAGATCCCGCCCACCAGCCTGGTGCGGGAGTTTATCGGCGGCAACAGCTTTTATAGGTAAAGATCATGCCCCGCTTTCGCGGGGCATGCTGCCGTTTATAAAAGGGCCGGATGGATTACTGCTGGCCGCCGGAAGCGTCCGAGGAGCCGGAAGCGTCGCTCTGCTGGCCGGCTGTGGTCCCCCCGGAGGCGTCGCCGGTATTCTGCTGGTCCTCCTGCTGACCGCCGGTGGATTGGTTCAGCTGGCTGCCGTCCGTCTGCTGGTCCTGTTGTGCGCCGGTGGATTGGTTCTGCTGCCCGTTCGACTGACCGTCGGTCTGCTGATTGCCGGTCTGGCTGGTGCCAGGCTTCTTCCCGGCGGCGGGATCCGGGCTGGGATAGCGCAGCACCAGGGAAAACAGCAGGCACACCAGCACCGCCGCGAAGCCCACGGTCATCCAGCGGCTCCGGGTGCGCAGCAGCTCCCCGCTTAAGTACAGATATCCGATGCCCAGGGCGGACACGCCGATGCACAGAAGGGCAGTGATTACCTTCAGCCAAGTGACGCCCAAGCCCGAAGCCAACAAAAACAGGAGAAAAACGACGCCGTCCCCCGCGAGGAAGTAGGTCATAAACCGTTCCATCTCCCGATACCGGTTCCGTCTTTTCGCCATGAAAATCCCTCCCATAGAACTTGTGTGTTTATCATATCATACTTTTCCCTAAAATGCAATATTTTTGAAAGAATTCGTAATTTTCTTTCAAATACTTGCGCGAAAGAAAAAACGATGCTATAATAGGTAAGAATATACAGTCAAGAGGGAAAAATGGAACCATGGCAGTACCGCAGTACCATCTGGAGGGCATCGTCCGCACCAAAACCGACCAACGGGAGGATTTTGAAGGACCTCTGGATGTCATTTTCCTGCTGCTGAGCAAAAATAAGATCGAGATCCAGGACGTGTCCATTTCCGCCATTTTGGAGCAGTACCTGGCCTATCTGGAGGAACGGAAGCGTCTGGACATGGAGATCGCCAGCGAGTTTATCGCCATGGCCTCCCACCTGATGCTGATCAAAACCAAAATGCTGCTGTCCCAGGCGGAACGGGAGGAAGCGGAGAGCGAGCTGGATATTCTGCGCCAGGGCCTGGCCCAGCGCCAGCGCCGGGAGGCCATGGAGCAGATCCGCACCGCCATCTCCTATTTGGAGCCCCGGAACGACATTGGGCGGTGCCAGTTTGTCAAGGAGCCGGAACCCCTGCGGCGGGACGAGGCTTACCGATACCGCCACCTGCTGTCCGATTTGGCCGCCGCGCTGGCCGCTATGGCGGAGCGGAACCAACGGAGCCTGCCCCCGCCCCAGGGCGCGTTCCGAGGGCTGGTGGGGAAGGAGCCCTATCCCGTCACGAAAAAGGCGGGGGAGGTGCTGCGGGTCCTGATCCTGCGGGGCGTGGAGCGGTTACGGAGCCTGTTCCTGGGCAGCCGCACTCGTTCCGAGGTGGTCGCTACTTTTCTTGCCATTTTGGAGCTGTGCCGCCAGCGGAAGGTCACGGTGGAGGACGGCGCCGACGACGACCCCCAGGTTCGCGTCAATCCCGGAAGCGAGGAGGAGACGGTCTGATGGAGCAACTGAACCTGGCCCAGCTGGAGCTTCAGCGGGGCATTGAGGCCATTCTCTTTGCCGCCGGAGAACGGGTGGAGCTGTCCCGCCTGGCCGCCGCACTGAACGCCGGCCCCAAGGATGTAGCCCTGGCGGCGGACAGTCTGGCGGATCAGCTGGCCTTTGACCGGCGGGGGATTCGGATTCTCCGGCTGGAGGATGGATACCAGATGGTTTCCTCCGGGGAAATGGGGGACCTGGTGGCCAAGGCCCTGGAGACCCGGAAGCCGCCCCGGCTTTCCGCCGCCCAGCTGGAGGCATTGACCGTGATTGCCTACTATCAGCCCGCCACCCGGGCCGTTGTGGAGCAGCTCCGGGGCGTGGACAGCGGCTATACCATCGCCGCGCTGTTAAACAAAAAGCTGATTGCCGAGGCGGGGCGTCTGGCGGTGCCGGGCCGGCCCATTCAGTACCGGACCACCCCGGATTTTTTGCGGACCTTCGGCCTGACCTCGTTGGAGGAGCTTCCGCCCATTGAGAAGGTGGATCTGAACCCGGAGGAGGTGGGCACGTAGATGGGCTGGTGGATCACCCTTGCCATTCTGGCGCTCATTGCCATTCTCCCCCTGGGGGTGCGGGTCCTCTATGACAGCGGCGGGGCGCGGGTCCTGCTGGTAGCGGGGCCGGTAAAGGTCCAGGTATTTCCCGGGAAAAAGAAGAAGCCCCTGCCGGGGGAGGAGCCCCCCAAAAAGGAAAAGAAAAAGCCCTCCCAGGAGGAGCATCCCGAAAAACCCGCAAAACAAAAGAAAAAATCCTCTGAAAAGTCCCAGAGTGCCGGCGGCAGTATCACAGATTTCCTCCCCTTGGTGAAAATCGGCCTGGACCTGCTCAACGGCTACCGGAAAAATATCCGGCTGGATCTTTTGGAGTGCAAGCTGGTCCTGGCGGGGGACGACCCGGCGGACCTGGCGGAAAACTATGGAAAAGCCTGGGCGGCGGTGGGGAACCTCTGGCCCCGGCTGGAGCGGTATTTCGTGGTCAAAAAGCGGGATATCAACATTGAATGCGACTTCACCGCCCCGGAAACCACCATTTTTCTCCGGGCCCAGCTGACCATTACCGTGGGGCGTCTGCTCCGTGTCACCGGCTGGCACGGGCTGCGGGCGGCCGCGCGGTTCCTAAAAATCATGAATCAAAGAAAAGGCGGTGCCACAACATGAGCCAAACTCTTCCCAATATGCTGGAAAACACCATCGCGAAGATTCGTGAGATGATCGACGTCAACTCCGTGGTGGGGCAGCCCATTACGGCGGGGGACGTGACCATCATTCCCATCTCCAAGGTCAGCGTGGGCTTTGCCGGAGGCGGGTCCGATTTCGTCTCCAAAAACGCCAATAAGCAGGAGAACCCCTTCGGCGGCGGCGCCGGCGGCGGGGTGAAGGTGACGCCCATCGCCTTTCTGGTGATCAAGGACGGTTCCGTGCGGATGCTGCCGGTGGCTGCCCCCGCCAATACCACCGCCGACCGGGTGGTGGAGATGGTGCCGGATGTGCTGGACAAGGTGGCCGCCTTCCTGGACTCCCGGACCCCCAAGAACGAAGAATAACCTTTCCCAACTCCGGCAAAACTAGGCTGGGGTGAGGAAACATGAAACGACGAATCGCATTCCTCACGGCGGTTTTACTCACCGCCGTGTCAATGCTGCCCATGCCCGCCCGGGCGGTTTCCGCTCGGAACGCGGTGCTGCTGGACGCCCAGACCGGCAGGCTCCTGTATGAGAAGGAACCAGACCGGCGGGCTCTGATCGCCAGCACGACCAAAATTATGACGGCGCTGATCGTCTGCGAGCAGTGCAACGTTTTGGACCGGATGCGGATTCCCAAGGAGGCCGTGGGGATCGAGGGCTCCTCCATGTATTTGAAGGAAGGGGAGGTGCTGACCCTTCAGGACCTTCTCTACGGACTGATGCTCCACAGCGGCAATGACGCGGCGGTGGCTCTGGCCATCTACTGTGGCGGCACGGTGGAGGGCTTTGCCGGACTGATGAACGACAAGGCCCGCCAGCTGGGGATGACCGGCACCCACTTCTCCAATCCCAACGGCCTGGACGCCCCGGATCACTATTCCACCGCCCGGGATATGGCGGTGCTGGCCGCCTACGCCATGAAAAACCCCATTTTTCGACAGACCGTATCCACCAAGACCGTCACGGTGGGGTCCCGGAGCCTGCGCAACCACAATAAGCTGCTCTGGCAGCTGGACGGTGCCGAAGGCGTCAAGACCGGCTATACCAAGGCTGCGGGGCGGATCCTGGTATCCAGCGCCACCCGCCAGGGGCGGCGGCTTATCGCCGTCACCATGAACGATCCCAACGATTGGGCCGATCACAAGGCGCTGTTGGAGGAGGGCTTCTCCCGGTATCAGGTGCGAAAAATTGTCTCCGCCGGGGACTGCCTGGGCACGGTAGAGGTGGCCGGCGGCCAGTCAAAAACGGTGGAGCTGCTGGCCCTGGAGGACTTTTCCTACGCCCTGGCTTCGGAGGAGCGCCCCACGGTGCGTATCAGCGGCCCGGGGTTTGTCTACGCCCCGGTGGCCCAGGGGCAAAGCGCCGGCGTTGCCCATATTGTGCTGGGGGACGCCCCGGTGGGCAAGGTCCCCCTGATCTACGGCCAGACGGTGGAGCTGGAGCCGGAAAAGGAAAAACCGGTGCCCTTCTGGAAAAAATGGTTTGGAGGCCAAGAGCCATGACCGAACGGCTGCAAAAGCTCCTTTCCCAGCGGGGGCTGGCCTCCCGCCGGGAAGCGGAGGAGCTGATCCGTGCCGGCCGGGTGGCGGTGAACGGCGTTCCCGCCTCCCTGGGGGAGAAGGCCGATCCCGAGACGGATCGGATCACCCTGGACGGCCGGCCCCTCCCGCCCCCGCCCGGGCGGGTGTACATTCTTCTCAACAAGCCCAAGGGCTATGTGACCACCCTCTCCGATGAGCTGGGCCGGAAAAACGCCGCCCAGCTGGTGTCCGGCTGCGGCGAGCGGGTCTATCCCGTGGGCCGGCTGGACATGGATTCGGAGGGGCTGCTCCTTTTTACCAACGACGGCGCCTTTGCACAGTCCCTGGCCCACCCCAAAAATGAGGTGGAGAAGGGCTACCGGGTCTGGGTCACCGGCTTCACCGAGCAGTCTCTGGACCTGCTGCGCCGGCCGGTGGAGCTGGACGGCCGGGCCATCCGCCCCCCGGAGGTGGAGCTGCTTCGGGCCGACGGGGGCAGGGCGGAGCTGATGATCGTCATACACGAGGGCCGAAACCGGCAGATTCGCCGGATGTGCGGCCTGGCGGGGCTCACCGTGACCCGGCTGCGCCGGGAACGGGAGGGGAGTCTGACCCTGGGGACGCTGCCGGAGGGCCGGTGGCGCTATCTGACCCCGGCGGAGATCGCCGCCCTGCTTACAGAAACACAACAGGAGGGATAACGATGGACATACTCACGGTGCTGGAAAAGCGGTTTTCCCAGTTTTCCAAGGGCCAGCGCAGCATTGCCCGGTTCATCCTGGAATCCTACGACAAGGCCGCCTTTATGACCGCCAACCGGCTGGGCAAGACCGTGGGGGTATCGGAATCCACGGTGGTGCGCTTCGCCGTGGAGCTGGGCTTCGACGGATATCCCGCCATGCAGAAGGCCATCCAGGAGATGGTCCTCAACCGACTGACCTCGGTGCAGCGGATCGAGGTAGCCAGCCACCGGATCGCGGACCAGGACGTGGTCTCCCTGGTGCTGCAATCGGATATGGACAAGCTCCGCCAGACCGAGGAGCTGCTCTCCCGGCCGGATTTCAACGCCGCGGTGGAGGCCATCCTGCGGGCCAAGCGGGTTTACATCCTGGGGGTCCGCTCCGCCGGAGCCCTGGCGGATTTTCTGGGGTACTACCTCAATTACATGTTCCAGAACGTGCATATCATCACCACCGGCTCCAGCGAGATGTTCGAGCGGATCGCCGGTGTGACGGAGCAGGACGTTGTGATCGCCCTGAGCTTCCCCCGGTATTCCTCCTCCACCGCCAAGGGCGCGGCCTACTGCCGCTCCACAGGCGCCACGGTCATCGGCCTGACGGACAGCAGCCTGTCCCCCCTGGGGCAGAACTGCGACTATGTTCTCCTGGCAAAAAGCGATATGCTCTCCCTGGTGGATACGCTGGTAGCCCCTTTGAGCGTCATCAACGCCCTGATCGTGGCCCTGGCGGCCCGGCGGGAGGGGGAGCTGGCCAAGACCTTCGACCGGCTGGAGCATATCTGGGAGGAGTACCATGTCTATGAGAACCACAATGACGGCAGGACCTGACGGCATTGTGGTAGGAGGCGGACCGGCGGGGATGTTCGCCGCCATCGCGGCGGCCCGGCAGGGGAGCCGGGTTCTGCTCCTGGAGCGGAACGGCCGCCTGGGCCGGAAGCTGCTGATCACCGGCAAGGGCCGCTGCAACCTGACCAACCACTGCAGTGTGGAGGAAGTGCTTCAAAACATCCCCCGGAACTCCCGATTTCTTTACAGCGCCCTGTCCGCCTGCCCGCCGGACCGGGTGATGGCCTTTTTTGAGGAAAACGGCTGCCCGGTGAAAACCGAGCGGGGCAATCGGGTGTTTCCCGTCTCCGACCGGTCTCAAAGCGTCCTGGACTGCCTGGAACAGGTCCTGGCCCGGGAAAAGGTCACGGTCCACTCCGGCCGGGTCCTTCGTCTGCTGACAGAGGAGGGCCGGATCACCGGCGTGGAGACGGAAACGGAACGGATCCCCGCCAAGTGGGTGATCCTGGCTACCGGCGGGCTGTCCTATCCCGCCACCGGCTCCACCGGGGACGGCTACGCCCTGGCCGCCGCCCTGGGGCATAAGATCGTGCCGGGGCAGGGGAGTCTGGTGCCTCTGGAGGCGGAGGGGGAGGACTGCGGAAAAATGCAGGGCCTATCCCTGAAAAATGTGGCGATCCGGCTGACAGATGAAAAGGGGAAGCTGCTGTACCGGGATTTTGGGGAGCTGCTTTTTACCCACTTCGGCCTGTCCGGCCCCATCATATTAAGCGCCAGCGCCCACCTGACGGGCCGGGGAACCGTCACCATCGACTTAAAGCCTGCTCTGACCCCGGAGAAGCTGGACGCCCGGCTGCTGCGGGAGCTGGGCCAGTATCCCAACCGGGCCATGGCCCATGTGCTGTCGTCCCTACTACCACGCTCCATGATCCCGGTGGTGCTGTCCCGGCTGGAGCTGTCTCCGGAGCTTAGCGCCAACGCCCTGACCCGTCCCAGCCGCCAGGCTCTTGGCCGGCTTTTGAAGGCGTTTCCCGTGGAAATTCGGGGCCGCCGGCCGGTGGAGGAGGCCATCGTCACCTCCGGCGGCGTGGCGGTTTCGGAGATCGACCCCAGGACCATGGGCTCCAAGAAGGTCCCGGGCCTCTATTTTGCCGGGGAGATCATCGACTGCGACGCCTATACCGGCGGCTTCAACCTGCAGATCGCCTGGGCCACCGGTTTTGCCGCCGGAACGGCTGCCGGCGGGGCGAAAAACAACCGTTGACAAACGGCTGTATTTGTACTAAAATACGTCCAGGTACCACAAGCTTAGGAGGAAACGCTATGTACGAAAAATTGGTCGATTTCGCGGTGCGGCAGCTGGAACTGGATCCCGAGCAGATCCAGCCGGACAGCACCTTTGAGAGCCTGGGCATCGACTCGCTGGATGTGGTGGAGATGGTCATGGATCTGGAGAGCGAGCTGGGCGTGGAGCTGGACCTGGAGGATCAGAAGATCACCACCTTCCAGGAACTGGCGGACTTTATCGATTCCAAGCTGGGCTGATCTCATAAAATCAGGATAATGACCCTTGCGCGAAGACCGGTTCGCAGCAAGGTCGCACTAGTCGGGGAGATAGCGGTGCCCTGTTGCCTGCAATCCGCTATAGCAGGGATGAATTCCCGCACCAGGGCTTGTCCGAGTGCCGTCAGGCGCGGGTAAGCGGCGCTGATGAACCGGTCCTGCGCAACGAGATCCCGTGAACCATGTCAGGTGGGGAACCAAGCAGCATTAAGCGGATCTTCTCGTGTGCCGCGGGGCAACCGTTTCTGAGTTGGCTGCCCGCATACCGGGTGTTCGGCTGGTTCAAATGCGGGTGTGCGATCTTGCTGGGAACCGGTCTGTGCTAAGATGGGGGGGTGGACATGTACCAGGCGCTTTATCGGAAATACCGGCCTCAGACCTTTGACGACGTGGTGGGTCAGCGGGCGGTCACACAGACTTTAAAAAATCAAATCGCCACCGGCCGGGTGGGCCATGCCTACCTGTTTACCGGCTCCCGAGGCACGGGCAAGACCAGCAGCGCCAAAATCCTGGCCAAGGCGGTCAACTGCCTGGCCCCCCAAGACGGCAATCCCTGTAACCGCTGCGCCGCCTGCCGGGCCATTGACGAAGGGTCCTGCATGGACGTGCTGGAGATCGACGCCGCCTCCAACAACGGTGTGGACAATGTCCGGGATCTGCGAGAGGACGCGGTCTACACCCCCTCCCAGGTGAAAATGCGGGTTTATATTATCGACGAGGTGCATATGCTCTCCATTTCCGCCTTCAACGCGCTGCTGAAGATCCTGGAGGAGCCGCCTAAGCACCTGCTGTTCATTCTCGCCACCACGGAGCTGCACAAGGTCCCCGCCACCATTTTGTCCCGGTGCCAGCGGTTTTCCTTCCGGCGCATCGGCGCGGAGGAAATTGCCGCTCGGCTGCAATTTGTGGCCTACCAAGAGAATATCGATCTGGACGATTCTGCCGCCCGGGTGCTGGCCCGTCTGGCCGACGGGGGCATGCGGGACGCCCTGAGCCTGCTGGATCAGTGCGCCTCCGCCACCACCGGGGAGTTGAACGCCCAGCGGGTCTATGACTGCCTGGGCATCGCCGGAATCCAGGACTGCGCCGGCCTCATGGACCGGATCGCCCAGCGGGACGCCAAGGGGGCGCTGGCCCTTTACAGCCGGTTTTATTCCGAGGGCAAGGATCTGGGGGCCATGCTGGACGAGCTGGCCTGCCTGACCCGGGACCTGCTGGTGCTGAAAACCGCCGGAAACGCGGGCCTTCCCATGCTCTCCGGCGTCGCCGACGACCAGGACGCCCTGGCTCTGGAAAAGCGGTTCACCGCCGGCGAGCTGATGCGGATTTTGGAGGAGGTGCAGTCCTGCGCCGCCGGATTCGTCCGCAGCGCCAGCCGCCGGATGGACGTGGAGCTGTGTATTTTGAAGCTGTGCCAGCCGGAGCTGTCCCTGGACGCCCAGGCTCTAAACGCCCGGCTGTCCAGATTGGAGGAGCGGCTTTCCACCGGGGACTTTCCCCAGCCCGCCCCCCAAACTGCCAAGCAGGCTGCTCCCGCCGCCCAAAAGAACGTCCCCACGGAACCGGCGAAACCCACCGAAGCGGAAAAGTCCGAGCCGGACGAACCCGCGTCTCCCGCGGAGGAGGTCCCTCTGGGCTTCTGGACAGAAGTGGCTGCCGCGGTGCGGAAGGCTCTGTCCCCGCCGGTGTCCGGCTTCTTTGCCGCCACCGCCAACGCGCCGGTACAGGGCGCCGTGGAAAAGGGAAAAGTGGTCCTGCGGTGCGCCAACACCTTCACCTATGAGCTGGTGAACAAGCCCGAGATCCTGAGCCTGGTCAGCCAGAAGGCCGGCGCCATTCTGGGCCGCCGGGTGGAGACCATCGCGGTGGATCAGCTGGCGAAACCCGCCCAGAACGGCCCCATGGAGCGGCTGCTCCGATTCGGGCGGGATCACTCGGAGATCGTGCATATTCAAGAATAAAGAATAGGAGTTGTTATCATGGCAAAAGGCGGATTTCGGGGAATGCCCGGCGGCATGAATCAGGCCGCGATGATGAAGCAGGCCCAAAAAATGCAGCAGGAGATGCTGCGCATCCAGGAGGAACTGGAAAACAAGACCTATTCCGCCACCTCCGGCGGCGGCATGGTCACAGCCACAGTCAGCGGCAAGCATCAGCTGCTGGGCCTGGAGATCAAGCCCGAGGCGGTGGACCCCGACGATATGGAGATGCTCCAGGACATGATCATCGCCGCGGTGAACGAGGCTTTCCGGGCGGCGGAGGCGGACTCCGCCAATTCCATGTCCCGCCTCACCGGCGGGTTGAACCTGGGCGGTCTGTTCTAAGGAGGCGCCATGCAGTATTTTCCCGCTGCGCTCCAGGAGCTGGCGGATCAGTTCGCCCGGCTGCCTGGGATCGGGGGCAAGACCGCCCAGCGCCTGGCGTTTCATGTGCTGAGCCTGCCCATGGAGGACGCCCAAGCCCTGGCGGACGCCATTTTAGCGGCCAAGGAGGAGATCCACACCTGTCCGGTGTGTCAAAATCTGACGGATCGGGAGATCTGTCCCATCTGTGACGACGATACCCGGGACCACGGCACCATCTGCGTGGTAGCGGAGCCCCGGGACGTGATTGCCATGGAGCGGGCCCGGGAGTACGACGGGGTCTACCACGTCCTCCACGGGGTGATTTCCCCGCTGAACCATGTGACCCAGGAGGATATCCGGATCAAGGAGCTGCTAAGCCGGGTGGCCGCCGGCAAGGTACGGGAGGTCATCATGGCCACCAACCCGGACACCGAGGGGGAGGCCACCGCCATGTACATCTCCCGGCTGCTCCGGCCCCTGGAGGTCAAAGTCACCCGTCTGGCCTACGGCGTGCCTGCCGGAAGCCAGCTGGAATACGCCGACGACGTGACCCTTTCCCGGGCCCTGGAGGGCCGTCAGGAAATCTAAAATCCCAGCGCCTCCCGGCATCCGGGGGACGCTGAAGCTTTACAACCCTTAGGAGAAGGCTATGTATCTGGAAAATGTGAAAGACGAGTATCTGGCCGCCCTGCGCCTGGGCCAGAAGGAATTTCGGGAGCTGACCGCCGCCGGCTTAGACCCTTATCCCAAGGTGCTGGACGCCATTCTTCCGGAGGGCCAGCTGACCGTCCAGGATCTGCCGGCCCAGGACATTCCGGTGGACCGGATCGTGGGGGTGAAGACCGCCGGGCGGATCTCCGCCTTCAGCGCCGGATTTTACCCTCTGCTGGACCCGGACAGCGAGTTTGCCGGGAAGTGGATGAGCCTGTGCAAGGCCCAGATGAGCGACGAGGGCATCCGGGACCCGATCTTGTGTTATGAGTACTTAGGCGATTTTTACGTCCAGGAGGGGAACAAGCGCCTCAGCGTTCTCAAATCCTCCGGCGCGGTCAAAATTTCCAGCACCGTCCGCCGGATGCTGCCCAGGAGCTTCGACACGCCCCAGCTCAAGGCCTATCAGGAATTTCTGGAATTTTACAAGGATTCCAAGCTCTACGATTTCCAGTTCCGCCGGCCGGGGGACTATGCCAAGCTCCTGTCCTTCCTGGGGAAGGCCCCCGGGGAGCCCTGGCAGCCTGAGGAACGGCGGAATGTGTCGGCCTATTTCCACTATTTCCGGGAGGCTTTCGACGCTTTGGGCGGCGGCAAGAACGGCGCGAAGCCGGAGGAGGCTCTGCTTCTCTGGCTCCAGCTCTATCCCTTTAAGGACCTGGGCCAACTGACCGGCAAGGAGCTGAAAAAGACCCTCTCCGGCCTCTGGCCCGACGTGGTGGCCGGGGCGGAGGAGAATCCCGTGAAGGTTCGTACCGACGCCCCCGCAGGGGGCAGCAAGAGCCTGCTGGGAAAGCTGATCACGGGAGAGCATTTGAATGTGGCCTTCGTCCACCAGCGGGACCCGGTGACCAGCACCTGGACCCGGGGCCACGATCGGGGCCGGGCCTATTTGGAGGAGACGCTGAAGGAAAAGGTCACGGTCCGCAGCTATTTTTACGCCGACTCGCCGGAGCAGGCGGAGGCGCTGCTGGACCAGGCCGTCGGCGAGGGGGCCGAGGTGGTATTCACCACCACACCCCAGCTGCTCCGGCCCACCCTGAAGGCCGCCGTGAAATATCCGAAGATCCACTTTCTGAACTGCTCGGCAGATTCGCCCCTTTCCAGCGTCCGCAGCTACTACTGCCGGATCTTCGAGGGGAAGTTTATCACCGGCGCCATTGCCGGGGCCCTGGCGGGGAACGATCTGGTGGGCTATGTGGGCTCCTATCCCATTCTGGGGGTGCCCGCCTCCATCAACGCCTTTGCCCTGGGGGCCCAGATGACCAATCCCCGGGCAAAGATCATCTTGGAATGGTCCTGCCTGCCTGGGGACGCCACCGCGCGGCTTCTGGAACGGGGGGTGCGGGTGATCTCAAACCGGGACATTCCCGTGAAGGACCGGCAGTACCTGGAATACGGCCAGTACGGCACCTTCATGGCGGAGGCCGGCGGCGCCCTGGTGCCCCTTGCTTCTCCCTGCTGGCTCTGGGGGAAGCTGTATGAGAACGTGGTGCGCAGCATCCTGGCGGGGACCTGGCCCCAGAAGAAGGGCGCCCCCGAGGCCCTGAACTACTGGTGGGGCATGGACAGCGGCGTGATCGACGTGGAGCTGACGGATCGGGTGCCGGAGAGCCTGCGGGCCCTGGCCCGGCTGCTGGCCAGAGACATGCGGGACGGCCGGTTGGACCCCTTCCGCCGCCAGGTAAAGGCGCAGGACGGCACGGTGAAAAACACCGGGGAAACCGGCTTTCTTCCGGAAGACCTGCTGCACATGGACTGGCTGTGCGAGAACGTGGAGGGCGTTATCCCGGAATTTGACCAGGTGCTGCCGGTTTCCCAGGCCCTGGTGCGGGAGCTGGGCCTCCATCGGGAGCAGATCCCTCTTAAAAAGGAGGGACCGGCATGAAAATTCTGGCGGTTTCCGATGAGGAGAGTCCGGCGCTCTGGGATTTCTACGTCCCCGGACGGCTGAAGGACTACGATCTAATCCTTTCCTGCGGGGACTTAAAAGCGGATTACCTGTCCTTTCTGGTGACGATGGCCCGCTGTCCGTTGTTCTACGTCCACGGAAACCACGATTTGAGCTACCGCTCCGCCCCGCCGGAGGGCTGTGACTGCATCGACGGGCAGATCGTGGTGTACAACGGTCTGCGGATCCTGGGCCTGGGGGGCTGCCTCCGGTATCACCCCGGGGAGCAGCAGTATACTGAGGAGCAGATGCGCCGCCGGATCGCCAAGCTCCGGCTGGCGCTCTGGCGCGCCGGCGGGGTGGATATCGTCGTGACCCACGCCCCGCCCAGGGGGCTGGGAGACGCGGAGGACCCGGCCCACAGGGGCTTCGCGGCGCTGCGGGAGCTGCTGGACCGGTATCATCCGCTTTATCTGCTCCATGGCCATGTCCATCTGCGCTACGGTCTGAACATTCCCAGAGTTCTCGAGTATAACGGCGCCCAGGTCATCAACGTCTCTGAGCGGTACGTTCTGGAGGTGCCGGACCGGCCCTTCCCGGAAAAGGACCGTGGCCGCCTGATCTGGAAGACCCGTCCCAAGGAACGCGGCGATTGACAAATGTTGTCCCCGGCTGAAAACAGCCGGGGACGCAGTCTGTCAAAGAAACCCTGTTTTCAAGAAGCGAAAACAGGGATTCTTCTGCAAATATTTGGAAAAGCAAGCAAAA
>CANQQU010000054.1 GCA_947626085.1 uncultured Oscillospiraceae bacterium
GGCAATATCCACCGCCGCCTTGACGATGGGAATGATCATGGGATAGGCCAGCCCCACGTCCTCGCAGGCTGTAACCATCATCCGCCGGCAGGCCGACGGCATCTGCCCCGCCTCCAGAAGCCGGGCCAGATAGTGGACCGCCGCGTCCGGGTCCGAGCCCCGGATGGACTTTTGGAGGGCGGAGAGGAGATCGTAGTAGTTGTCCCCGTCCCGGTCGGCCCGGAGGGCGCTCTTCTGAGTGACAGTCTGGGCGTCGTTCAAGGTGATCAGGAGGGTCGTCCCCTCCACCTTGCCCACGGAGAAGAGGACCTCCACGGCGTTCATGGCCTTCCGCAGGTCCCCGCCGCAAGCCCCGGCGATATATTCCAAGGCCCCCGGCTCCGCCTGGGCGGTAAGACCGGTGCGCTTTTCCAGAAATTCCACCGCCCGTGAAATGGCCTTCAGCGCCGCCTCGGCGGAGATCTGCTTGAACTCGAAAATGGTGGAACGGCTCAAAATCGCGTTGAAAACGTAGAAATAGGGGTTTTCCGTGGTGGAGGCAATGAGGGTGATCTTGCCGTTCTCGATATACTCCAAAAGGGACTGCTGCTGCTTTTTGTTGAAGGACTGGATCTCGTCCAAGTACAGCAGCACCCCGTCCGGGGCCATGAAGGTGTCCAACTGGGCGACGATGCCCTTGATATCCGCCGTGGAGGCGGTGGTGGCGTTGAGCTGGTAGAGGGCCCGGTTGGTCCGCTGGGCAATGATCTTGGCAACGGTAGTCTTGCCCGTGCCGCTGGGGCCGTAGAAGATCATGTTGGGCACGCTGCCGGCGTCGATCAGCCGGCGAAGGACCCCGTCCTTGCCCAGAATATGCTCCTGGCCGTAGATCTCGTCCAGGCTGGTGGGCCGCAGCAGGTCCGCGAGGGGCTGGTACATGGGCGTCCCTCCTTTCATTTTTGTAAGTATAACATAGGAATGGAAAAAAAGCAACGGCATGACAAAAGTCATGCCGTCATTCGCTTTTTCCGCTGTCCGGTGCTTCCATCAGAAGGTCGCCACATCCGGGTCGGCGGGGGCGGCGTCCTCCACGGAAATGGCGGTGAGGAAGGGCCCCTCCTTCCCCTTGTACAGGGCGTGGCGCTGGGCGCTGACCTTGGCCGTGACCATGACCCAGCTCCGGGGCCGGAGCCGCCGGGCGTCGGCATACCGGCAGGGAATGCCGCAGAACTGGATGTCCTGGACGCAGCAGGTCATGACGAACCGGCCCGGCGCAAACATGCCGTTCTTCTCCCGGCGGAGCATGGCGGTCTGGCCCTTGAAGCGGACGGTCTTTCCGTCGTATTTCTTGGGTTCCTCCGTCACGTCCCGGTAGAACAGGGCATAGTCCTCGTCCTTCACCTCCACAATGGGGGCGTTCAGGTCAAAGGGCAGCGGGTCCTCCACATCGTCATAGGCGGAGGTCCCGTCGGTGTACTCATAGAGGATATCGATCCGGCGGTTGGCGGCCCGGGAGAGCTTGTGCAGCGGCATGGTGTCCGCCCCAGGGGTCAGGCGGTTGTAGACCACCATCTGGGCGCCCACCAGCTTGTCCATCACCAGGTTCCGCATATTGGCGTTGTAGGCCATAATGGTGGTGCTGTCCGCGAATAGGATCTCTTGCGCCACGGCCCAGTCCTCCGGGAACCGGGAATAGAGGTCCCCCACCATCTGCATCCCGTTGAGCTCCGCCACCACCCGCTCGGCCCGGTGCTTTTTAGCCAGGGTTTGAAGCTGCTGGATGGTGACGGTCTCCTGGTCCAGGACCTCCAGGTACACGTTTTGATGGGGGAAGCGGGTCAGATCGTACTCCTCCTCCCCTTCCTCAAAGAGCAGGAGCAGGGTGCGCTCCCCAGCGTTGAACCGGGGGTCTTCCAAGGTCTCCTGGATAAATTTGGTCTTGCCGGCATCCAGAAAGCCGGTGAACACATAGACCGGGATCTGCACCATAATTACACACCAAAGAGCTTGGCGATCTCCGCCTCCTTCAGCTCCGAGCCAATGACGCAGAGCTTGCCGGTGACGGCGGCGGAGCCGGCGCGCACATCCACCTCGCCGGGGACATGGTCAAAGTGGAGCCAGCCGCCGTCCGTGCAGGGCACGATGCCCTTGGCCCGGAGGACCGTACCGAAGCTGCCGGAATCCAGGGCCTCCAGCGCGGCCTGGATCTCCTGAGCGGAGAATTTCTTGGCCGTCTCCACGCCCCAGGAGGTGAAAACCTCGTCGGCATGGTGATGATGGTGGTGATGATGATGCTCGTGTTCATCGTCGTCGTCATCGTGATGGTGATGATGGTGATGCTCGTGCTCCTCCTCATCATCGTCATCGTGGTGGTGATGGTGGTGTTCATGCTCGTCCTCATCGTCCTCATCGTCGTGATGATGGTGATGATGCTCGTGTTCTTCTTCCTCGTCCTCGTCTTCTTCCTCGGCGGCCAGACGCTCCAGCTCCAGCTTGGCCAACTCGTAGGCCAGGGACGCTTTGCCCTCCATGGCCTCCACCAGCTGTGCCCCGGTCAGCTCCTTCCAGGGGGTTGTTACCACGGTGGCCTGCTGGTTGTGTTCCCGAATCAGCTCCAGGGACGCGGCCAGCTTTTCCTCGGAAACAGAGTCGGTGCGGGACAGGACGATGGTGGTGGCGGTCTCGATCTGGTTGTTGTAGAACTCGCCGAAGTTCTTCATATACACCTTGACCTTCCCCGCGTCCGCTACGGCCACGGTATAGCCCAGGCTGACCTCGGGGCCGGTGACCTTGTTCACCGCCGCGATCACGTCGGACAGCTTGCCCACGCCGGAGGGCTCGATCAGGATCCGCTGGGGATGGTACTGCTCGATCACCTTCCGCAGCGCCCGGCCGAAGTCCCCCACCAGAGAGCAGCAGATGCAGCCGGAGTTCATCTCCGTGATCTGTATGCCCGCGTCCTGGAGGAAGCCGCCGTCGATGCCAATCTCGCCAAACTCGTTCTCGATCAGCACCAGATTCTGCCCGGGATAGGCCTCCTTAATCATCTTCTTGATGAGGGTGGTCTTGCCGGCGCCGAGGAAGCCGGAATAAATGTCGATTTTTGTCATTGCTTACACCTTCTGTGTTAATATTTCTAACGTATTATACCACTAATTTAAAAAATTGACAACCCCCCGGGGGAAATTCATGTCTTCCCGACGGTTTTCCCTTGCTTTCGACCCGGCATCTGTCTTATGCTTACAGTCAGGCGGAGATTTTCCCCTTTTGCGACACCGCCAAACCGCCGTCCCGATTCTCCCACAGGACGGCGGCCTTTTTTAATTTTACATCACCGGCACCAGCAGCAGCTGATCCACCAGGGGCTCGTCGGTCAGGTGGTTGGCCTTGCGGATGGCCTCCACCGTGGCGCCGCTTCTCTTGGCCAGCTCCCAGAGTCCCCCTTCCCCGGCACGGCAGAGGATCAGGCTGGGCCGGGCAGGATCCGGATCCACGACCTCCCCCAATTCCAGGGACGTGACCATTGGAAAGCCCTGCTGGGCCTTGGTATCCAGCTCCAATACCGCTTCCGCGCGGAGATCGATCCCCCCGGAAACGGTTCCCTGGGGCCAGCCGCTGGGCCAGGCCACGGCCTCCACCCGGCAATCCCGGTCCAGCGGGAAGGGCACTCTGGTTTCCGAATGGACCGTCCCGCACCTGGGATTGCCCTCCGGGTCCAGATAGAGGGCCTGGAAGGTTCCTGGCAGCTCCACTTCCCCGCCGTTTTCTCCGCTGTGGAGGCGGGGCGTCTCGGGATAGTAGGCCATGTCCACGATCTGGGAGGCCTCCGTGTCCATCCGGCCTTCACAGCGGCAGTCCTCCGTCCTGCTTTCCAGCAGGGCCGGAAGGGTCAGCGTTTGCGTCTGGGCCGTCACGGGCCGGCGGGGGCTGTAAGCGTCCTCCACGATCTCCACCATCTGCCGGTCATAGACGGTATACTGCCCCGTGACGCCGGCCTTCAGCCGAAGCTGCCCCTCCTCGCCGGCTTCCAGCTCCAAACTGGTGAGAGCCGGCGTGACCTTTGCCGTGGCCTCGGGGCTGTACTCCCGCTCCAGGTCGGTGTACTGGGAGAAGGGCACCCGAAAGTCCCAGGTTTGCAGGCTCTCGTCCTGGGCCCGGTACAGCACATGGGCCGCCGCCTCTCCACGGAAAACCACCTTTCCCGCCATCACCTTCTGATCGATGATCTCCGGCTGCAGGCAGTAGCGGAGGATCTTCTCCACCGCCGGGGCGGAGGCGGGAAGCTGAGCCTCTTCCTCCACCACGAAGGCCTTCTCCCCCGCCTCCCGGGGCAGGGTGATGGGGTAGGTCTTTTTCAGCAGCTCCACGTCCCCGGGGATCTCTCCCGGGGTGGAGATCTCCGCCTCCCAGGGCTCCACCGCCTCCCCCATGACGCTGACATTCACCCGGGCCATCAGCTTCCGGGCAGAGGTGGAGCGAGCGTCCGCCGAGCGAAGCTGACAGGCCGCACGGATGGAGCCGTCGTGCTGGGTCTGGGGAAAGTCCCAACGGATCTGAAAGGGAATCCAGGCGTCCACGCTCCGGCAGGAGGTCCCGTCCTCCGGGGCGTAGAGGATCCAGACCATCACTCCACCGGAGACCGTCATCCCGTCCCCCCGCCACTCCTTGCTTCGGATCAACGGCTGGCCCCAGGCGCCCAGCACCTTCCCAATGTCCGGCATGGCGTCGGGGAGCCGCACCTCCTGGGTCTGCTCCTGTTCCTTGACTTCCCACACCGCCTGGCGCAAGCACTGGCAGGCCGTTTGATTGAACTGCAATTCCAAGCGCAATCACTCCTTACATGGTGTCTGTTCCATTGTATTGCGCCCGGGACAAGTTTATGCCACTATTTTTTCAAAAGAATCCACACGCCGAAAGCAATGGCGCCCACGCCAATGCAGCTGCACAGGATCCCGGATTCCAGCCACGCGCCGATCAGCAGCCCTGCCCCGAAGGCAAATGCCAGACATCCGCAGTGCTCTCGCCGCCAGAGCATAATACCACCCCCGTGCCCATTGTACGCGGGGGTGGCATCGATTAGAACGGATCGACGTCCAGGACTTCCTTGCAGACCGCCAGGACCTGGGAAATGATGGGAACGCAGACCTGGCTGCCGTAGCCGCCGTCCTCGACGGCGACGAAAAAGGCCAGGGGGTATTCTTCATCCATGACAAAGCCGGTGAACATGGCGTTGGGCCGCTGCTCCGAGCCCACCTCGCCGGTGCCGGACTTGGCGCAGACGGTGAGGCCCGGGAAATTCTCATCCCCGTAGTTGCTTACCACGTTGTTGCGCATATATTCCTGAAGCGTTCTGGCCACCTGGATGGAGAGGATCCGCTCCTCACGCTGGGTCTGGGCGGTGTAAACCTCCCTGCCCCCCAGCTCCACCCCGTCCACCAGGTGGGGCAGCACCCCGGCCCCTCCGTTGGCCACCGCGCCCACAAAGGAAAGGTAGCGGCAGGGATTGATCAGATCGTTGTGCTGGCCGATGCCGCTCCAGGCGATCTGCACCGGGGCTGCGTTCTGAATGTCGAAATTGCCCGATTCGGAGGTGAAGCCGTCAAAGGAGACCGGCTCCAAAATGCCCAGCTGCTTCACATACCGCTCCAGCGTGTCGCCGCCCAGCAGCTCCATCACCTGGGCAAAGGCGCAGTTGCAGGAGTTGGCGAAGGCCGTTTCCAGATCCTGCTCCCCGTGGGCCCGCTCGCAGGTGACTTCCCCGCCCTCCATCTCGTAGACCCCGGTGCAGGTAAAGGTGTGGTCCAGAATGTCCGGAACGCTGTCCAGAGCCGCGGACAGGGTCACGATCTTAAAAATGGAACCGGGCACATAGCTGACCTGCAAAAACCGGTTGAGGTAGACGCCCTCATAGGCCCCGGTGGTGTCCCCGGCAATGTCCGGCACATCGTTGGGGTCAAAGGTGGGGGTGGAAACGGCGCACAGCAGCGCTCCGGTTTTGTAATTGTACACGGCGATGGTGCCCCGGCGGCCGTCCATGGCCTCCAGGGCGGCGTTTTGCGCCTGGGCGGACAGGGTCAGCCGCATCTGCGCGGGCTGGGAGCCGTAGTGATACAGCCCGTTGACCAGGTCGTAGCCGGTCATGGTCAGGGCGTAATAGCCGTACAAGGGCATACTGATGTTCCCCTCCCGATCCCCCAGCCAGTGGAGGGTGGAGCGGCGGGTCAGGGCATCCGCATGGTAGGTCCTGCCCCCGGAAAGGTCCAGAAGCGGCTCCCCGGACCGGTCCGTCAGGATTCCGGAGGCCAGGCGTCCCTCGTCATAGACATGGGGAGAACCGGGGTGCATCACCCACTGGCCGGCCTGGGTCACATATTCCCACAGAAAGAAGCACAGGCCGAACAGCAGGGCGAAGGTCAGCAGCAGCAGGGCCAGGGCCCGGCGGGCGATTCTATTCATCCTGGTCCCTCCTCTTCCGGTGCAGCGGCACGGCAAAGCTGGCGTTCTGCCGGGTGTCCGCCGCCTTGACAAAGGCCAGGAGGCCCCAGGTACAGATCATGCTGGAACCGCCGTTGGACAAAAACGGGAAGGTCACGCCGGTGAGGGGCACGATATCCACGGTGCCCAGGGCGTTGAGGATCACCTGGATCAGCAAAATGCCCGCCGCCGTGCAGGCGCCGATGGTGTAAAATCCGCTGCGGCTCACCGCCGCGGACCGAAGGGCAAACAGGGCCAGGGCCACCACCGCCAAAACAGTCAGCACCGCCATCACCAGGCCCCATTCCTCGGTGACGGTGGCGAAAACCATGTCGGATTCCGAGGCGAAGAGGTATTTCATCCAGCCCTTGCCGGGGCCCAGGCCGAAGAGGCCGCCGGAGGCCATACACATCAGGGCCTGGGTCTGCTGGTAGCCGGCGTCCATGGTGTCCTCCCAAATGTGCCGCCAGATGGCGAAGCGCCGGAGGGCGTGGGGGGCGATCCGCACCGCCACTACCCCGGCAAAAACCAGGGAGGAAATTGCCAAGGCGATGGTGCCGATGCTGCCGGAGCGGAGGAAGGCCACGATCAAAAAGGCGCAGAAGAAAATCAGGGCGGTGCCGAAGTCGTTCATGATCGCCAGGCACACGCACAGAAGGGCGGAATAGGCGATAAACAGGATCAGGTTCCGCTTGTTCATGATCCGGTCCATGGTGGAGGCCCCCACAAAGACGAAGCAAACCTTGGTCAGCTCCGAGGGCTGAATGGACAGAGAGCCGATCCGCAGCCAGTTCCGGGCGCCGTTGTAGGTCACGCCGAAGACCAGGGTGATCAGCAGGAAGCCGATCCCGGCGATAGCCGCCAGGTAGCGGATCTTTTTGGCCCGCTCCAGGTCCCGCAGGGACCATCCGGCGACCAGGAACACCGCAACGCCTAAGATCATGGCGATGAGCTGCTTGACGGCCTCCTCCGGCACTGTGGCGGCGATCACCGCCATGCCCATGGTACACAGGAAAAAGGCCACGGTCTCCACCTCAAAGGACGTCCGGCGGATGCAGCAGTAAAAGATCAGCAGCACCCACTGGCACAGGAAGATCCCGGCAAATCCCGTCAGGACCGTGCCGATCTCCTCCACGCCCGCCATGGCGTAGGACACCGCAATCAAAAATTGGAAAATGGACAGCAGCAGCACGTTTCCCAGGCTGCTCCAAATCGAGGCGGCTTTGGTGCGCAGCTGGGCAAGGCGCTGCTCCTGCTGCCGGGATATGGGCTCCAGGGTCATTTCCAGGCCGCCGATGGAGATCACATCCTCCGGTTCCAGGGCGCAGATGGACACCTTCCGCCCATTGACCCGCACGCCGCCGCTGGAGGCGGTATCCGAGATGGTCCAGCTGCCGTCGTCATACCTGGTCAGCACCGCGTGGTTCCGGGAAACCGTGGATAAGGAGATCACAATATCGCTGAGCTTGCTCCTGCCAATGACGTTTTCCCAGTGGGTGATGGGCAGCTTCTCCCCACCCTGAACGCAGAGCCACGCCCAGATCTCCGGCTCCCGCCGGAAGCTCAGCAGCGGCACAGCGCACCGCAGCAGCAGAACCAAGGCCAGCATGGGAGCGGCGTAGCGGAGAAGGGCCATATATACGTTTACATAACTTTGCGGCATTTGGGTCAGGGACTGGACAAATTCCCGCAGCGCTTCCACGCTCCCACCTCCTTTTTCCTAAACATACACACTATGTCCGGGTTTGTCAAGAAACGATTCTAAAAGATTTCTTTAAGATTTTGTGTCCAAGCCCCGGAGCAGCTGGATCTCCGCCTGATATCCGGGTAGCTCGTTGGGGGTCTCCAGGATCATGGGCAGATCCTTGAGCGCGGGGTGGCGCAGTACCGCCCGGAAGGTCTCGATACCCAGATACCCCTCCCCAATGCGGGCATGGCGGTCCTTCCGGCTGCCAAGAGGATTCTTGGAGTCGTTGAGATGAAGGGCTTTGAGCCTGTCCAGACCAATGATCCGGTCAAATTCCGCCAAAACCGCGTCCAGATGGTTTTGAAGGTCATAGCCCGCGTCCCAGACGTGGCAGGTGTCCAGGCAGACCCCCAGATCCTTCCTGCCCACGGCGTCCAGAATGGCCCGCAGCTCCTCGAAGCGGCCGCCCAGCTCGCTGCCCTTCCCCGCCATGGTTTCCAGCAGCACCGTCACGGGGTAGTCTGGCGCCATGGCGGCCCGGAGGGCGTCCGCCACCTGTTCGATGCCGGTCTGGGCGCCCTGGCCCACATGGCTGCCGGGGTGAAAATTGTAGAAATTTCCCGGAAGCGCCGCCACCCGGGCCAGATCCTCTGCCAGCACCGACGCGGCGAAGGCCCGGTCCTCCGGGTCCGCCGTGGAAAGGTTCATGGTGTAGGAACCGTGGGCCACCAGGGGGCCAAAGGAAAGCGCCGCCATAGCCTCTCCGGCGGCTTCAACGTCCGCCGGGTCCTCCCGTTTGGCCCGGCTGCCCCGGGGATTCCGGGTGAAATAGGCGAAGGTGTTCGCTCCAATGGAGCGGGCGGTTTGAACCATGGAACACATCCCTTTGGCGGCGGAAAGATGGCATCCCAAATACATTGCTTATTCCCCTCCCGGGATAGGATTTTTGTTATTGTACCACATTTCCGCAAGAAACGCAAATTTTCCTTTTCTTTTGTCTCGGATGTGCTATAATAGCAGAAGCGGAACAATTCTTCTTTCGCCGCGCTTTATGGTACGAATACGGGAGGCGATCAGAATGCCGGGAGCGGAAAACCCAAGGCTGCGTATTCTCTATATTTTGGACTATCTGCGGAAAAATTCCCACGCCGGGCATCCGGTGCGAGCGGCGGAGCTGCTGGAAATGCTGGAGCGGGACCATGGGATCTCCTGTGACCGCAAGACGGTGTACGCCGACGTGGCGGCTTTGACGGATTTTGACATCGACATTCTCTCCGTCCCCGGGAAAAACGGGGGCTACTACATCGCATCCGGCAATTTCCAGCTGCCGGAGCTGAAGCTGCTCATCGACGCGGTCCAGTCCAGCCGCTTTCTGACAGAGAAAAAATCCCGGGAGCTGATCGCCAAGCTGTGCAGCCTGTGCAACGAACACGACGCCCGCCTGATGCGCCGCAACGTCCTGGTTTCCGGCCGGGTCAAGAGCATGAACGAGTCCATTTACTACAATGTGGACGCCATCCAGGAGGCCATTGCCCAGGGAAAACAGATCGCTTTCCGCTATTTCGACTGGGACTACGGCGCTGTTCGCCGTTACCGGGACCGGGAATACGCCGCCAGCCCCTACGGATTGTGCCAGGACAATGAAAACTGCTATCTTCTGGCCCTGTCGGACCGCCACGGCATCACCTCTTACCGGGTGGACCGGATGAGCCAGATCCGGCTCCTGCCGGAGCCGCGGAAGCCCTGCCCGGAGCTCACCGGACAGGCCCTCTATGAACACGCCAACCGGCTGTTCCAGATGTTTGCCGGGGAAACGGCGGACGTCAAAATGTCCTTCCACCGGGACCTGCTGAATGTGGTGGTGGACCGGTTTGGGAAGGACACCATGCTGATCCCCCAGGAGGACGGCGTGCATTTTCACTTCACCGTGCGGGTGGCGGTGTCGCCCATGTTCCTGAGCTGGGTCATTGGCTTTGGGGACAAGGCAAAGATCCTCCATCCGCCGGAGGTGGCGGAAAAATGCCAGGATCTGTGCAGGCAGACCCTGGCGCAATATCAGGCGACGTAGAAGGTGCTGAACATCTCGCCCCACTTTTCCGTCAGGGAACCGGCCTGGTCGGCGGGGGCCATGACGGAGAGGACGTAGTGGTAATTTCCGTCGTCCAGAACGGCGGCCTTGCCCAGCTCATCGCCTCCCTCCCCGGCGGCGTGCCACACAAAGTCGTAGCGGGTAAGTCCCTCTTCCTCGGTCTGCACCACAGTCAGAGCATCCCGCTCAAAGCCGGTGACGGCGCGGATGGTTCGGTTCAGGTCTCCGGACTCCAGGATTTGCACCGTGATCACAGCGTCCCCGCAGAAGTAGAGCTGATCGGTTTGATCGCCGTCCATGGTCATGGCGGCGGCGTCTCCGGGCAGCACCAGCATCACCTTGCCCATGGGCGCCGGAGCGGGGATTTCATACACATCGTCAACGGTTTCAAAGGTCTCTTTGTTTTGGCAGCCGCACAGCACCGCCGCCAGAAGCAGAAAGACAAATACTCTTTTCACAGGACACCCCTCCAGAAAGGAATTGAAATATGGAACAGCTTTTCGGGATCTATCTGCTTTTAATCAATGCCGCCGGGTGCCTGCTTATGCTGGTGGACAAGCGCCGGGCCCAAAAAAAACGCTGGCGGATTCCGGAAGCCACCCTGATGGGCGTGGCGGCCGCCGGTGGCAGCGTGGGGGTCCTGGCGGGGATGTATCTGTTCCGGCACAAGACCCTGCACAAAAAATTTACCCTCGGCGTCCCGGCAATTTTGATCGTCCAGCTTGCCCTGCTGGGCTGGGCGGTCAGCGGGTTTAAAGGCATATGAAAAGGCAAGGTATGCAGCCCATACCTTGCCTAATTTATGCCTGTTCCTCCTTGATGGCCTCCAGGATCGCCTCGGCAGACAGAATCCCATCGATGGCGGCGGAGACAATGCCCCCGGCGTAACCGGCGCCCTCTCCCGCCGGGTAAAGCCCCGCCAGGCCGGACTGCCGGTCCGCCCCCCGCAGGAGCCGCACGGGCGCGGAGCTGCGGGTCTCCGGGCCGGTAAGCACCCCGTCGGGATCGGCGAAGCCGGAAAGCGTGCCGTCCAGCAGGGGCAGGGCCTGGGCCATGGCATCACAGATCATTTCCGGCAAAACCAAGCGCAGATCTCCCCAAGCCACCCCGGGCCGGTAGGTGGGCAGCACCTTCCCCGGGCCTGCCGAGGGCCGCCCCGCCAGAAAGTCCCCTACCCGCTGGGCCGGCGCCCGGTAGCCTCCGGAAAGGGCGAAGGCCCGCTCCTCGATGGAGCGCTGCCACCGCATGCCCACCAGGGGGTCGGTTCCGGGAAAGTCCTTCGGAGACACCGAAACCAGCAGGGCGGCGTTGGCGTTCTCCCCCGCCCGGTCGGCGTTGCTCATGCCGTTTGTCACCACGCCTCCCGGCTCCGAGGCGGCGGCCACCACATAGCCGCCGGGGCACATACAGAAGGTGTAAACCGTCCGGTCCGGCAGGTGGCGTACCAATTTATAGTCCGCCGGGGGTAGCTGGGGGTCCAGCCTGCCGTACTGGGCAAGGTCGATGGTCCTTTGAAGCTGCTCGATGCGGACGCCCATGGAGAAGGGTTTTGGCTCCATGGGGAGCCCCAGGTTCCAGAGCATGGTGTAGGTATCCCGGGCGCTGTGGCCGATGGCGAAGATCGCCCGGCGGCAGGGAATCTCCTCGCCGCCCTCCAAACGAAGGCCCGCCAGGGCGCCGCTTTTTACGGAAAGGCCCGTCACCTTGGCCCGGAAACGGACCTGGCCGCCCAAGCCCTCGATTTTTCGGCGGAGATTTTGAACCACCTCCACCAGTACATCGGTGCCGACGTGAGGCTTGGCGTCAATGAGGATGTCCGCCTGGGCGCCCGCCTCCACCAGCCGCTCCAAGATCCAGCGGCTCCGGGGATTGTTGACGCCGGTGTTCAGCTTCCCGTCGGAAAAAGTCCCGGCGCCGCCCTCCCCAAACTGGACGTTGCTCTCCGGGTCCAGCAGACCCGTTTGGAAGAACCGGCTTACCTTCTCCCGCCGGGTAAAAGCATCCTCGCCCCGCTCCAGCACCAAGGGCCGCTGGCCGGCCATGGCCAGGATCAGGGCGGCAAACATTCCGGCGGGTCCGAAGCCCACCACCACCGGCCGCTCGCCCGGCGGCAGGGCCTCCGGCGGGATGTATTCCGGATCCCTGGCAATGGAGGCCCGGCGGCAGCCGCTGCGGCGGAGAATTTGCTCCTCCCGCTCCCCCACCTGGACATCCAGGGTGTAAACCAGGCGCACGTCCGGTTTCTTCCGGGCGTCCACCGATCTTTTGACGATCCGGGTCTCCAAAATCTGTGCCGGCGGCAGCCGGAGCAGCCGGGCAGCCTCCCGGAGAAGCGCTCCGGAGTCGTGGCCGGGAGATAACGCAATGCCTGAAATACGGATCATTTGCCGCTCCTTCCCGCCCAGGTCCCGGCGAGAATACCGGAGCTCCAGGCCCACTGCAAATTGTAGCCGCCGCAGTCCCCGTCCACGTCCAGCACCTCGCCGCAGGCGAACAGGCCGGGGATCCGGCGGCTTTCCATGGTTTCCGGCGAAAATTCCGACGTCAAAGCGCCGCCGGCGGTGACCTGGGCGGCGTCCATCCCCAGCTTTCCTGTCAGGTCCACCCGGAGGGCCTTCACCTGTCGAACGACCTGGGCCAGCGCCCTGCTATCCAGCCCGGCGATGGGGGCGGTTCCGCTCAAACCGGCGGATTTCACCAGTACCCGGCCCAGCCGGTTGTGGAGAATGCCGGTCAGCAACTCGTCACAGGGCAGGTTTGTACTTTTCCGGGCGACCAGGGCATCTACCAGGGCCTCCCGAGAGATATGAGGCAGAAAGTCCAGGCGGCACGTCCAGGCTCCCGGGCCCTGGCAGGCGTCCCGGGAGAGGTCAAAAATGACCGGCCCGGACAGGCCATACTGGGTGAATTGCAGCTCCCCCGACCCGGACGCCACGGTTTTTCCGTCCCGCAGGATCGCGGCGGCGCAGTTAGCCCGGACGCCCTTCAGCGCGGCCAGGCCGCTCCAGCCGGATCTCAGCTGCACCAGAGAGGGAAACACCGGAGAAATTTCATGGCCAAGGGAGGCCAACAGCCGGTAGCCGGACCGTGAGCCCCCCAGCTTCTCCCCCGCCGCGCCGCCGCAGGCCACAATCAGCCGCTGGCAGGAATAGGACGCGGAGGGCGTATGGACCAAAAAGAAATCGTCACGCTTTTCAAGAGCGGTCGCCTCCACCCCGGTCAGGACCCGAATATTGGGCCGGTCCAGGGCAAAGCGTAATACATCCAGCACCGAGTTGGCCTGATCGGAATAGGGATAGACCCGGCCGGAAGGCTCCGCCACGGTAAAAAGCCCCAGGCCCCGGAACCATTCCAAGGTCCGCTCCGGTCCGAAGGCGTCCAGCGCGGGCTGAACAAAGCCGGACTGCCCGCCATGGTAGCCGCCCTGGGCGGCGTGAAGGTTGCTCAGGTTGCACCGCCCGTTGCCGGTGGACAGCAGCTTCCGGCCAAGCCGGGCCTGCCGCTCCAGCAGCAGCACCTCCGTATTCGGATTTTCCGACGCCGCCAGGGCCGCGGCCATGCCCGACGCGCCGCCGCCGATGATGACGATTTTCATCCCGCCGCCTCCTCTCTCCCCCATTATACACCCCACGGTCCCGGGAAACAAGAAATATTTCCTTGCAAAAGGAAAAACCTCTGGTATAATAGAGATACCGCAAAGGAGGGATCTCATGGACCGGGCCAATATCGAAAAAATCGCCCGCCGTCCCGAGGACCGGCTGCTACTTGCCAAGCTCTATGACAAGATCGACGCCGGGATTCGGCGGAACATCCCCGCCAACACCTGCTTTCTCTCCCCGGCGGAGCAGGAGATGGCCCGGTTCCTTTTTGGGAATACGGAGGGGCTGGTCTTTTTCGGCGGCCGCAAGGATGCGGAGCGGAAAATGCTGTGCTACCTGCCGGACTATCTGGAGCAGGATTCTCTGATGGGCGCGGAAAGCCCGGTGGTCTGCCTCCGGGCGGCGTTCTATGCCGGGGAGACGCTGACCCATCGGGATTTTTTGGGGGCGCTGATGGGGGCCGGAGTGGCCCGGGAGACCGTGGGAGACATCTATCCCGGGGAGGGGTCCTGTGATTTCTTCGTCATCGGGGAGATCGCTCCCTATCTGCTGCAAAATCTCACCAGCGCCGGCAGGACCCGTCTCTCCCTGACCGCCGTTCCTCTGGCGGAGGTAAAAAGGCCAGAGGAAAAGGTGGCGGTTCTGAAGGATACCTTGGCCTCCCTCCGGCTGGACTGCGTGGTTTCCGCCGGTTTCCGGGTAAGCCGGACACTGGCGGCTTCCTACATCGCGGCGGGACGGGTGGCAGTGGACGGGATCCCCCGGGAAAACGGGGACAGGCCGGTGCCGGCGGGCGCCAAGGTCTCCGTTCGAGGCTTGGGAAAGATCCTGCTGGCCGAGGTCGGCGGGCAAACCAAAAAAGGACGCGTCAGTGTCATCATTCATCGGTATTTGTAAGGAGCAGCCTATGGAAATGCGGGAAGTGATCGCTCAAATCAACGCTCTGGCAAAAACGGCGAAGGAGCGGCCTCTGACGCCGGAGGAGTCCGCCACCCGGGACCGGCTGCGCCGGATCTATATCGACTCAGTCAAGGCCAATCTCACCGGCCAGCTGGACAACACCTATGTTCTCTACCCCGACGGCACCAAAAAGAAGTTGGAAAAGAAAAAGTAGAAAGCGCTTTTTCACTGAAAAAAGTCCTCGCGAACGATACAGAGTCCGCGACGACGAAGTGAGAGAGATTTCCAAATTAAGGTTGCCGCCAGTGTTTGCACTGGCGGCGTTGGCCTGCCACCGGCAGGCCAAATTTAGGTCTTCAAATCTCTCC